>JBOHGX010000400.1:0-38266 GCA_050700255.1 Pseudonocardiaceae bacterium
GGTCGTGTTCGTCTGTGCTGCGCTCGCCTACGCGATCGCATTACTGGCAGCCCGCAGCGATCCGCAGATCCGCGACACCACCGCCGTCACGATTCGCGAACTAGAGGAACAAAGGCCACGTCGATGATGTTCTCGGAGACCACCTTGCCCTGCTCCTTGGTGAACCGCCACAGCGTCTGGTAGCTGCCCGGCGGACCGATGGGGATCACCATGCGGCCACCCTCTTTCAGCTGTCCGACCAGAGGAGCGGGGATGTGGTCGGGAGCCGCAGTGACGATGATGGCGTCGTAGGGGCCGTGCTCGGCCCATCCGAAATATCCGTCTGCGTTCTTCGTTTGGACGTCTGCATAGCCGAGCCGATCGAGTGTCCCGGCCGCGCGCTGCTCGAGCTCCGGCAGGATCTCCACGGTGTAGACCCGGTCGGTCAGCTCGGCGGCAATTGCCGCCTGGTACCCGGAGCCGGTACCGACCTCAAGGACCGTCTCGCCGGGCTGCAGGTCGAGGAGCTCCGTCATGAGGGCGACAATGTAAGGCTGGCTGATCGTTTGCCCCTCGCCTATGGGCAGGGCCCGGTCCCCATACGCTCGGCTGATCTGCGCGGGCGGGACGAATTCGTGGCGCGGGACGGTTCGCATCGCCTCGAGGACCCTGGAATCCTTGATCCCCCTGGCAGCGATCTGCGTCTGGACCATCGCCAGGCGGTTCGACATCTGCACCTGAGGCGAGACGGCCGCACTCGGCGAGGCGCCCGGCCCTTCGTTACCCGAAGCGCACGAGCCGAGCGTGCCCATAGCCAGCAGCAGGAGCAGCGCGATAAGGGTCGCTGAGACGGATCTCTTCATAGTGCGAAGCAATTCCACGCCCGAGACGAGTCGACGCAACGCGAGCACCTCTCTTCAACCCCTATCAGGATAGCTATTCGGTCACGGCGGCGGCCCACCCAGCCGAAGACGCCGCCCGCAACCTGATGCGCGCCTGGGCCATTGGTGCGATCATCACCGAACCAGGCCGTCGACGAAGTGAGGTAAGTGGAATGACCACGTCGGGGGATCCTGGGTACGGCGCACCCGTGAGACGGCCCCGCAACGGCTTCGGGATTGCCGCGCTGGTACTGGGCCTGTTGGCGCTGGTGCTGTCCTGGACGATCATCGGCGGCATTGTCTTGGGCCTACTTGCGTTGGTCTTCGGCCTGCTCGGACGGGCCCGGGTCAGACGCGGCGAGGCGACCAACGGTGGCCTGTCACTCGCCGGGATCGTGCTCGGCACCATTGGACTGCTCCTTGCGATCGGGATAGTGGCATTCGGGGTTTCGATCCTCAATTCACCGGCCGGCCACAGCTACCAGCAGTGCATCGAGGAGTCGGGCGGGAATCCAGCGGCGATCGAGCAATGCTTCTCGGAGCTCGACCGCCGGGTCGGGGACGGCTGAGCGATCGGCAGCCTGCCGGGTTGGCAGGGTGAGCACTGCAACGGTGATCATGGCCACCAGCGGTTGCAGCGTTAAGAACCGGGGGCCGGTTTGCCGGCCCGCAACCACTCCACAAACCGCTTTTCGACCGCGTAGGCCTCTGTCTCATGGGGTGCCGCCGTCAACGGGTCGATGGGCTCACCCGTCAGAACGCGCTTGGCGATCTCCTTGGCGGCCAAGCTGAAGTAGGAGATCAGGAAAGGGACTTTGCCGGCGTTGTATTGAGCCACGTGAACCAACTCGTGGACGTACGTCCGCTCGTTCCAGTGTCCACTGCGCACGAAGATGTCTACGCCAAGAGTCATCGCCGCTGCGTGGGGCTGGAGGGTGAGGATCAGCCCGTTCTGATGCCACCGCGGAGAGCGGGACCGGCCAGCCTGGATCTTGGCTCCATCGGCCATGTTGTACCGGGTGTAGGCCTCGATGTCGGCATCCCAGGCCGAAACAACAGCGAGTGGGCCGGTCGAGGTGGCGATGCTTGCGCTCACCACATGGTCGAAACCCTTCTCGAGCAAGGCGCCGGCGACTTGTCCGGCTACCCGCCGCGCTGAACGGCCGGCCTGGGACTCACGTGGCTGCGACCTGACCGTCGGTGATGTGCTAGCAGCGCCGCGTAACAACCGACGGCCTTCTCCCGATCCAGCGGATGTCATCAGTAGAACCCCGCCGAGATGAGTGACCGATGAGCTTGTGCGACCGGCTCCCCACCAAGAGCGCTGCCGCCCGCAAGGTGACATTCCCGACCGCTCCGTTGCCCCCGAGCTACCCGAGGGCAACCGAACCTCGGCCGGGGTTCGTCGGCCTCGCGTGGGCATCGCTCGTCCTCGGCATCGTCGGCGTCATGTGCTCAGCTGTGCCAGTTCTCAACGCCGTGACCATGCTGGGCGCCATCGTGGGGGTTGTGCTCGGCGGGATCGCACTCTTCGGCTTTCGGAAACGCCTTGCCGCCATCGGTACCGTGTCGTGTGCGCTGGCCGTAGTGTTCACCGTGAGCAGCCCGACCACTGTGCCGAACCAGCCGGTGAGCCCAGTACCGTCGTCGATCGCGCCACGCGCACCGGTCGAGCCCGCGGCTGCATTGCCACCACCTATTTCACCAGCGCCGGAGGTCTCACCAGCACCGGTCGCACCGGTGCCGCCGACCACAGTTGCCCACCAGGCGGTACCCACGTCACCGGCAGAGCGTGTCAAGACGCCCAGCGAGCGGACGCCCGTAGCGGCCCAGCCTGCCGGGCCCCAGTTGGCAGCACCCCAGTTGGCAGCACCCCAGTTGGCAGCACCGCAGCCGGTCGCTCCCCGGCCCGTCGCTCCGCAACCTGTCGCCACCCGGCCTGTCGTTCCCCAGTGGGATAGCAGCGGTGCTGGTGGAGCCTATTACGAGAATTGCGCCGCGGCGCGGGCCGCAGGTGTGGCTCCGATCAGGAGCGGAGCACCGGGTTACCGATCTGAGTTGGACCGCGACCACGACGGCACTGCCTGCGACAAGTAGACACTCGCCCGGCCTACCTGGTCACCGCGTGGAGGCCGACGATCTGCTAGCCGACACCGCGGAGCTACCAGAGCTGATCGGACTACGACCGATCAGCCTGTCGTAGAACTGAAGGTACTTCTCGGCCATCACCGCGGGGGTGAAGCGCTGTGTTGCCTCGATGCGACAGGCCTGCGGGTCCAGTTCGCCAGCACGGCCCAGCCGAGCAGCGAGCTCCTCGGCCGTGTCGGCGAGCAACCCAGTGTGTCCATGGTCGACCAGTTCCGGCAGGCAACCACGACGCAATCCGATGACGGGAGTGCCCAATGCGAGGGACTCGACTACCGCAGTGCCGCCAGGTTCGTCCCACTGCAGCGGGAACACCGAGGCGCGAGCGCCGGACACCAAGTCGTCCCGGATCGGTGCGCCGACAGTCCCCACCCAGCGCACCAGTTGGCCGTCAACGTGCTCGGCGACCGCCCGCTGCCAGTACCGCACGTCAGGGTTGCTCGCTGCAGAGGGGTCGGCTTCCAGCCCGGCAGCCAGTTCGTCCGCGTTGTGGTAAGGGCCGACGGGGCCGGCCAGTACCAGCGGCACATTCAACTGTCGGGCCAGCCGGGCGACGATGTGCTGGCCCTTGCCGGACGTGATGCGCCCGAGCGTCACGAAATGGTCCCTTTTGACTGGTGCCGTCCTTCGATCCGCACCCTGCGCCAGCGGTGTCGCCAGGTGCGCGTGCCCGAGGCTGTGTGCCCGCAACGCCTCGGGTGCGGCCGCGAGCTGGGACGCGGAAACACCGTTGACCCGCACTACCCCGCCGCCGTTGAAGCTGCCGTAGAACTGGGGGTGTTTGCGCAGATCCCAATGCAGGGTGTGCAGTACCGGTGGCACCGCGGCGCCCATCGCGGCGAGGACGGCCGCTCCGACCACCTCGACGTGGTCGTGCACCACATCGATGTCGGTGCGTCTGCGCAACTCACGTACCACCTCCTGGAGGTGCCCGTGCGCGATACCCATCACCTGGTTATAGGGCTGTTGCAGATTCCCGAACTGCGGCTCGTCATAGCTGACGAGGCGTTCGTCGACCGGAAGGGTGCTCGCACCGATGGTGGCGAGCACCACGTGCACACCCCGGCGCCGCAGCTCGGGGATCAGCGTCGCCAGCACGTTCTCGATGCCGCCGTAGCTGGGTGGCGGCACCGGCAGCCACGGCCCCGCGTTGATCAGCACGCGCAGCGTCACATGAGGATCCCGGTGTCATCGCTGTACTCCTGGCCAACGATCTCGTCAGCAACGTGCTGAGCAGCAAGTGGTGGTCGCTCTTGCACCGCGATGTCAGTGACAACAAGTTCTCGATGGATGCCGCATTCACTGTCTCCCCGGCGGAACTGGGCGAGCACGGTCGAAGGAGGTGCGTCCATCACGAGGCGGCCCTGCCGCTGCAGACGGGCGAATGCGGTGAGCATGATCTGGCCCGCCATTCTGCCGAGGGCCTCGTTGTCCTGGTGGGTGTGGAGCCGGTAACCGAGATCAACCTGGGCCATCGCTTCCAGCCCGGCCAGCTCGAGTAGATCGACCAGCAATCCCAGCTCCGTGCCGTACCCGGTGACGAAGGGAACTTGCTCGAGAATGTCTCGCCGCCCGGCGTACTCACCGGCCAGCGGTTGCACGAAACCGGCTAGCTCGGGCCAGTACATGTTCAGCAGTGGGCGAGCGACCAACTCCGTGACCCGTCCACCACCGTCGGGCACGGTATGCGCCGGATGGTTGAAGGGGCGGTAGTAGAAGCCCTTGACATAGGCCAGAGTCGGATCGGTGAGCAGCGGCCCGAGCAGCCCGGTCACGAAGTCGGCCGAGAACCCGTGCAGGTCGGCGTCGACGAACACGACGAGGTCACCGCTACTTGCGGCGAGCCCTTTCCACAGGGCGTCGCCCTTACCATCGAGAGGAGGTAGCCAAGGCAAGACGTCATCTTGGGCGACGACCCGGGCGCCTGACGCTGCGGCCACCTCGGCGGTGCGGTCGGAGGATCTGGAGTCCACCACGAGAATTTCGTCCACCAGCGGCACTCGTTCCACCAGTTCCTCGCGGATGGTGGTGATGATGTCACCCACCGTGTCCTGCTCGTCGCGAGCTGGGATCACCACGCTGACCGATGTCGCTGCCTTCACGGTCAGCAATTCGCCGGCCGACCACTGGTTTGCGTGGCTACTGCGCCGGACCAGCCAGCTGCGCACGTCGGGGCCGGCGTCCAAGCCGGTACCGAACGGCCACGCCGAAGAACCACCTTGACTGTCCGGACAGGTCGCCATCCTTCACCTCCCAAAAATAGACGGCAGTACAATCGTGACCTAATAGTGACCTACTAGTTCCCGGTGTGCAGATCGGTCGAAACCAGGGCTCCAGAAGCAGAACCACAAGGGAGGTCGTGGTGGCCGGGTGCCGGATCGGGTTCGTGGGAGCGGGCGGCGTGGCCACCCGCCACGCCCAGACGCTGGCGCTGATCCCGCAGGCACACCTGGTTGCGGTCACCGATGTCGACCCCGTGCGGGCCGCGCGGTTCGCCGAGTACTACGGCGTGCGTGCGGCGCCCGACCTGGACGGTCTGCTCAACGCCGGGCTGGACGCTGTCTACGTCTGCGTACCACCCTTCGCGCACGGCGCCGTGGAGGAGACCGTGGCCAACGCCGGGATGGCGCTGTTCGTCGAAAAACCGCTCGGGATCGACTGCGCAGTTGCCGAACGAGTGGCCCGCGCAGTCGCTCAAGCCGGTGTGGTCACTGCCACAGGGCATCACTGGCGCTATTCGGCTGCGGTTGAACAGGCCCAGCGGTTGCTCGCTGACCGGCCTCGCCGGCTGGTTATCGGCAGCTGGCTGGATCGGGTGCCACCGGTGGGGTGGTGGTCACAGCGATCCCGCTCCGGGGGGCAAATCGTGGAGCAGGCCGTACACGTTCTCGACCTCGCCCGACTCCTCGTCGGCGAGGTGGCGGAGGTCTCGGCGCTCGCTGACGGGGTACCACCGGACGAACCAGGCGCGGACATCGACGGGGTCACCGTTGCCCTGTTGCGCTTCTGCGGCGGCGCGGTGGGGACGCTGGCGGCGAGCTGCCGGCTGAGTTGGAAGCACCGCGCGGGAATCGAGGTGTACGCCGACGGGTCGGCACTGTCGATCACCGAAGAGGAACTGCAGGTCCGTAGCAGTGCTGACGGCAGCACACCGCGCACCACCGCCGTGCTGCCGGAGGATGCCAAGACGGCCGCCGATCTCGCCTTCGTGGAGGCCGTCCTGGGTGTGGCCGATGACGTACGGGCTCCTTACCAGGAAGCATTACGCACTCACCGGCTGGCGTGTGCGGTGGCCACGTCAGCCGCGACAGGCCAATCCGTCCGACTGGGAGGTGAGCACGGTGCTGGCTGAGCGGATGCTGGTCATCGAACGACCCGGGGTTGCCACGGTCCACGAGGGACCACCATCCGAGGGGCCCACGGAGGGCGAGTTCGAGGCCTGCACCGTCTACAGCGGGCTGTCCGCGGGGACGGAGCTGAGCTTCCTGCGCGGCAGCAATCCCTTCCTGGCCGGACGGTGGGATGCAGAGTCGGGGCTGTTCCGTGCGGACCAGCCGGGACTGTCGTATCCGGTGACCCGACTGGGCTACATGGAGGTAGCGCGGGTCGGTGACAGCCGCACCCCGGTGGTTCCCAGCGGGGCGCTGGTTGCCATGGCCTACGGGCATCGCAGCCGGTATCTGGGAAATCCGATGGTGGACCGGGTCGTGCCACTACCCGACGATGTCGACCCGCTGCTCGGTATCTACGTCGCGCATATGGGTCCGATCTGCGCCAACGGTCTGCTTCACGCGGCCGCCGAGTTACACGGCACAGACGTTCGTTCACTGGCCGACGGGGTGCGCGGCCGGCACATCGTGGTCACCGGGGCCGGCGTCGTCGGGCTGCTGACCGCGCTGTTCGCGCGACGGCACGGGGCAGCCTGCGTGGTGGTGATCGACCCGACCGAACAGCGCCGGGCCGCCGCCGCCGCGCTGGGCTTCGAGACCGTGGATCCGGTCTCGGCCGACCCGGCACCGACCCTGAAGGCACACTGGCGCCATGGACCCGCTGACCGTGGCGCCGACGTCGTGTTCCAGTGCCGCGGGCAGGCCGCCACCCTTGGGCTCGCGCTGCGCCTGCTACGCCCGCAAGGCACCGTGATCGATCTCGCGTTCCACCAGTCGGGCGCGGACGCCTTGCGGCTGGGCGAGGAGTTCCACCACAACGGCCTCACCCTGCGCAGCGCGCAGATCGGCCGGGTACCCCGCGGGCTCGCACACTATTGGGATCGGGAGCGGCTCTCCACCGAAACACTCGATCTGCTGCGCACCGACGGCCCCGCTATCCGCAAGCACCTGGTGACCGACGTGCTATCCCTCGCCGAAGCCCCTGCGCTGCTCGCCGATCTGGACATCCACCGCAAGCACGTCCTGCAGGCCGTGTTCACCTTCGAGTCGTCCTGACACGCACCCTTGCTTCAGCCCGCACCGAACTCGGTGCGCAGCGCCGGTAACAACTCGGCCCGGGCGTAGTCGAGGAATGGTTCCTGGTGCTGGGGCGCTCCACCGATCTGCACCAACGCCAGATCTGTGAACCCGGCCTCGGCATACGGTCGCACCGCGGCCACGTGGGCGGCGACGTCAGGCCCGCAGGAGATGTGCATGGCGATGTCCTCCAAGCGCGTGAATTGGGTGGCGGCTGCGAATCCGGCGGGGGAAGGCAGGTCGGCGTTGACCCGCCATCCGCCACCGAACCAGCGGAACAGCTCATGCGCCCTGGCGACGGCAGCATCGCGGTCAGTGTCGAAACAGATCGGCAACTGGCCGATCCGGCGGCTCGCGCCTTTGCCCGGCCGCGCGGCTTCCCACATCCTGCCCAGCTCCGGCTTCGGCTCGACGGCGATCATGTGGTCGGCCAGCGGTGCGAACGCCCCGCAGGACCGAGGGCCCGATACTGCGACCGCGATCGGCACCCGCCGCGTGGGCAAGTCCCACAGCTTTGCCGAGTCGACTCGATAATGTTGGCTGCGAAGGGTGAGGTAGCCGCCATCAAACAATGCGTTGATGATGCCGAGTGCCTCGACAAGCCTGTCGTGGCGCACCGCGACGGACGGCCAGCCGAGCCCCACCACATGCTCGTTGAGGTTCTCCCCCGACCCCACGCCCAGGGTGAACCGGTTGCCGGAAAGCAACCCCATCGTGGCGGCCTGCTGCGCCACGACCGCCGGGTGATACCGGAAGGTCGGGCACGTCACGTAGGTCATGAGCTCGACTCGTTCGGTGGCGTGCGCCACGGCGCCGAGCACGCTCCAGGCATACGGCGCATGGCCCTGGGCATCCAGCCACGGGAAGTAATGGTCGCTACATACCTCGAAGGCGAACCCTGCCTGCTCTGCGGCCACCGCGTACCGGACCAGGTCGGTCGGTCCGGACTGCTCGGTCATCAGGGTGTATCCGATCTCCATACTTGCTCCATCCGGGCCCGTCGGGGACTTTGCGACAGTATTCAATGACTGGCGCGGAGGATTCGATGCGAGCAGCCTGGTATGAGCGGCAGGGTCCGGCCGCCGACGTGCTTCGGGTCGGGGAACTGCCGAGACGGTCAGCGCAGAACTCGGAGCGACCCTGGGCATTCCGGGTATCACCGCGCACCGGGCGGTGTTCGCAGACGGGCCGGTAGCCGGGCAGACGGTGCTGGTGCACGGCGTGCATGGGGCGGTCGGTTCGCTGGCGGCACAGCTCGCCCACCGGGGCGGCGCCAGCGTCATCGGTACCGTTCGCCGTGGTGTGGATGCGGGGACGGTGCTGGGCGACGTGATCCCGCAACTTGTTGTCCTCGACGGACCCGACCCGGTCGCACGGATCCGGGAGATGGCTCCAGACGGCGTCGACCGCATCATCGAGGTCGCGTTATCAGCCAACGCCGACGTCGACGCCGGGGTGGTCGCCCAGGGCGCGGTCATCGCGGCCTACTCCTCGCCGGCTGACCGTCCCGCGCTGCCGTTCTGGCCGTTGCTGTTCGCCAACGTCAGCCTCCGCTTGCTCGGCAGTGACGACTTCCCCACCGAGGCCAAGCGCCAAGCGGCCCACGACATCACCTGAGCCGCGGCGGCCGCGCAGCTCCTCGTGCCGGTAGCACCGCCCTACTCCCTCGATGACATCGCTGCGGCGCATCAGGCCGTGGAGTCCGGTAACCCAGCTGGCCGAATTCTCGTCAGTATCTCGTAGGTTTGCTGGGTCAGCCGCTTCGCGCAGTTGGCGCGGTACGGATCAAGAGCGTCGACTACCCGTCTATGTCGACGCGATGGTTGAGCCCGGGTCATGCGCACTTGGTGGCGTGAGGCGTCCCCAGCGCCCGGTATCGGTTGGGCTTGTTGGGGTGGGAGCTTTGTGCTGTGCTCGCAATCGGGCTACCGTGGCGCGCTGTGATACAGCAACAGGATCTCGACGCCGAGGGCCTGCCACCGCTGGCGCCGCCAAACGCCAGCGACGATGAGCGCGGCCGGGCGATCGAGGCGCGGATGGTGGCCCGCCATGGTGCCCCTTCAATCGAGGACTACCGCCGCGCCTACGCGGGGTTCGGTGCCGAGTGGCCCGGCGATGAGGAGATACGCCGTCGGCACATCGTCGCACCCGACACCGCGGCGTGATCGGCGGCAAAGTCCTCGACGCTTCCGCGTTGGCCGCGCTCGTCCGCGGGCGGGTGTCCGCTGCGGCGTGGTTCGCCACCGCACGAACCATGTCCCTGCCGCTTTATCTGCCCACGCTCGCCCTGGCCGAGGTGCGCGCGGTCCGACCCGACGCCGGTCCGCAGCTTGCCGAAGTGTTGGGCCATCCCTCCGTGGTGCTCGGTGAGCTCGACGCCGTGGCTGCGGGCCAAGTGGACCAGCTGCTGATGGAGGCCGACGTCTTCGACGGGTGCGCCGGGCACATCGTCCACATTGCCCGGACTCGCGGCTGGCCCACGCTCACCGCCGACCCTGGTCGGCTGCATCGCGTCGACCCGGCACTCGAGCTCGAACTGCTCTGACGGCATCGTCAACCCAGGGAGGCCGTCTGCGGATGGGATGCTCGGCGGGTTGATCTCAGTGGATTAAGGGGCAACGACGCGCTTGAGGCGACCATCGGCGTGGAACTGCTCTCACGCCCCTACTCCTCCAGTTCCTCATCTGTTCAACCAGTCGTACTGGCGGATAGCGGGGCGACGGCGACCACCAGCGAAAGCGGCGTGACAGTGATGGGGCTACCGACCTTCAAGGGTGCAGCTGATACCGGCGCTCCGTCGTCGGTGCTGCTGTCCAGCTCGACGGTCCAGACTGCGCCAGGTCGCCCCGGTAGCGGCAAGGTCACCGGTTCGTCGCCGGCGTTGGCGAGCACGAGCACGTCGTCATCGGTCAGCGGAGTGCCTTGCGCGTCGATCAGATCCAACCGATCACCGGCGAGCAGCCAGCCGAGAAAGCGTGCGCCAGGATCGGCCCAGCCATCGCCGGACAGCGGCGCCCCGCCTGCTCCGATCCAGGTCACGTCCGCCAGCGCCCCCACTTCAGCGACCGTGCCGGTGAGGAAGCTGCGCCTGCGTAGTACCGGATGCGCCGCCTGCAGGCGAATCATCCGCGCAGTGAACGCGGTCATCGCCCGGCTGTCGTCGGTGGAGGTCCAGTCGTGCCACGACGTGGGGCCGTCCTGGCAGTAGGCGTTGTTGTTGCCGCCCTGAGTGCGCCCGATCTCGTCGCCACCGCCGATCATCGTCACGCCCTGCGAGACGAGCATCGTGCCCAGCAGCGCGCGCCGGTGCCGCCGCCGCACCGCGCGCACCGCCGGATCGTCGGTTGGTCCTTCCACGCCATGGTTGGTGGATCGGTCGTCGGCAGTGCCGTCCCGGTTGCCCTCACCGTTGGCCTCGTTGTGCTTACGGGAGTAGCTGACGAGGTCGGTGAGTGTCATCCCGTCGTGTACAGTGACGAAGTTCATCGACGCGTCGGGTCCGCGGCGGGTTGCCCCGTAGATATCGCTGGAGCCGGCCACCCGGGTAGCGAGATTGCGGCGTTGCCCCCGGCCTCGCCAGAAGTCTCGGACCATGTCGCGATAGGTGTCGTTGTACTCCACCCAGCCGACCGGGAATCGACCCACGGCGTAACTGTCGGGAGCGCCGAAGTCCCACGGCTCGGCGATCAGCTTCACCCCGGACAGCACCGGATCCTGATACACCAGATCGAAGAAGGCAGCGAGCCGGTCGACGTAACCGTGCTGCCGGGCCAGCGCGGCAGCCAAGTCGAATCGGAATCCGTCGACATGCATCTGCGCGACCCACCAACGCAACGAGTCACAGATCAGCCGGAGCACCTCAGGCCGACCGGTGTCGAGGCTGTTGCCGGTACCAGTGGTGTCGACGTAGCGGCTGGGGTCGTCGGGATCCAGGCGGTAGTAGACCTCGTTGGCCAGACCGCGCAACGACAGCGCCGGTTCCTGCGGATGCCCTTCCGTGGTGTGGTTGAACACGACGTCCAGCACGACCTCCAGACCGGCGGCATGCAGCGAACGCACCATCTCGCGGAACTCCCGCACCTGCTGGCCCCGGCTGCCCGACAAGCTATAGGCCGCGTGCGGGGCGAAAAACCCCAGCGTGGAGTAACCCCAGTAGTTGGTGAGCTGCCGGTCGAGAAGAACCTGCTCGGAGACGAACTGGTGCACCGGCATCAGTTCGATCGCGGTCACGCCGAGCTCGCTGAGGTGCCCCAGCACCGCTGGGTGGGCCAGTCCCGCGTAGGTACCGCGCTGTGCCTGCGGTACCGCGGGGTGTCTCGCAGTGAGCCCCTTGACGTGCGTCTCGTACACCACGGTGTCCGCCCACGCCGTGCGCGGCGGGTGGTCGTCCGCCCAGTCGAACGCCGGGTCGATCACCACCGAGTGCATCCGTCGCGGCTGCGCCGGATCAGCCGGGCTCAACGCATAGGCATACGGGTCGACGAGCAGGGCCGATGGATCAAACCGCAGCCCACGACTGGGATCAAAGGGCCCGGTCACCCGGTAGCCGTAAAGCTGACCTGGACCGACGCCGGGCACCCGGCAGCTCCACACGTCCTGATCAGGCCACATCGGCTCGGTGCGCTCGGTGATCCCGCCGCCTGGCGCATCGTCCAGCAGTGCCAGCGTGACCGACCCGCCGTAGGCCGCAGCGGACGAGAACACCGCGAAGTTCGTCGCCGTCTGGTCCCACGTCGCGCCCAGGCGCAGCGGGTTGCCCGGCACCGTCATCGAGGGGCTCCCCGCTGCTCAGTCGTAGCCGCCGAACATGAACAACGAGGCCCTCCGGTCGGTGGGATTCGCCAGCCCGTGGAGGTTCCCGCCGCGCAGCATGGCCAGCGAGCCAGCCGTCAGCGGCCGCACCTCGAAGGATCGGGTCCGGGTCCCCGAGTCTGCCCAGTCCCCGATCACCATGATCCCGTCGCCGTAGAGCATCAGGAAGATCTCCTGGTTGTCCCGGTGCCGGTGCAGCCCGATGGCGCACGCCGGCTCCAGCACGTGCAGGTCCATATATGTGACCGCCATGAACGGCTCGACGTCGCCGCTGGCGTGCCCCTTGTTGCCGTAGGCGTCGAGGTTGTAGGGCTCCAGCCGGCGGATCAACTCACCGCTGCCGGCGTAGTTCCCGTACTCGCTGAACAGGGTCCGGTACTCCAGGAAGCCCACGCCACCGTGCGGATTGGGGCTCGTTCCCACGCTGAGGTAGGTGTCCCACCCACGGATCTGCATCTCGAATCCCAGCCGCAACGCACCACTGCCCGGGTCGGATGCGCCGCCGCCGTCAGCGCCGGCGGTCCACCGGACGTCGACGTGCAACGGCAGCACCGGGTGCATCGCGTGTTGCGGTGCCACCGAGCGCAAGTCCTGGCCATCCACCCGTTCCCGAGCGAAGTCGTCGCCACCGCCCTGCACCACGTCGGGCCGCGGTTGCAGCAGCCCGGCGTCGAGTGCCACCCGGCCCCGGTCATCAACCAGATTGCGCACGCCGTCGGCGGAGCGCCCCCATAGCTCGACGAGGTAGCGCCCGCTTTCCGCGTCATAGGGAGCGCGCAAGGTGACCGGCTGCCCACCGCGCACCGAGACGACAAGGCCGATCGCGTCGCCGAGGTCCGCGCCTCCTTGAGCCAGTGCCGAGTCGGGCCCGGCGCGGTAGGACAGCTGCAGCATCGGCACCCGCTGGCCACCCACCACAGCCCAGCCCCGCACCGCGCGGGTGTCGCCGAGCCGGAAGTCGCGGACGTTCTGCTTCTGGAAGTCCGTCTTGGTGTCCTGCTGCGCCGGATCGAGGTTGTCGGTCTCCGGGGCGGTGGGCCCCCACAACTGCAACCAGGTCAGCGGGAACAGGTACTGCAATGAGTTGTGCTCGTACACCTCCCGAGCCCCCACCAGCCGGGCCGTCTCGACCAGACCGAGGAGGCGCAGTAGCGGGTTGTCGGTGTCATACGGCGGTGTCACCCCCGGATCGACCCGGAAGATGCTGTCCGTGTGCACCAGCTGGGCCACGGTTCCCCCTTTATGTGGTCTGGTACAGGAAGGCGACGAACTTCAGCGGTTCCGTGCCGGGATTGCGGATCCCATGCACCCCACCGCTCTTGGTGTAGATCATGCTGCCGGGTTGGACCTGCAGCTCCCGGCATTGAATCGGGTCCAGGCCGTACACCATCCGCTGCACCAACGGCCGGTCGCTGGTCGTCGGGTCGTCGCCGTCGGCCATGTACGCGATCCCGGATCCCGACACGATGTAGTACAGCTCTTCGGAACCGATGTGCCGGTGCGTTCCCTCCACTGCACCGGGCGGGATCGTGACCTCATGGAAGAAGATGAGATCGCCGCCCAGCTCGCGTTGCACCAGCCAGCGCATCTGGATGATGTTGTCCTCGCGCCGCTCGGGGTTGTTCTCATCGGTCATCGCGTTGCGGTAGTTCACCGGTGCGACCTGTGCCGCGTCCTGGATGAAGAAGCCGCGCTGGAAGTTCAGCAGGTAGTTCTGGTCGAGGATGGTGTTCTCCGGCGAGCTCGGCTGGGGCGTCCGCGGCTCCTGGTGCGAACGGAGATAGGCGTTGTCCCACTGCACATTGACAATCGGTGCTCCGGTGGGGAACAACCGGTCGTCCTCCCGGAAAGCCATGGCGACCTGACGCAGCGACGGCAGGTCGGCCAGCGCTGGACTCAGCTCGGAGGCGCGGGTGATGGGAGCGTCCCGGCCCATCAGCGCCAGCACCCGGTAATCGTGGCTGGAACCGGCCGGTGGCTCGAGTGTCTCCCAGATCTCAGTGGCATAAGCGCCGATCAGAGAATCCCAATGCAGAGTGATGGTCGTCTCGCCGCTCTTTGTCGAGTCAGCCGGTATCATCCGCACCCAGGCCTTGATCGTCGGGCCCAGCCGGCGGTTGAACTCGCGTGCCTGCTCGACCAGCCTGCTGGCCGCGTACTCCACGCGCAACATCCCGCACAGCCGCGACCCACCCAGATACACCTCGCCCTTCATCACGGTGATCCCGGGACCACCGCGGACCTCAGTGACGTTGTACCGGTAGCGCGACGAGGGCGTCGCGTTGAGATAGCGCGCGTGGTAGATCCGGTCCGGGAAGAACACCACCCGGAAGATCTCGTTCTCGGGCTGGGTGAAGATCTGCTCGAACCGGGTGTCCACCCGGTCACCTCCCTAGCAGGATGTCGCCGACGCGAAATGAGTTCGCCTGGATGGTCAACGTGGGATTGGCGCCGCCGGAGGTCGGCATGAACGCCCCGTCGGTGACGTAGAGGTTGTCCAGGCCCCAGACCCGGCAGTCCTTGTCCAGTACTGAGTCCTGCGGATCGGTCCCGAACCGGGCCCCGCCGAGCACATGGTTGGCGATGCGCACCACGGAGCCCTCCACCGAGCCCGAGCTGACGTCGCTGACCTCGCCGCCGCGCTCGAGGATCTGGTGGCACTGGTCGGCGAACGTGCGCATCAGCGCCCGGTCGTGGCTGTGCCAGGTCTTGCGGATGTACGCCACCGGCCGGCCCCATTTGTCCTGCACCGTGGGATGCAGCTCGATGCGGTTGCCGCGCTGTGGCACCTGGTTGGCCATGAAGGCCACCGACAGCCTTCGGCCGAAGTTGTGCTCGAGATAGTTCTCGAAACCCGCACCCACCAATTTCGTGTCGGACAGGTAGCCCTTCCACATGTTGTCCATGTCCGCCGCCTGCCACGTCCGGGCCAGCGAGATCGGCAGCGCCCCGTCCGAGGTGTTGTTGTAGATCGCGCCGCCGGCCCACAACCCATTGGCGTGCAGGAATTCCGCGGTGGCGCAGTGATCGGTTGCCCAGTCGCTGTCGAGCGTCTTGGATTTGTCCGCCCGGCCGGGCAGGGGCACGACACACTGCCCCCCGCCGAAACAGTGCGTAAGGAAGTAGGCGCCGAGCAAACCGTTCGGGTTTGCACGCTGAGCGAACGCCGGGTCCTGCTGCCCCGATAACAGCAACAGTCGTGCTGACTCGATGGCCGAGCAGGCCACCACCACGGTCCTGGCCTTGGCCGAACGAGCCGCGCCGGTCGGATCCCGGTAATGCACGCGGGTCACCTTCGCGCCGTCGGCTTCCAGGTGGGTCACGACGCAGTTGGCCCGCAACTCGAAGCCTGGCTTGCCGACCAGGGGGGACAGCAGGGACACCCACGTGTTGGACTTCAGTCCGAGCGGGTCGCCATACCGGTTCACGAAGGCGGTTTTGATGCTGTCCCGGTCGGCCGGGATCGTCCGCCCACTCGGTGCGTGGTCGGCGGTGATGACCGCGAGCGGCGTGCGGTAGCGCCGCATTCCCAACGCGTCCATGCCCGCGGCGGCGTAGGCGCTGATCGGATTGGGCTCCAGCGGAGTTTGGTAGTGCTCCTCCGACGTCGGCTTGAGCTGGCCGTCGCGAGTGCCGTTGATGCCGACGAGGTCCTCGGCCTTGCAGTAGTACGGTTCGAGCTCGTCGTAGCTGATCGGCCAGTCGCGGGCCTCCCGCGCAACGTCGCCTTTCGGGTCGTCGCGCAGATCCGTCCGACCGTCATTGAACGAGGCGAGCCGGAAGTCATCGGGTGTGAACCGCAGCGAGACGCCGCCGTAGAGCTGCGTGCCCCCGCCGACCACCTGGGCCGTGTACCCCTCGATCGTGGCCCGATCCAAGCCGTCCTCACCCTCGTAGACGTGCGGTTCGTCATTGAGGTCCGGCTCGACATGGCTGGAGTAGAACGTGTCGCCTTGGTTGGCCATCCCGGGGATCGTGATGCGCTTCTCTGATCCGGTGGCGAACGTCTCGTCACGTTTGAAGTCACTCACTCCATCCGGCGCCTGGTACTGGGTGCGCAGCAGCGGCCCCTTCTCCAAGACGAGCACCTGGCGCCCGGCACTGATCAACACCGACGTGAGCGGGGCACCACCTGCTCCGCTGCCGATCACCACAACGTCGGTTTCCTCATCAGCCACGCTGTCACCCCCGGTAATCGGTGTTGTGACCCAGCGGGACCTCCAGCGCCCGGCGCCAGTCGAACAGCGTCTGACCCTGCCCGTCGGTGAACCGGCCCTCCAGGTAGCTCCACCCGGCTGCGCCCGAGTTGCCGCCGGCCTTCGGGTGGACGAACGCACCGGTCATCGCGTGCCGCCGCAGCAGCAGCAGGAAGTACCGAGGGCTGCCGTAGCGGGAGGTGTCCCAGCCCTCGACCTGATCGGTGGCCATCTCGTTGTAGAGCTGGGCGTAGTCCTCGATCGGCAACTGCAGTGGGTCCTTGCCGCCGGTGCGGGCCCGCAGCAGGCCGTCGATGATCGCCAGGCAGGTGTGGTAATCATCGGCGTTGTGCTGCTCGGGGCGGGCCAGCACCTTGTCGATGTAGTTGACGACGCCGACCTCCTCGTCCAGCCGGTAGGCCAGCGGGAACTCCTCCCCGCGCGCGGCACGGTCGAGCTCGTCGTAGGCCTTCTGGATAGACCGCCGGTTCTCGGCCAACCGGAACGGAAGCAGATGCGTGACGAGCCTGCCGAGCACCTCACGCTCGCGGCGGCTCAGCACCAGTGGCACCTGGCAGGCATCGGTGAAAAACCGCGACCAGGGTTGTCCGTTGTCGGCAACCGATCGTTGCGGGTTTATCGGATCGAGCTGGTAGCGCCCGTCGACCGCCAACTTGTAGGTGTGCACTTGCGCCTTGGGCACTCGCAGGGTCACCGTGTGGAGTCCGGTGTCCTCACCGATGAACCGCACGGGGCGCAGCGGCACCGGGGCGAACAGGTCGCCGAACGAGCCGACCACCTCGACTGACTCGGGTCGGGAGACCCGCCCGTCGTAGACGAAGGTCACGTCGTTGTAGGCGTAGGACGACTCCGCGGATACACCGTCATAGTGAGAGTCCACGACCGGGAATCGCCACGCCTCACACACCACCGCCCGCGGGTCGTCCGGCTCGTACTGGCCGAAGTTGTGCCGGGAGTCGGTCGAGTCGCGGGCCAGGAAGCGGGTGCAGTGATTCAGGACGTACTGATCGTCCTTGTCGACGAGCACCGCTCCCACTAGGCCTCCCCCGACCGAACGGGACCGCCTGCGTTGAGCAGCGGTAAGACCGATTCGACGCTAGGCGACGGGCTCTTGTGCTGTCAACGGCAAAAGCCAAGCCTCAGCCGGCCCCTTGACATCGGTCGACACGCTCTGCCACGATAAAGTCTCTATTTGTAATGATAAATAGAGTTTACACCCATTACTTGAGCCAGTCTCAGGTGCAGCGGAGGTCAGATATGGTTGCTATTCCCGGTCAACATGGTCGTGTTGCCGGTGGGACACTCGAGGAATCCACACAGAGTGCGCCACGTGCACGCCGGCGGTGGGTGGCGCCAACCTGGGAACGGCTAGAGACGCCCATGGAAGTAACGATGTACGTGGCTCGACGCTGAGGTTAGTCAGACTCTGAGGGCGACCAGCTGGCATTGAGATGTTCGTTCGCATTCTAGGCTCTGCGGCCGGCGGTGGAGTCCCGCAATGGAACTGCGGATGCCCGGTATGTGACGCCGCGCGGTCTGGCTCACGCCCCGTGACTCGGCGACGGTCTTGCACCATTGCCGTCGGCGACGGGGCCGGCGAGTGGTTTCTGGGCAATGCTGGGCCAGATCTCGACGCCGCACTGGGTGAATGTGCTGACCTATGGCCTGGAGTAGGCCATTCTACTGCACCGATACATGGCGTTTTTCTCACCGATGCCGAGCTCGACCACACGTTGGGATTGCTGTCGCTTCGACAGGCCGGCGAGTTGCACGTGTACGCAACCGCGGCGGTGCGAGCTCTGCTGACCCACTGCGGGATGCTCCCGACGTTGGAGAGCTACACGGTCATCCGTTGGCACGAGGTTCGCCCTGGTGAGCGGTTCACGTTGCAGTATCGAGATGGCGCCGCGTCGTCGATCTGGTGTGAGCCTTTCGATGCCAGCTGCGGTCGGCTTCCTCGCTACGCACGCGGCAGTGTTGCACAAAGCGGCGTTCTGCAAGGCGGCGTTCTCCAAAGCGGGGGTCCGGATTCTGGTGTGGTTATCGGTTACCGGATCACCGACCAGCGTACCGCTCGCTCGGTGGTGTTCCTGCCCTCGGTCGCAGTGCTGGGCGATACTGCGCTCAAGCATATTGACCAAGCCCATCTGGTCCTGGTAGACGGCACGTTCTGGGTCGATGACGAGATGAGCCAGCACGGGCGTGGCACTGCGACGGCCCGCTCGATGGGCCACCTGCCCGTCAGTGGTGCCGACGGCAGCCTCCGCTCGCTTAGCCAACCGACGGGGACTCAAGTGGTATACACCCATATCAACAACACCAATCCGATGCTGTTCGAAGACGGGCCCGAACGGGCGTTCCTCGCCAATGCCGGCGCGAGCATCGCCGAGGACGGTGCCCAATACGAGCTGTGACCCTGATACGAGCCGCAGCACCGAGACCCGCTTGCGGGGTCGAGCCATCAGCAGAGGGGGAAAGATGGATGAAAACCTGCCAGCACTGAACCGGGACGACTTCGAAGGCATGCTGCGGGCGCAACAGCGCAGCTACTGGGACAAGCATCCCTTTCATCAGCGGATGGCCGCCGGTGAGCTTGAGCCTGCTCACTTACGGGCTTATGTGGCCAACCGCTGGTATTACCAGCGGAGTCTGCCGCAGAAGGACGCGGCCATCATTGCGAACTGCCCGTTACCAGAGGTCCGCCGGCGGTGGCTTCCTCGAATTTCATATCATGACGGCACCACCGACGGCGACGGTGGTTGTGCCCGCTGGCTGGTGCTGGCTGATGCGGTCGGATTGAACCGAGCGGAGGTCATCGACGAACTGCACTTACTGGCGGGGGTGCGCTTCGCAGTCGATTCCTATGTCGCCTTTGCTCGGACCAGGACATGGATCGAGGGTATCGCGTCGTCATTGACCGAGTTGTTCGCACCGCAGGCGATGGCGGCGCGCACGACCGCGTTGAGGAAGTACTATCCGTGGATCGACCAAGACGCTTTGGTCTACTTTGACTCGCGGATAGGCCAGGCCCGCCTAGAATGCGCAGACGCCCTGGATATCGTGCTGTCGCACTGCGCGTCCAGGGAAAGTCAGGACGCCGCCTTGCATGCGCTGGCGTTCAAGACCGATGTGCTGTGGAGCATACTCGACGCGATCGAGCATGCTCTGCTTCGATGATGGCGGCGTTGTCGCTCACCGACCGGCCGCAGCTGCGCCGCGGGGTGCGCGCCGGGACCGATCCGCTCAGCGGTGAGACGGTGCTGCTGTTCCCTGAGGGTGTGCTCATGATGAACGAGACGGCGGCTGCCGTGGTCCGGCAGTGCGACGGCAACCACAGTGTGGCCGACGTGCTGCAGTCGATCGGCGAGGCGTACGACGACGTCGCGGTCGACGACGTCATGTCGCTGCTGCGTGATCTGATTGCCCAAGGCCTGCTGGTAGCCGGCAATGGATAGGCCGCTGGGCTTGCTCGCCGAGCTGACCTACCGCTGCCCGCTGCATTGCCCGTACTGCTCCAATCCCGTTGCCGTCCCGCAAGCAGCGGAGTTGGCACTGCAGGAGTGGCTGGGCGTGCTGGACGAAGCTCGGCAGCTCGGCGTGCTGCAACTGCACCTCACTGGGGGCGAGCCGCTGGCCCGGCCCGACCTGACCCAGCTTGCCGCACGGGCCCGCGATCTCGGCTTCTACGTCAACCTGGTCACCAGCGGGGTGGGCCTCGACGAGCGGCGTGCGACCGAGCTCGCGCAGGCTGGCCTCGACCACGTCCAACTCAGCATCCAGGACGCCGACCGCACGGCGGCCGACGAGGTGGCAGGTGCCCGCGTCTGGGACCGCAAGATCGCGGCTGCCCGAGTGGTCACGGCGCTGGCACTGCCACTGACGATCAACGTCGTGCTGCATCGTGGGAACATCAGCCGGATCGGCCCGCTGGTGGAGCTCGCCGCTGCGCTGGGTGCCGACCGGCTCGAGCTCGCGCATACGCAGTATTACGGCTGGGCTTTACTCAACCGGTCAACGCTGTTGCCGACGCGCGAACAGGTTGTCGCTGCGGAGCAAGCAGTGACCCAAGCGCGAGCGACGCACGGCGACACCCTCGAGATCCTTTACGTCGTCGCGGACTACCACGAGCCCTACCCGAAACCATGCATGCATGGCTGGGGACGGCGGCACATCATCATCGCACCCGACGGGCGGGTGTTGCCGTGCCCGGCCGCAGGGCAGATCACCGGGCTGGACATCGACAACGTGCGAGAGCACTCACTGCGCACGATCTGGCACCACTCTGCGGCGTTCACCCGGTTCCGGGGATCAGGGTGGATGCCTGAGCCGTGCCGGAGCTGCCCGCGCAAAGAGGTCGACTTCGGCGGCTGCCGGTGCCAGGCCTTCCAGCTCACCGGTGACGCCGCCCGGGCGGACCCGGTGTGCCAGCTGTCTGCCGACCACCACCTGATCCGAGCGGTCGTCGATGCGACCGGCCCGCAACAGCCGCTGCGCCCACGGGTAAATCCGGATCGACATCAGCAGCGGCCCTACCAGTAAAGTCGTCCACTGGCGACGGGAGTTGTGACGTATTGTCATCGCCGGGTCTTTTAAATGTTACCCCGATTTTATTGCGGAGGTGGTTGCACGCTGCGCCGATCACGAGGAGGGTGGTCCGTGGACGGTTTATACGGCATCCCCCGAGACCCGGGAGCACCGATACATGCTTACGCATATTAAAGACGACCAACGAGTCACCGACGTTGGCGACGACCGAGGCCCGCGCCCTGTCCATGACGCCGCAGGTCCGATCACCCAGCGCGCGCATGACTCAATGGCCCAGCTCGTGCGTCAAGGGCTGGACACCTCACTGAGGTCGGTCCAGGTGTGGGCCGATCTGGCTCGCCAGGTCGACTCCACCGCGCTGACCTCTGCCTATGACCCGTTTGAGCAGTTACTCGCAACACAGCGCGAGGTCGTCGGCGACCTCGTAGCCACCCAGCGCCAACTCACCCAACAGGTTTTCGACACCTCCGCCACCGCTGGCGACGCCCCCGTTCCCCGGTAGGACGGCCCTAAGCCGGCACAGCTGGATGATGCTCACCCACGCATCGTGGGGGGCATGTAATGGGGCAAGACAGATGAATGCGCGCCCGACGATCTATCCCAGTACTCTTTACGCGGATATAAGCGGATATAACGAGCCGCCTCCAATCGGTGCAATGGTTTGCTCCACCGAGGCGATGACTATATTCGTCGTTACCGCACCGGAGTAGCAGCATTAACTCGGGCCTCAATGATCTCCGCCGACTACACCGTCGAGCTGCAGGCTCAACAGACAACGCCTACCCAGAAGGTGGTTCCGCGATGAGCAACTCCCTGCAACTAGCTCACCAGTGGTGGGCCGATCTCGGACAGGCCGACCGTCAACGGGTCTGGGACAGCCGCCACAGATACCTCGCCGGCGACCTGGTGGAAAGCATGGCCAAAGCCGGCGTGCCCGTCGTCAGTGACGGCCGCTGGTCCTGTGTCAGCATCGGACCCACCGGCTTCACCGTGCCCACCGCCGTCGAGCAACTCCTCAAGACGCTGTCCCAGAACCCCTCGACCGCACCGGACTCGCCGCCGGTGCTCGCGGCGACTAACTAACCCCGACCGCGCACCCACCCCGACCGGACACAGGTAGCCGATTACTCGCATCGCCGCGTCCACCCTGTGCACGCTCGTCCTCGGTACCGGCGAAAGCGCCTGCTGCTGGGCAACGCGCTGACGTGGTCTGGCCGGGTGGCCGAGGCCGACGCCGAGCTCGCCACGCTGGGCTCCCTGGCTCGCACCGACAGCGAGGCGAATCCAAGCGGTGATACCCCGGGTCGCCGCGTTGGCCTGGGGACTGGCCCGTCCCGCAGAAGCCGAGGCGGTGCTCGACGCCGTCGCGAGCACCATCTCCGATGGCGCCGCCGCCCTCGATCTTGCCGGGATGCGTTCGGTTATTGATGCCTTCCTCGGCTGATCTGTCCAGGCCGCCCAAACGGCCACTGCGATACTCGCCGATCCGCGCTGCGCGCCGGCCGCGGTGCAGCTGACGACGTGGGGTCTCGCGGCGGCATGCGGGGGGCTGGGTCGCATGGACGGCCTTGGCGAGCGAGTACGGCAGATCGACGCCCGCGCGGAGTCGTTCGAGACCGGCCTGCACGAAGCAGCCATCGTCGGATCGTCGTGGGTGCGGGGGCTGCTCCTGGCCGGCCTGTTGGATCAGGCCGATCAGGCCGCGCAGCGATACCGCAAGCACTGCCAAGACACCCCCGGACCCGGAGAGGTGATCACCAGCTCCATGTTCGCCCACGTGGCGAAGTCCCGCGGACAGGTCAAGACCGCAGCCCGGTGGTTCCGTCAGGTCCTCGCCGCGGACACTGGCGGTTGGCAATTCACGGTGCTCTGTGATCTTCCAGGGGTGCTGGGGATGGCCGGTGAGGCGGCCTCGGCCCGCCAAGCCCTTGTGGAATTGACGGCCGCACAGAATCCGGGGTACGCCTTCCTGGAACCGGAGGCGAACTCGTTGCCTTGCTCCGCGGCGACTGACACCGGGTGAGTACCTGTCCCCACCCAATCCGCCTTCTTGTCGTAGGTGCTGTACCGGACCGGATCCTGCAGCTATCCCAGCGCAATAACGGCAAGATCCTCGTATCGGGGCGCCCGCGGTGAGGACCGGTCGGCAACGAGACAGACAGCGTCGACTGTCCACGATGCTGCTACCGGTTGACCGGCCAGCTCCTTGGGTACCCGCCCCCGTGCCAGCACGACATCGGCCTGAAACGGCTGCGGATGGGTGACCGGTACGAGTTGCTCGGTCACCTCGAACACGACCGCAGCCAGGCTATCCAGCCCCTCGACCGGAGCACCCAGCCACTGCCCGCCAAGCCGACGAGTCATCGGGCCGAGCACACAATGGACGGCTGGTGCACCGTCGAGCTCGGCGACCAGCACATCCCGCAGCCGCTGAATCACTGGACCCTCCAGGTAGCCCAGCGGGCGCAGCTTCACCGTCCATTGCTCTGGCAGTGACCACCGCACGCCGGCTATCGCCGGTCGGTCGAGTACCGCAAGTACCGCGATCACCTCAGGCGACGGCCACACGGCGACGGACAGTCGCGGCATAACCCTCAGCCTCTCCCGGTCAGTCCAGCGCGGCCGCAGTCGGCAGCTTCTATCACTCCTTCACGCTACGGTCAGACACGCTGGAAGGCGGATGGTGCGATGGCGGCGACGAGGCGGATCGGGATCGAAGAGCGGCGGGCGCGGCTCGGTCTGCGGCACCACCTTGCGGCACAGGCACAGGCCAGCACCGTGGTCGAGGTAGCCCAGGGCCTGGTGGGCCTGCATGGCACCGATCCCGCCTCGGTGTATCTGGCCGCGATCGCCCGGATGCGCACCGGCGAGCCGAGCATCATCGAACGCGCGCTCTACGACGAACGGTCGCTGGTACGGATGCTCGGCATGCGGCGGACGATGTTCGTGGTCCCGTTGGAGCTGGCACCGGTGGTGCACGCAGCCTGCACCCGCAAGATCGCGGTGCAGGAGCGGCGCCGGTTGGTTCAACATCTCGACCAGGCCGGGGTCGCTGCGGACCCGGTTACCTGGCTGAACGATGTCGAGGAATCCACCCCGTGCGTGCTGGAGGCCCGGGGTGAAGCGACCGCAGCTGAACTGTCCGACGATGAGCCCCGGTTGCGCACGTCACTCCTGATGGCCGAGGGAAAGCCCTACCAAGCCCGGCAGAACATCTCTACTCGGGTGCTGTTCCTACTCGCCGCAGACGGTCGGATAGTCCGCGGCCGGCCCCGTGGCTCCTGGACATCAAGCCAGTACCGCTGGTCACCGCTGCAGGCATGGCTGCCGGGTGGGTTGGCCCATCCGCCGACCGAGGCCGCCCAGCTGGAGCTCGCCCGCCGATGGCTCGCCGCGTTCGGGCCGGGCACGGTCGCCGACCTACAGTGGTGGTCCGGATGGACGGCCGGTGACACCCGCCGCGCGCTGGACCAGCTGGACATCGCGGAAGTCGACCTCGGCGCCACGATTGGATTGGTACTCGCCGACGACCTCGAGCCGGTAGCTGCCACCCCACCGTGGGCCGCGCTGCTGCCCGCGCTCGACCCGACCGCTATGGCGTGGTCAGATCGCGGCTGGTTGTTGGGCGGTCATGCGCCAGCGCTGTCTGATCGAACCGGCAATATCGGTCCCACAGTCTGGTGGGACGGCCGGGTTGTCGGCGGTTGGGCGCAGCGAAAGGAAGGGGACATTGTTTTCCGGCTGCTTGAGGACGTTGGCCACGATGCGGTCGCTGCACTGGTAGCAGCAGCCGAGCTGCTCAGTCACCGGATTGGAACTGTCCGAGTCACGCCGCGCTTCCGGACTCCGCTCGAGAAAGAGCTGACCGCGTGAAGGCACGGCATGGCCCACGTGAGCTTCCTCAGGCGGCGCGGCGGGTGGTGCGGCGCCGGGTGGCTCGCCGTGGTCCGCGACGGGAAGCCCCGACAATGCCGCCGTCTCGGCGGCTCTTGGACGGCGCCGACGCGCCAGCAGGAGCCGCCGGGGCAACCAGGGGAGCCAGCGGGCCGGTCAGTGCGGCGATCTGCTCGGCGCCGGGACGCACCCACGTCGTCACCGGCCTGATGCCGGCCTGCCGAGTCAGTGTCCGCATTTCCCCGGACTGGTCGGGGGTGGACAAGGTGACCACAATCCCCTCAGCGCCCGCCCTGGCGGTGCGCCCGGAGCGGTGCAGGT
The DNA here is from genome assembly GCA_050700255.1 of Pseudonocardiaceae bacterium. Taxonomy (GTDB): domain Bacteria; phylum Actinomycetota; class Actinomycetes; order Mycobacteriales; family Pseudonocardiaceae. The sequence continues at coordinate 25,261 of JBOHGX010000400.1, forward strand.
AACCCTTGTACTCGGCAGGCGGATCCACATGCACCACCAGGCCGACCTCATCGACGTGAATGCCGCGCGCGGCGATGTCCGTAGCCACCAATACGCGCGCGCTGCCCTCGCTGAACGCCGCAAGATTCCGTGCCCTGGCGTTCTGTGAGAGGTTCCCGTGCAGCTCCACCGCGGGCAGCCCGGCGGCGGTCAACTGCTTGGCGAGCTTTTTCGCGCCGTGCTTGGTGCGGGTGAACAACAGGCTGCGGCGCTGGCCGGAGGCGAGCTCGCGGACCACCGAGGCCTTGTCGGCATGCTCCACGGTGAACACGTGGTGCGTCATCGTGGAAACCGGCGCCACCGGCGGGTCGACCGAGTGCACCACCGGATCGGTCAGGTAGCGGCGCACCAGAACGTCCACGGCTGCGTCTAGAGTCGCCGAAAACAGCAGCCGCTGGGTGCCCGCAGGGGTGCGATCAAGCAATCTGCGTACCGCAGGCAAGAAGCCGAGGTCGGCCATATGATCGGCCTCATCCAATACCGTGACCTCGACGGCGTCGAGGCGCACGTGGCCCTGGTCGAGCAGGTCCTCCAGCCGGCCGGGACAGGCGATGAGGACGTCGATCCCGCCACGCAGGGCGGCCACCTGGCCGCCCTGACCAACGCCACCATAGATCGTGGTGATCCGCTGTCCGAGGGCGGCAGCCAGCGGGGCGAAGGTGTCGGCGACCTGGTTGGCTAGCTCCCGGGTGGGTACCAGCACCAGCGCGCGTGGGCGGCCGGCTGCGCGACGCAGCCCGGAGCGGGCCAACGCGGTGACCGTGGGGATCGCGAAGGCAAGCGTCTTGCCACTGCCGGTTCGGCCGCGGCCGAGCACGTCATGACCAGCAAGTGCGTCGGGCAGTGTCGCAGTCTGGATGGGGAAAGCCGTGGTGATCCCGCGCTCGGCAAGCACGGTGAGCAGTTTTGTGGAAACTCCGAGCTCGTGGAAACTACGCGGGTGGACCGGGGCGGGGTGTTTCGAAGGCACGCGGAGGAGATCCTCTCCTTGAGGGATGGTGGCGGCTGATGCGTGCCACCCCCCAGTCTCAGACGCGGCAGTCCCAGACGCGGAGAAGCTCGTGCGCTATGAGGGCACGTCGCAGTCGACCTCGGTCACACCAGCATCGGTGTAACCATCGCAGCCCATTATGCCCTACCTGATCGACACCCTGCGCCAGCCCCCGCTACCAGCCGTAAGTGGTTGGCGATCAGGTTTGCGGCCGTCGCGCCATGGGTATCTGTTGCTTGACGTGAGGAGCGGGCCGAGCGGCTGAGGACGGTGTTGGAGATGACAGATACCCGACGACTTCCAAAGCCGGTGGCCAGCGAGTGGGATTGGCAGCTTCGAGGCTCCTGCCAAGGCCTGAATAGCAGCGTCTTTTTCCATCCAGACGGTGAGCGAGGATCAGCGCGCGCCCGCCGCGCCGACCGCGCCAAGGCGATATGTCAGCGTTGTCCCGTCCTGGAGCAGTGCCGCCGCCACGCGCTGGCCGTACGGGAGCCCTACGGGGTGTGGGGAGGGCTGACCGAGGAGGAACGCCGGGAGCTGTGGGTGGGTCGGCAGCCGCTGCTGGCGGGTTGATAGCAGCAGCCCCCTCGCTCGTCGCGTTCAACCCTGAGCCGTAGCCGCAAGTCACCTTGTCCATGCGCGGCCACCTTGGTGTGCAAACTTTTCGGCTACAGTAGTGCGTGCTCCTACGGACGCCAGGCAGGATCGGCCCCGGGCAGGTCCATCGTCGGTAGGAGGCGTCGTGGCAGTGATGGGATCCGGGGAGCGGTCAGGCGCCGGCACGCCCGATGATGGTGTACGGCAAAACCGGCGTACCGTCGTGATGCAGGTCGCAGCCGAGGCCTCGGAGCTGCCTCCGCTGCGCCTGGTCGCGGCCGACCTGGCCGCTCGAGCTGATTTCGACCTCGACACCGTCGAAGATTTGCGGCTGGCGGTGGACGAGGCGGCCGCGGAGCTGGTGACTGTCGCTGCTGCGGATGCGGTGCTGACCTGCACGTTGTGGCTCGACTCCGTACAGATGGAGGTCACCGCGTCGGTGCCGGCGAAACCGGGGGCCCGCGTGCGGCAGGATTCCTTCGGCTGGCGGGTGCTGACCACGCTGGTCGACGAAGTGCGAGTGACTGGCGAGCCGGACTCTGACTGCCCGGTGCTGAGCATCACGCTGATCAAGCGTTGTCACGACGAGACGGTGGCGCAGCGTTGGTAACGCCCACCGAGAAATCCGAGGAATGGGCCGCGACTGAGAGCACCGACTACGGACACCTAGCCGCACTGTTCGCCGAGCTCGTCGAGCTGAATCCAGACAGCCCGCGGCGGGATGAACTGCGCGACCGGCTGGTGACCGCGCATTTGCCGCTGGCGCACCACATCGCCCGCCGGTTCAGCCACCGCGGTGAACCTCGGGACGATCTCGAGCAGGTCGCCAGCGTGGGGCTCATCCACGCCGTGGACCGGTTCGAGCCCGACCGGGGCAGCGACTTCCTGTCTTTTGCAGTGCCCACCATCACCGGCGAGGTGCGTCGATACTTCCGAGATCACGCCTGGGCGATGCGGGTCCCACGGCGGCTGAAGGATCTGCACGTCGCTATCGGGTCGGCGATGTCGGTGCTGTCACAGCAGCATGGCAGGGCGCCAACCGTCAGTGAGCTCGCCGAGTACCTGAACCTCTCGCGGGAACAGGTATTGGAAGGGCTGGAGGCGGCTGGCGGGTACCGCACCGGCTCGCTGGACAGCCTGCTCGACGCCGACGGCGCCGGTACGTTGCTGGAAGAGATCGTCGGTACGGCTGACGCCGAACTCGGCCGAGTGGAATACCGCACAACCTTGGCCCCGCTGCTGGACAGGCTGCCCGAACGCGAGTGCACCATTCTCAAACTGCGCGTTTTCGCCGGACTGACCCAAAGCGAGATCGCGCAACAGATCGGGCTTTCGCAGATGCACGTCTCCCGCCTGCTGTCTCGGACGCTGGCCCGGCTACGGGAGCAGCTACGCAGCGAGTCCTGAACTGGAGGCGCGAATGGAGCACGTAGTGGTCGTCGGCGCTGGGCTCGGCGGCCTGCGTACCGTGGAGTCCTTGCGCAGGGCGGGGTTTCCCGGCCAGATCAGCCTCGTCGGGGACGAGCCGCATGAGCCCTACGACCGGCCCCCGCTGTCCAAACAGATCCTCGCCGGGCAGTGGCCCGAGGAACGGGCCGTCCTGCACCGTGGCGACCTGGCCGACCTTGATGTCTCGCTGCACCTGGGCAGGTCCGCGATCGGCGTCGACCGCACCGCTGTGGAACTCGCTGACGGCAACCGGCTTCGCTATGACGCGCTGGTCGTGGCGACCGGTGTACTGCCACGGCGGCTGCCCGGGCAGCCTGACCACCCGGAGCTGCACGTGCTGCGCACGCTGGAGGACTGCCGGGGCCTGCGGGACTCCATCTCCCGAGCCCGTTCGCTACTGGTGGTCGGGGCCGGCTTCATCGGTGCCGAAGTTGCCGCCACCGCCCGCATGGCCGGCCTCGACGTGACCATGATCGAGGCGTTGCCGGTGCCGTTCGCCCGGGTTCTGGGGGAACAGATGGGTCAGCTGTGTGCCCGATTGCACACCGACCACGGGGTGACAGTGCGCTGTGGGGTACGGCTGGAAGACTTCCCCGACGCGAACAGCAACGGCGGCATCGCCGCCCGGCTGGCTGACGGAAGCATCGTGCGCGCCGACTGCGGCGTGGTCGGTGTGGGCACCGTCGTCGACGGCGGGTGGCTGGCCGGGCTCGGCGTATCCACCGAAGGCGGGCTGCGGTGCGACGCCACCGGCCTGGTGGAGGGCACCAACAACGTCTATGCGGTCGGCGACGTCGCTGCCTGGCAGCACCCCACGGTCGGGGACCGGCGACGCATCGAGCATTGGACATCGGCCACCGAGCAGGCCGCGGTTGTCGCACAACGAATCGCCGGAGCGGAGATCACCCGGCAGGCCGATGTCGTGCCGTACTTCTGGTCCGACCAGTACGGGCTGACGCTGCAGCTGATCGGGCTCTGCGACCTGGCGACTTCCGTGGAGGTGCTGCACGACCCCGGCACGATCAAGGGCACCGTCGCCGGCTATTTCCAAGCGGGAAACCTGGTCGCGGTACTGGCCTTCCACGCGCCCCGGCTGCTCAACCGGTACCGGAAGCTGGTGGCCTCCGGCGCCAGTGCGGAAGAGGTCCGGGCGACCGCGGCCGAACTCGACGCCCGATGATCATCTGAGAAAGTGTCGGAGGCCGCCACTAACCTTGAGGGATGCTCGATCACATCGGTATCCAGGTGACTGACGTCGAGGCGGCGCTCGCCTTCTACGTCCGTACCTTCGCCCCCATCGGGATGCGTGAAGTGATGCGCTTCCCGCACGGCGATGCTTTCGTCGTCGGTCTGTCCGGTCCCGACGGCATTCCCGACTTCTGGCTCGCTCCCTCCACCGGCCCCGAGGCCCGGGAACTGCACCTGGCCTTCAGCGCCGCTGACCGACACGCAGTGGACGCGGTCCACGATGCCGCTGTGGCGGCGGGCGCGGAGATTCTGCACGCCCCCCGTGAGTGGCCCGAGTACCACCCGGGCTACTACGGCGTGTTCCTGCGCGATCTCGACGGCCACAATGTGGAAGCCGTGCACCACGGTCTCGAGTAGCGTGCACATGTCGAAGCGCTGCACGTTGTAGGCTCTTGACAGCTTGTGGCCGACCGGAGGTACGCCCCTTGCGGGATGTCCGCGCGCTGCCCAAGGCCCACTTGCACCTGCATCTCACTGGCTCGATGCGTCTGGGCACACTGCACGAGTTCGCGGCTGCCTACCAGATCCCACTTCCTCCAGCACTACGCAGTACGTCGGTCAGCTGGACCGGTACCGACCGGGACTGGTCGGTGTTCCAGGCTCGCTACGACGCCGCTCGGAACACCATCCGTTCGGCCGACGACCTGCGCCGGGTGATCCGCGAGACAGCCGAGGACGACGCCGCGGATGGGTCGGGCTGGCTGGAGCTACAGGTGGATCCGACCTCGTACGCTTCTCGGTTCGGTGGGTTCGGCGGTGTCGTCGAGGTGCTGCTGCAAGCCTGCCGAGACGCTGCGGCAGCCACCGGCGTGGGCATCGGGCTGATCGTCGCCACCAGCTGGGCCCGGTCCGGCGAGCATGCCAGCACACTGGCGCGGTTGGCGGCCCGGTATGCCGGCCGCGGGGTGGTGGGCTTCGGTATCTCCGGTGATGAGCGCTGCGGGCTTCCGGCGGATTTCGTGGCCGCATGCCGGATCGCCGCCACCGCCGGTCTGCTCCGCACCCCGCACGCCGGGTACTACACCGGCCCCGAGCACGTGCGCGAGTGCGTGGACGTGCTCGGGGCGACTCGGATCGGGCATGGCATCACTGCGGTTCAGGATCGACGTCTGCTCGATCATCTGGCTGCCCAGGCAGTTGCATTAGAGATCTGCCCGACCTCCTACGAGCCGATGGGTGTGCTGCCATCCATACATCAGCTCCCGGTCACCGCCCTGCTGGACGCCGGGGTTCGGGTCGCTATCGGCGCCGACGACCCGCTGCTCTTGGGTACCCGGCTAGCAGGCCAATACCAGCTCCTGCGCGACGTCCTCGGCATTGACGACGAGCAGCTGGCGGTCCTGGCCCAGCACTCGATCGCCACCTCGGCCGCTCCCACGGCGATCAAGCGACGCCTGACCGCCGGCGTCGACGACTGGCTGGCATATAGAGCCCAGCAACGTGCTCAACCCACCGCTGCGCAGCGGGTTCCCTCCTTGGGAAGATCAAGGTCAGTGAGGTAAGAGATCCCGGCGTTATCGACGCAGCCGATGCCCTGCAAGAAGGCGGTGTGTTGGGTCCCGTCGAAGGTCAGGAGGCGCGCTTTGAGGTCCTGGGCGAGGTTGACACCGGCCTGGTAAGGGGTGGCGGGATCCTGCGTCGTGGAGATCACCATGACGGTGGGTAACCCATTGGCCTGTGGATGGTGCGGCTCACCGGTGGCAGGCACCGGCCAGAATGCGCAGCCGTCAAGAGCCGGAGAAGGTGGTTGTCCGGTGTCGAGGAATGGCGCTAGTTTCCGGTACTGGGCGTCGATATCCCGCGCCACGTTCGGGTCTTTGACTGGCGGATTGTCGACGCACAGGACGGCCTGGAAGGCATCCATCTGGGTGGAGTAAGTGCCGTCGGGCGAACGCCCGTTGTAAAGGTCGGAAAGGCGCATCAGGATATCCCCACTACCCTGGGAAAGTCCTTGCAGACCGCGGTTCAGCGGCGTCCATAGCTGGGTTACGTACAGCGCTTGGACGGTTCCGATGGTGGCATCGGTGTACGACAGTTTGCGCCCGTCGGACACGCTCACCGGGTTTTCGATCAGCGGGCGGACCATAGCCTGGAACTTGGTCACAGCCTGGCTCTTGTCCTGCCCCAAAGCGCAGTCCGGCAGACCCGCGCACCACGCCGCGAATGCGTCGAAAGCTTGCTGGAATCCACGACCTTGGTCCAGAAGCTGGGAGACCTGATCCTGGGCCGGGTCCAGCGCGCCGTCGAGGATCATCGCGCGGACATTGCCGGGAAAGGTCTCGGCGTAGCTGGTGCCGATGCGAGTGCCGTAGGAGTAGCCGAGGTAGGTGAGCTTGGCGTCACCCAGGGCCGAGCGCATGACATCAAGGTCGCGGGCCACTTCGCGGGTGCCGATATGCGCGAGCACGTCGGTCCCGGTACGGCTCACGCAACCGGCGTTGGTGGCCTTGAACTGGTTTTCCGTTCGCTCCACACCAGCCGGTGACGTGTCGACGTTGAGGTTCATCAGGCGTTCGGCATCGCGCTCTTCTGCGGTCCGGCATTGAACCTTCGGTTCGCTGGCACCGATACCGCGTGGATCGAAACCCACGAAATCGAATCGTCGTCCCAATTCAGTGTTCGCGATGTCACCGGCCTTGCCGGCAGCCGCGCTCATCCCAGACCCTCCGGGACCGCCCGGGTTCATCACCAAAGAACCGATGCGCTGCGCCGGGTCTGATGCCGGTCGCCGCAGTAGGCCGACCTTGATGACCTTGTCGTTGGGCTTGGTGTAGTCCAGCGGCACCTCGAGGTGAGCGCACTGCAAACCGGGCTCGGAATAGGCTTCCTGGTCACGTTGGCTGGTCGCGAACGCGGCGCAGCTGCCCCAGGACAAGTCCTGGCCATAGAACCGTTCCAAGCCAGCGGGAACTACACCGGCAGGTGCACGCTGTGCGGTGTTGCCGGTGGCCCCCCCGCACGCCAGCGTGAGGGACGCCACCGCTGCAAGAGCCAGCCCAACGGGCAACGCATGCGCACGTCTCATACCAGCATCCTCCCCCTAAGCCCGGGTGTAGTCGCCCAGTGTAGCCATCATGTGCAAACAGTCACGCATACGTTGCAGAGTCTTTACCGAGCACTGTCTTTACCGAGCACTCCCGAACAGGCCCAGCAGGTTTTCTTTGATGTCCGGCCTGCCGGCGGCGACGAGCGTGAACGCAGCCTCCCGCACCAGCCGCTGGGCGTGCCGGCCCGCAAGGATCCCGGAACTGCCCGTCGCCACCACGAGTGCACCGGCGCAGCGGTAGGCCAGCTCGGACGCGGCAGCACGAGCTGTGGACAGCGTCGCTGGTTCGGACAGTCCCCTGTCGAGACGGTCGCGGACGGTGCGCTGCTCCACCTCGAGCAGCTCCGCCAACTCGGGTCTGCCCACCTCACCGATCATTCGGATGCACCGACCGGCGACTCCCATCGCGAGGCTGCCGTTGCGCCGCAAGGCAATGTGCGTCCTGGCGAGGAAGTCGGTATGGAAAATCTCGGCGGTGACCTTCTCGGCCGGAAGGAAGTAACCCTCGAAGCGCAGCTGGACAGTGTTGCTGGCCGCAGCGGCGACCAATTGCAATTCCTCGACGGTGATGCCACCGCCGGCTTCGGCGCCGACGAGTCCGCTGACGATGGTGCCTTCCGGTCCTCCAGCGACGTCGCGTGCCGAGACCAGCAGCATGTCGATGATTCCCCACCCCGTCACGAAGGGAGCATCGCCGCTGATCAGCCAACCGCCGGCGGTGGCCGCCGCCCATAGCCGCGGAGGCCGCGGGATCGCGCCGGCATACGCCACCCCGCCGCGCAGCGTGCCCCGGACAGCAGCGCCAAGGTACTTTTCGCGTAGTTCTACATTGGTTGTACTGACGAGTGCCCGCACAAGCCCGTGGTGTTGGATCCAGGTGAACGTCGTGGTGAGGCAGCCCCCTGCCAGGGTCTCGAAAATGCCGTTCAACGACGTGCTTTCTGGCTGGCTGGCCAGGCCATAGAAACCCTGCTCGGCCAACAGGTCGAAATGGCTACCCGGAATGACTCCCCCAGCGTCGACATCGAGGGCCCTGGGAAACAGCACTTCCTCCGCAATCGTGTGGGCCCGCTCCAGCATGCTGGTCACGCGAACAAAGTTACCGTCGACCAGTGCCGGCCCTCGGGCGTCGGCAGCCGGTTGCCTACTGGCAGGCCCCCTCGATGGCAGCGATACCCGCGTCCGCCCTAGCATCGGCACGTGGCACTTGACGGAGGGCAGCTCCTGACTCGCGCGCATCGCCCAGCAGGTGAGCTCACCCGGCGCGATGTGGCCCTCGTGCTGCTCAGCCTGCCCGCGGTGGACGCTCTGCGGGCACTGCCGACGCTGCGCCGCGAGCTTCTCGCGGCGCGCAATCCGCTGTCGGCGGTGTTCTGGGAATCCGCCGAGATTGTCCTCGGCCGGATCGCTGAAGGCGAGGCCACTGTCGGCGAAGTTCACGGCTGGCTCGAGGCGACCGGAACCGAACCGACCGCGATCATCGGGTTGTACGTGTGGGAGGACGAACCGGCCCGCACGCCGCTAGCCCAGGAACTGCACGCCCAACTCGTCAGGCATCTCGAGGAGCGGCTCGCTGCTGGGAATATCGACCCGGACCGGCTGCTCGCGGGTGACCCGGCGGCGACCCAGGAGTACCGGGAACTGCAGGAACGCTGGATGACCTCACCGTCGTCCGACGGTCGCGTGCCGATGACCGAACTGCTCGACGAAGCAGACGAAGACTTCATCGCCGAGTGGGACGCTGCCGAGGAAGCCGCCTCAGACGAGCTGCGGGAACTCCTCGCTGAGGTCGGCGAACGCCCCCGGCCGGACGCTGCGTTGCAGACCGCCTGCCGGGGGCTGCGTAGCGCTCTGCAACGTGGAGGAAGACCGGCCGATCTGCTCGCTGCCGGCGGTGGGGTCGATCCGAACCGCCTGCACCCCGATGACGCCGAATTATGGCTGCGCCTCGCCGCGGGTGTCGTCAGTCCGGTGGACGAGCCAACTGAGGACGCCCTGGAAGAGCAGCTCTCAGTGATCGCTCTTGATCACGAGGAGTGGCTGGAGGCGGTCGCGGCGCTGGCGCGCGGAGGCCCAGGCACACCCGCCTCCGCGGAGGACCTCGCCGAATTCGTTGCCGGACCCGAGGACGACGACATCGAGGTACTGGCCGGGTGGTTCACCACTGTCGTTGAGCTGTGGCAGATGCTCGGCGCCGTCGACGATGCCGAGCGGCTCACCCCGCTGGGTTGGTGGGGTATCCCCGAGGCACTGCTGCAGGCGTGGCAACCGCGCGAGGGATGAGGCAACCACTACTGCTCAGTAGCGCCACCGGTGCGCGGCCACGACGTCGTCCAGTGACCGGTCGGCCGCCCAGGCCGCGTCAGACCGGCGCACTGCGAGAAACGCGCCGAGCAGTTGGTCACCGAGCACTGCGGTGAGCCGTTGGCAGCCGGTGAGCGCGGCCTCCTGCTCGGCGGGCGTGACCGGTAGGTGCGTCAGACCGCGGGCCGCGCGCTCGGCCTCGCTCCATCTGCCCGGGTCGGTCTGGATCGGCTCGCCGGGGTCGGCGCCGTCGCGCAACCCCGCCACGCCGGCGGCGATCACCGCGGCCAGCGCCAGGTACGGATTGGCCGAGGCATCGGAGACCTTGAGCTCGACGTTGGCGTGGTCGGCGCCGAGCAGCTCCGAGCCGGGAACGTAACGCAACGGCGCCTCCCGGTTCTCCACTCCCCAGAACCGGTAAGCACCGGCGAAGTAGCCAGGGCGCAACCGGCTTAGCGACGGCACGCTCGGTGCGGTGATCGCGGCTAGCGCGGGCAGGTCCCGAAGCAGCCCGCCCAGCCAACCAGCGCCGTCCGGGCCAGGCCGCTCGGCCGCACCGGCGCTTCCGGCCAGCAGGTTGCGCCCGTCACGCCAGACCGAGGTGTGCACGTGCCAGCCATTGCCCACCCCCGCGGCCGTGAACAGCGGCGCGAAGCAGACCCGCAGGCCGTGCGCTCTAGCCGCGGCATGGATGGTCTGGCGGGCCAGCAGCTGCCGGTCAGCGGCGGTGACCGGATCGGACGCGACGATGCTGAGCTCCAGCTGAGCCGGCCCATACTCAGCGTGCAGTTGGTTGACCGGCACACCGTTGGCGGCCAGGTCGGCCAGCACAGCCGCCACGAACTCGTGCACTGCCAGCAGGGCGTGTGGGCTGTAAGCCGGCCCCTGGTGCGCGAGCCGAAGCTCCGCACCGCACGCACCGCAGTCGCCGGCCTGGACGAGCACGAACTCCAGCTCGTAGCCGGCCCTGATCTCCAGTCCCTCGGCGGCGGCGGCCTGGACCTGAGCCTCAAGCACCCCCCGCTGGTCATAGGGCCAGCGCGAGCCATCCGCCGCAACCTGCCGCCCCGGCGCCCACGCCAGCGCGGGCTGCCCGGCGAGCTGAGTCAGCCCGCGCAGCTCCGGTACCAACCGGACATCGCCAGACGGGCTGGACAGACCCTGGTGGCTAAAGGTGATCACGTCGTTGGTGTCGAAAACCGCGAACAGCGCGGTGATCCCTACTCCCTGTTGGGCCACCTGGGGCAGTGAATCGACCGGCACTGTCCGCGAGCGCGGGATCCCGTTGTTGTCCGCCCACGCGATGGTCAGCCCGACGACGCCATGCGCGGCCAGGTCCAAGGCCAGTGCACCGGCATCGGCCATGCCGTCCTCCGCCCGTTAGCGCCTCGATCACCGGTGGCGATCAGGCTAGCGCGGTACCGCAGCGATCGGCGACTACCACCGCGAACCCTTGCGTCGGTCGAGGGCGTGCGGTACTAGCTGGATACGTGACGGTCGTCGCCATGAGCGCGGGAACACATCATGGCCGGCGTTCGTCTGGAACAGTGGAGCCCTGAGATCCGATGTCAGAGTTGACGGTCAATCCCGCCAACTAGTACCTGCAGTACGAGTACCGCAGCCGGTTCGACCCGGTCTGGTCGCGTAGACTGGACCGGACGGAGGGAGAAGCCATGACCAGCACGCTTGCCCGCCCCGAATTGACCGCTTCCGATCGTTGCGACAGGTGCGGCGCCACCGCCCGCGTCCGGGCAGTGCTGCCCTCCGGTGGAGAATTGCTGTTCTGCAGCCACCACGCCCGTGAGCACTCTCCGAAACTCAAGGAGCTCGCAGCGGACATCCAGGCCGACGAGGTCTGACATCGCCGATAAGCAACCCACGTCAACCGGGGCGGTACCTCACAACGGGTGCCGCCCCGGATCATTCTTCACCGACCGGCTGCGAGCTCGGCGACTCACCGACCGGCTGCGAGTTCGGCGACAGCGTCGAGCAGCCGATCCACCTCGGCGTCGGTGCTGTAGAAGTTCACACTGGTCCGCACCCCGCCACCGCTGTCACGCAGCCGCAACGCTTCGGCCAACTCCCAGGCGTAGGCGAATCCGTGCCAGCAGTTGATTCCCCGTGCCGACAAGGCCTCGGCGACCTCGGCCGGCGCCCTGCCCTGCAGCCGGAAGTACGCCGTCGGGGTGCGCCGGTTCGGAGACCCGTAAAGCGTCACCTTCGGGATGGCGGCCAGGCCCGCCAACATCCGGTTGCCCAACGCGTCCTCGTGGACGCCGGCGGCTCGGCGGGAGGTCGCGAGCCGCTCGCGTTGGGTACCCCGGGCCGCGTCGTCCAGCCCTGCCAGGTGCGTCACCGCGGCAACCACTCCGGCCAGCGAGGCGAACGGATTCGTTCCCAGTTCGAAGCGTTCCGGCACGGTGTCCGGGGACGGCAGCAGCCGGTCCGGGTGCAGGCCCTGCAGCAGTCCCGGATCGGCGGCGACGACGGCCGCTAAGTGCGGGCCCGCCCACTTGTAGGCACTGGTGGCATAGAAGTCCGCTCCGAGCGCCCCCAGGTCGACGTGCGAATGGGGGGTGTGATGCACTCCGTCCACGAAGCTGATCGCGCCAACCTCACGCGCCGCGGAGGTGATTGCTGTCACATCGGGACAGGTGCCTACCAGATTGGATGCGGCGGTCAGCGCCACCAGCCTGGTCCGCTCTCCGAACAGAGCGCGCACCCCGTCCAGTGGTAGCTCGGCGGTCCGCGGGTCCACGGCTGCGGTCCGCACGGTGACGCCGGCTCGGCGGGCCGCTTGAACCCACGGCCGGACATTCGCATCGTGATCGAGCTGGGTGACCACGATTTCGTCGCCTTCCCGCCAGGTGGCCTGCAAGGCGGCGGCGAAACGGTAGGTCAACGCGGTCATCGTCGGGCCGAACACCACCCCGCGGGAGTCGGCTGCGCCGACCAGATCGGCCACCGCGCGGCGCGCCTGCGCCACGATCTCGGTGCCGCGCGAACTGGCCTCGAACGGCGCACCTTGATTCGATACGCCGGTGCGGTAGGTCTGCGCCACCGCGTCGATCACCACCTGCGGCACCTGGGTGCCGGCCGCCCCGTCCAGCCAGGCCCTCCCGTCACCCAGCGCCGGGTACTGCGCGCGCACCGCCGTCACGTCATAGGCCACAACACCCACTATGACCGACACGACATGGAGACATATCGGGGCAATCGGACCCGTGAGGCTTATGCGAAACCCTCCTTGAAAAAGTACAGGCCGATAGCGGCCCGGAACGAGGACAAGAAGGTCTTCAGTGGCCTTCTGTAATCCGTGAAGAGAATCCGCC
>JBOHGX010000401.1:0-3880 GCA_050700255.1 Pseudonocardiaceae bacterium
GCCTCGGCCCGCGCGTCACACACCGCCGCCGCGAGGACCGCCGCCCGGTCGTCGCCGAGCCGCATCGCCCAACCGCGGATGCCGCCGACGGCGACCTCGGCCCGGACGGTCAGCACATCGCCCAGCAGGAACCGCTGCGCGGCCACCGGTTCGCGAACCTGGGCGGTGACGCAGCCGACCTCGGGAGCGACGAGCACCTCGGCGTCATCGCCGTCGGCGAGCAACTCATCCGCCAGCGCGATCAGCTCCGCGGGCTCGGCCGCCGCCAGCAACGCGGCCCGCTGCTCCCGGGTCCGGTTCACCGCTGCACCTGCGGTGCCCAGTCGGCGGTCGAGCCCATCTCGACCACCACCCGGACCGCATCGGCGCGCATCCAGGCGCTGCTGCACATCAGCGGCCGGCCAGTGGCGGCGTCCCGGCTGAGGCTCTCGACCAGCCAGACCGGCTGGCGGATGTCCATCTGCAGGTGTTCGAGCAGCTCGGCCGACGGCAGGTCCAGGCTGACCCGGCACCAGGCCCGCACCGGGGACACCCGGCCCACCTGGCGCAGCACCTCGTCGAGTGACTCGACGGCGTGCATCGCGAGCTGCAGGTCGGCGACCAGCTCGACGGGCACCCACTCGTGCGACCACGAGGCCAGCAGGTCGTCGATGTAGGACTGCCGGACCAGCCGGAACGCCGGGCTACCCGCGGGGAGGTTCAGCAGCGTGGCGATGTCGGCCGGCAGCGGAAGGTTCTCGATGTCGCGCACCACCGAGCGGGGGCGGGCCCCGGCGGCGGTGACGGTGCCGTGCCAGGACGGCCTGCGGCGCTGCGAGATCATATAGTCGATCCGCCGGTTGACGAAGGTGCCCGCGCCCCGCACCCGGCGGACCAGCAACCGCCGCTGGAGTTCCTGCAGCGCGGCCCGGGCCGACGCGCGGCCGACCCCGTAGCGGCGGATGATCGCGTGCTCGCTGAGCACCCGGTCCCCGGCGGCCCGGTCGGCGAGCTCGGTCGCGAGCTCGTCGGCGATCTCAAGGTAGCGGGTCGTGATCACGGGCCAACGCTGATGGCTGGGGTTGGCCGGACAACTGCCCGCAAGGCAACACGCAGGAAAACGTGAGTGAACGCCTGAGCAGCTTGTTCAGGAGACGACCCCACGCAGCCACAGCGCGAGGAGCTCCACGGCGAGCACGGCAACGAACCCGTTCGCGGCTAGCCCGTCTGGCGGTGGCCGTGGTCTGATCGGGTATGACGGCCTTCACTTCCCCGGCGGGGTGGTGACCTGCAGGAACGCTTCTCGTGCTGAGGGTGGCGTCGGGTCCCACGCAATCGGTCGTTTGCGATAGAGGGCCGGTCGGCGGGTTGAGGTGCGGTGTGTCGCCACGGCAGCAGGGATGTCTAGGGATCCCAGCGGGGGTGGGGAAGGGAACGGCGTCGGCGCGGTGTCAGAGCATCCGTCGGTGTCGTCTCACCTCCTCCCGTCGGGTGCGCCGGGCGTGCCGGTACAGGGCGCGGAGCAGCAGCGGGGCACCGACGGCGGCGGGCAGGAACCAGAAGCTGCTCGGGGGAGCAGCTTCCACAGCGGCGAGGTAGACGGTTCCTCGTCGGGGATGGCGTCCCGGCGTCTTGGGCGTCAGCATCGCCGCCGTTCCGGCGAGCACGGCGATCACGCCGGCCGCGATGTGGCCGATCAGGAACACCTCGAACACGGCCGCGGCCCTCAGTGGTGGATCGTGGGCTGGTCGTGGGGGGTGACGGTGCCGGCGGCACCGTCGACCCCGGAACGGCCGAACACTGATTCGCGTCTCCGGCGACAGCGACGCGTGGGCCGAGCTCGACCCCTGCCACCGGCACGGTCACTCAGGGCGGGCAGACTCGGCGTCACCGCCGGGCCAACAGGCCAGACCATCTGGCTTGACACGCCAACGCATCGCATCAGTCAGCTACCCAGCTCGGCCCGACTCACCGCCACATCAACAATAGGTTCCGGAGGTATATAAGGCCGTTGTCACCAGGTGCCGGCGGCGGGCGCCACACACGGCTGGTCCGGTCCCCTCGCGGACAGTCCGCTCTTGATATAATGGTCACCTGCGTATATCAGAGGAGTAGTCGTGGCTCGAACGCTTCTGGACCTCGACGATGACGCGCTGGCGCGTGCTGCGGCCGTGCTGGGCACAAGCAGCAAGGTCGACACGGTCAATCGGGCGCTGCGGCTGGTTGCCGCCACCGCGGTCGACGGTGAGCAGCGCTCCCGGTTCGACAGCCTGCTCGACCTGCTGGGTGAGCGGCTCGCCGAGGTCGACGTCCGGGCCCAGGCGTGGCGATAGGACCGGTTCACCTCGCCGACAAGTCGGCCTGGGAGCAGGCCCGCTACGACCGTCGTGCGCGCGACCGGCTCCACGAGCTGCGGGCGGCGGGCCGGTTGGCCGTGTGCGTCGTGTCGATGGCCGAGCTGCTGTTCTCAGCGCGCAACGCGGATGAGCTGAACCGGATCCGGCTCGACCTGTCGGCCCTGCCGTATATGCACATAACCGCCGACGCCGAACGGCACGTCGTGGAGACCATGACGGCGTTGGCGGCGTGCGGACAGCACCGCACACCGATTCCCGACCTGATGGTCGCCGCTATCGCCCGGGTGGGCTCGGCGGTGGTCTTGCACTACGACTCGGACTACGAGCGGATCGCCGCGGTGACCGGACAACCGCACGAATGGATTGTGCCGCGCGGTACCGGACACGGCATGCAGCCACCGGACGCCGGTTCACAGTCGCCGAGGTAGAGGCAGCAGCGCCAGGGCATCGAGGTCGGCGGGCCCGCCGGATCAGGAGACGACCCGACGCAGCCACAGCGCGAGGAGCTCCACGGCGAGCACGGTGGCGAACACCATCAGCATGACAGTGGTGACCACACCGAATTCCAGGACGCGGGAAGCGTTCAGCAGGTAGAAGCCGATCCCGCCGGCACCGACGATCCCCAGCAGCGTCGCCGCCCTGATGTTGACGTCGAGCTGGTAGAGGATGTGCGCGACGAAGGCTGGCGCGGCCTGTGGCAGCGTCGCGGCGAAGAACACCTGAATGCGTGATGCACCGGTGGCGCGCAGCGCCAGCTGCACCCGGGTGTCGGTCTCCTCCAGGGAATCCGCGACGAGCTTGCCGAGCAGGCCCATCGCACCGATACCCAGTGCGCACGCCCCGGCGACGGCTCCGAGTCCAGTGATCACCACCAGCACGATCGCGAGGATCAGCTCCGGGATGCCGCGGACGGACACCACGAAGATCCGGAACACTCTGGCCACCCGCGGCGACGGCGCCACGTTGCGGGCCGCCATGGCTCCGACCGGTAGCGCCAGCACCGCGCCGATCAGGGTGCCGGCGAGCGCGATCTCGATCGTCACCAGCAGCTCGTCGAAAAGCTCCCCGCCGATGCCGCCGGTCTCCGGAGGCCAGAACAGCCCGGCGGTCGTGCCGATGTCGCGCAGTCCATCGGCGATCTGGGTCGGCGAGATCTCGGCCTCCCACACCGAGGCGATGACGATCGCTACCGCCAGCGCGAGGAAACCTGCGCGGCGGATCCGAGCTGCGTCCCACGGCGGTGAGATCCGACCGGGCTCGACGGCTCGGTGGTGGTGCTGCTGCTGCGGCATCCTGCGTGGCCTGCGACGTTGGGCGGTGGGGCCGCCGAGCAGCGCCCGCCGGATGGCTGCGGAGATCAGTTCGACCGCGACGCAGAGCAGCACCACGATCAGCGCCAGGGCCATCGCGCGCGGGTAATCCAACCGGCGCAGCGACTGCGCGATCTCGAACCCGATGCCGCCGACTCCGACGAAGCCGAGCACGACCGAGATCCGCAGGTTGATGTCGAACCGGTGCAGCGCGGTGGCGACGAGTGCCGGGGC
>JBOHGX010000402.1:0-2257 GCA_050700255.1 Pseudonocardiaceae bacterium
TCCCGGGTGTGGGGGAGAAGACAGCGGCGAAGTGGGTGCGGGAGTTCGGGTCGTTGGATGCCCTGGTCGATCGGGTGGATGAGGTCAAGGGCAAGGCCGGTGACGCGCTGCGGGAGAACCTCGCCTCGGTACTGCTCAACCGCCAGCTCACCGAACTGGTCCGAAATGTTGATCTACCCGAGCAGCCCGGCGACCTGGCGATGAAACCGTGGGACCGCGATGCGGTGCACCGGTTGTTCGATGAGCTGGAGTTCCGGGTGCTGCGGGACCGATTGTTCGCCACGCTCAGCGCTGCCGAGCCCGAAGCCGAGGAGGGCTTCGACGTGCGCGGCGGGATGATCGAGCCGGGTGGGGTGGCCGCTTGGCTGGACGCGCACGCCAGGGACGGGCGTCGGGTGGGACTCGCCTTCCGTGGCAGCTGGATGCGGGGTGCCGGGGATCTGGAGAGTCTCGCCCTGGCCGCTCCCGACGGCGAGGGCGGTTACCTCGATCCGCGCGCGTGCACTCCTGACGACGAGCAAGCGCTGTCCGATTGGCTAGCCGATCCGGCCGCGCCCAAGGCTGCGCATGACGCCAAGCCGCTGCTGCACGCACTGCGGGCGCGCGGCGTCGCCCTGGCGGGGCTGACCAGCGACACCGCGCTGGCCGCCTATCTGGTTCGGCCCGGCCAGCGGTCTTTCGACCTTGCCGACCTGGTGCTGCGGTATCTGCGCAGGGAGTTGCGCGCGGAATCCGGTGATAGCGTCCAACCGAGCTTGTTCGAAGGCGAGGACGCAGATGCTCGCGTGGCCGACGAGATCCTGCGGGCGCGGGCCGTGGCCGAGCTGGCCGTCGCACTGGACGCCGAGCTGGATGGGATAGCGGGTCGGTCATTGCTCACCGATCTGGAGCTGCCGCTGCTCGCGGTGCTGGCCGAGCTGGAGGCCGCCGGTATCGCCATCGACGGCGACGTGCTGGCCGAGCTGGAGGCCCGCTTCTCCGCCGCGGTAAAGCAAGCTGAGCAGGACTGTTACACGGTGATCAACAAAGAGGTCAACCTGGGCTCACCCAAGCAGCTGCAGGTGGTGCTCTTCGACGAGCTGGGCATGCCCAAGACCAAACGCATCAAGACCGGATACACCACTGACGCCGACGCACTGCAGACGCTTTACGAATCCACCGAGCACCCATTCCTGGCGCACCTGCTGGCGCACCGCGACGCGACCCGACTCAAAACCACGGTGGATGGGCTGTTGAAAGCCGTGGCTGATGACGGGCGCATCCACACCACCTACAACCAGTCCATCGCCGCGACCGGGCGGCTGTCCTCCACCGAACCGAACCTGCAGAACATCCACATCCGCACCGAGTCCGGCCGCCGGATCCGGCGAGCGTTCGTGGTCGGTCCCGGTTATTCAGAGTTGATGACGGCGGACTACAGCCAGATCGAGATGCGGATCATGGCGCATCTGTCCGAGGACACCGCGCTGATCGAGTCGTTCACCTCGGGGCATGACTTCCACGCCGCCACCGCCGCGCGGGTGTTCGGGGTGGACGCTGCCGCGGTCACCGGCGAGCAGCGTGCCAAGATCAAGGCGATGAACTACGGCCTGGCCTACGGGTTATCCGCATTCGGGCTGTCCGCTCAGCTGCGGATCTCCACCGAGGAGGCCCGCGAGTTGATGGAGGAGTACTTCGCCCGATTTGGTGGCGTCCGGGACTACCTGCGCACGGTGGTCGAAAAGGCTCGCAGGGACGGTTACACCGCCACCATCCTGGGTCGCCGCCGGTACCTTCCCGACCTGATCAGCGACAACCGCCAGCGTCGCGAGATGGCCGAGCGAATGGCGCTCAACGCACCCATCCAGGGCAGCGCCGCGGACATCATCAAGGTCGCGATGCTGAACGTCGCCCGCGCGTTGGGTGCCGAGGGGCTCCGCTCCCGGATGCTGCTGCAGGTGCACGATGAGCTGGTGTTGGAGATCGCCGATGGCGAGCGTGCCGCGGTGGAGACGCTCGTCCGTCGCGAGATGGGTTCGGCGTACGCGCTGGATGTCCCGCTGGAGGTCTCGGTCGGATTCGGACGGTGCTGGGACGATGCGGCGCACTAAGGCGTACTTGCAGGAGACGGAGGGTGCACCATGATCACTCGAATCCACTGGGCGATGCTGGCCGTCACGGATCAGGACACGATGGTCGAGTTCTTCGTCGACAAGCTGGGCTTCGAAAAGCGCACCGATGCGGAGATGTGGCCCGGAGCGCGCTGGATCGAGGTCGC
>JBOHGX010000403.1:0-3134 GCA_050700255.1 Pseudonocardiaceae bacterium
GCGGCCGGCAGGCCGGCGCGGTCCAGCGCGTCGAGCTGCTCGGCCAGCGGGTCGAGCAACCCGGTCGGGTCGAGCACGCCACACGGTTTGTCACTGAGTCCCAGTGCCTGCTCGCTGAGCAGGGCAAGCAGGTCGGCCAGCACGTCGATCCCGCCAGGCAGCACCACGATGGCGTCGGACAGCAGCCGGACCACCTCCAGCCGGGCGGCCGACCCGTCTACTGCTCGTAGATCAGTGGTCTTGGTGCCCGGCTCGGCGCCGCGCGCCAGCACCTCCACGACGTCCACCCCGGACTCGATAGCGTCGTCGAAGGCGAGCGATCCGGGTATCCCGAGCACCATGCCCCAGCAACGCCGAGCCAGCTCGGTTCCCAACCGCTGCACGGCTCCGTCCAACGGCGCACCAGCGGAGAGTCCAGGTCCACCCAGGATTCCGATCCGCACGATCAGACACGTTAGTCCGAATGGAGGTCCGGTGCCTGCGGCGGTACTCGACAGTGCACCGGCCACCCGTAGAATCGGGCGGATCCGGCCCTCGAGGAGTGACGAATTCGGTGCCTGCCGCATCGAGCCCTGGCTGTAGTACGGGGCCGGGCTTCTGGCCCGGCTGCCCCGGCCCACCGTCCCCCCGGGCGGCATAGATGGACGTTGCGCTCTCGCTCCTTGGCCTGCTCGGGATGGTTGCGCTGACCGTAGGCACCTTCGTGTGCGTCGCCGGCGAGTTCTCCCTCACCGCACTGGAACCCAGCACCGTCGACGCACATGTGCAGCAGGTAGGCGACCGCCGCGCCCGCCAAGTCAAGCACGCGCACAGCACGCTGTCGTTTCAGCTGTCCGGGGCGCAGGTCGGTATCACGATCACCACCCTGGTCACCGGATACATCGCCGAACCGGCCATCGCCAGACTGATCCGGCCCGGGCTCGATGCCGTCGGGCTACCCGCTGCCGCTGCGGGGGGCGTGTCGCTGGGGCTCGCGTTGGCGCTGGCCACCGCACTGTCGATGCTGTTCGGCGAACTCGTGCCCAAGAACCTGGCCATCGCCCGGCCGCTGTCCACCGCCCGGCAGGTCGCCGGCCTGCTCAACGCGTTCTCCACCGCGTTCCGCTGGCTGATCTCGGCATTGAACGGTTCAGCGAACTGGATCCTGCGGCGGCTGGGCATCGAACCGGCCGAGGATCTGCGCTCCGCTCGTTCCCCGCAGGAACTGGGTTCCCTGGTCCGCAGCAGCGCCCAGCAGGGCACCCTGGATCAAGGAACCGCAACCCTGCTGGACCGTTCGCTGCGCTTCGGCGAACGCACCGCGGAGGAGCTGATGACTCCCCGGATGCAGGTGCAGGCACTGCGGGCGGACGCGACCGCACTCGCCCTGGTCGACGCCGCACGGCGGACCGGATATTCGCGCTTCCCGGTCTATGGCAGCGACCTCGACGACGTGCGTGGCGTGGTACACGTCAAGCAGGCCTTCGCGGTGCCGGCCGACCAGCGCGCCGCGACCCCGGTCGGCGCGCTGGCCAATCCGGTTCCCACCGTGCCGAACTCGCTGGACGGCGATGCGCTGCTCGACCGGCTGCGCGGCCAGGGACTGCAGGTCGCCATCGTGGTCGACGAGTACGGCGGCACCGCGGGGATCGTCACCCTCGAGGACCTGGTGGAGGAGATCGTCGGCGACGTCCGTGACGAGCACGACCGCATGGAGATGTCCCAGGTCCAGCCACTAGGCGACGAGAGGTGGATCATCTCCGGACTGCTGCGGGTCGACGAGGTGGCCGATGCCGTCGGACTCGTGATACCCGAGGGTGACTATGAGACGGTGGCCGGGCTCGTGCTGGAGCGGCTGGGTCGCATACCCGATGTCGGTGACGAGATCGACCTCGACGGTTGGCGGCTGACCGTGATCCGGATGGACCGCCGTCGCATCGCCGATCTTCGGCTCATCCGGACGGCGCCGGCCGAGCAGGTGACTTAGGTGAATACCGCCGCGCTGCTGGGTGCGCTGTTGCTGCTGGCTGCGAACGCCTTCTTCGTCGGTGCCGAATTCGCGTTGATCAGCGCGCGGCGGGACCGGCTGGAATCGATAGCCAAGCGCGGGGTACACCGGGCTCGCACGGTGATCCGGGCCGGGGAGCAACTATCGCTGATGCTGGCCGCGGCGCAGCTCGGGATCACGATCTGCTCGCTGGGACTGGGCGCGCTCGGTGAGCCCGTCGTCGCCCACCAGCTCGAGTGGCTGGCCGGCCCACTCGGGATACCCGACGCGGTGCTGCACACCATCTCCTTCGTGATTGCGCTGGGCATCGTCACGGTGGCGCACATCCTGCTCGGGGAGATGGTGCCCAAGAACATCGCCATCGCCGGGCCGGAGCGCACGGCGCTGTGGATGGTGCCACCGTTGGCTGCCTGGATGCGGCTGATGCGCCCGGTGATCGCGGTGCTGAACTGGATCGCCAACCACGTGTTGCGCGCGTTCGGCGTCCAGCCCCGCGACGAGCTGGAGAGTGCCTACAGCCCTGACGAGCTGGCCAACCTGATCGCCGACTCCAGCCGCGAGGGGCTGCTGGACAGCCAAGAGCACCGCAGGCTGACTCAGACGCTGTCGACGATGGAGCGCACCGTGGCCGACGTGCTGGTCCCGATCTCCGGCTTGACCACGGTGCCCGCCGAACCAGTCCTGGGCGACATCGAGCGTGCCGTGGCCCAGACCGGTTTCTCCCGTTTCCCACTGTGTGATGGGCAACTGTGTGATGGGCAACTGTGTGATGGGCAGCCGGGCGACGGGCAGCTGGTGGGGTATCTGCACGTGAAGGACGTGCTGGACCTGCTCGGCCGGCCACCGGACACGCCGGTGCCACCGGGCAGTGTGCGCCCACTGCCCGAAGTGCAATCCACTGCCAAACTTGACGAGGCGCTGGCCCTACTGCGTCGCTCAAGCAGCCATCTCGCCCGCGTCACGGGCACTGACGGGCACACCGCGGGGGTCGTCGCGCTGGAGGACCTGGTCGAGGAGTACGTCGGCACAGTTCGCGACGCCACCCACGTCGACGCCGCGCGCTCGTGACGTGCTCGTGAGTGGGTAACAGCACCTGATACCCGTGCGGGTCGCGCGTTCCGTGGTGAAAATGGGGGTTGGCTGCTGT
>JBOHGX010000404.1:0-3975 GCA_050700255.1 Pseudonocardiaceae bacterium
GCAGTACGCGGCGGTGAAGTTCTTCCTGTACTCGCTGCTGGGCGGGCTGGTCATGCTGGCCAGTGTGATCGGCGTGTTCGTGGTGAGCTCGCAGCGGCTGGACCAGGGCACCTTCGACTGGGCCACCCTGGTCGGCATCGCTGACACCATCCCGCAGAGCACCCAGATCTGGCTGTTCCTCGGGTTCTTCGTCGCTTTCGCGATCAAGGCGCCGCTGGTGCCGCTGCACACCTGGCTGCCCGACGCCGGTGCGGAGGCGCCGGTGGGCGTCGGTGTGCTGCTGGTCGGCGTGATGGACAAGGTCGGCATTTACGGTTTCCTGCGCTACTGCTTGCCGCTGTTCCCGGATGCGTCGCGGGCGCTGGCCCCGCTGGTGCTGGTGCTCGCCATCGCCGGGATCATCTACGCCGCGCTGCTCGCCGTCGGTCAGAGCGATCTGAAGCGGTTCGTGGCCTACACCTCGGTGGCGCACTTCGGCTTCATCGCGCTGGGGGTCTTCGCCTTCTCCACCCAGGGGCTGGCGGGCGCAGTGCTGTACATGGTCAACCACGGCATCACCACCGGGATGCTATTCATCGTGATCGGCATGCTGATCGCTCGCGGTGGCTCCCGGCTGATCGCCGACTACGGCGGTGTGGCGGCGTTGGCGCCGCTGCTCGCCGGGATGATGTTGATCGCCGGGCTGGCATCGCTGTCGCTGCCCGGCACCAACTCGTTCGTCTCAGAATTCCTGGTCCTCATCGGGTCGTTCCCCCGCCAGCCGGTGTACACGATCATCGCCACCGCAGGGATCATCCTGGCCGCGTTGTATGTGCTGTGGGTCTACCAGCGGGTCATGCAGGGCCCCGTGCGGGGCGCGGCCGTGCTGGGAGCGCTGGACGGTGGCCCCGGGACCGCGACGGCACCGGAAGTTGCGGCGCAGCGCCAGCGCGAGCGGTTCCCTGATCTGTCGATCCGCGAGGTCGCTGTGCTGGTGCCGCTGGTGGCGCTCATCCTGCTGCTCGGGTTCTATCCGCAGCTGGTGTTGGATGTGATCAACCCTTCAGCCGGGGCCACGCTCACCGAAGTGGGCCTGGCCGACCCGGTGGTCGAGCAGGGAGGCAACTGAGGTGCTCGACGGTGAGTTGCTGGGGGGACTTCTGAGCCAGGTTCCGCGGGTGCCGATGCCTGCGGTGGACTACGGAGCGATCGCTCCGCTGCTGGTAGTGCTCGGGGTGGCGTGCCTGTCCGTGCTGGTGGAGGCGTTCGTGCCGCGCTCGGCGCGGTGGTCGGCCCAGGTCGGGCTGTCGTTGCTCGCATTAGGCACCGCCGGTGCCGCGCTGGGCATGCACATCTACTCATTCTCCCGAGGCGGCACCGGGGATGTCGTGACCCTGGCCGGGACGGTGGCCATCGACGGTCCCGCCCTGTTCCTGTGGGGCACGCTGCTGGCGCTAGGCCTGGGAGCGGTGCTGCTCATCGCGGATCGGACGGTCGAACCAGGGGGTGCGTTCACCGCCGACGCCGCGGTGCGTCCGGGCACCACCCAGGATCGTGCCCAGGTAGCAGGCGCAGCGAGTACCTCGACGGGCACCGTGACGGAAACCACGATGCAGACCGAGGTCTTCCCGCTGTTCCTGTTCTCACTCGGCGGGATGATGGTCTTCACCGCGGCCAACGACCTGCTCACCATGTTCATCGCGCTCGAGGTGCTCAGCCTGCCGCTGTACCTGATGTGCGGGATGGCTCGGCGCCGCCGATTGCTTTCCCAGGAGGCGGCGGTCAAGTACTTCCTGCTAGGAGCGTTCTCGTCCGCGTTTTTCCTGTACGGGGTGGCGCTGCTGTACGGCTACGCCGGCTCGGTGTCCCTGTCTGCGATCGCGGAGGCTTCCGTCGGCACCGACCGGTCCGACACGTTGCTGTTCGGCGGGCTGGCGCTGCTGGTGATCGGGCTGCTGTTCAAGGGCTCGGTCGGGCCGTTCCATACCTGGACCCCGGACGTCTACCAGGGCGCGCCGACGCCGGTGACGGCGTTCATGGCGGCCTGCACCAAGGTCGCTGCCTTCGGTGGCATCCTGCGGGTGCTGACGGTGGGCTTCGAGGCCACCCGCTGGGAATGGCGCGGCCTGCTGTGGGGCGTCGCGATCGTCTCGATGGTGATCGGCGCGGTGCTGGGTCTGACCCAGACCGACATCAAGCGCATGATCGCCTACTCGTCGGTGGCGCACGCCGGCTTCCTGCTGGTCGGAGCGATCGCCCTGACCGAGGCCGGCCTGTCCGGCACGATGTTCTATCTGCTCGCCTACGGCTTCACCACGCTGGCCGCCTTCGGTGTGGTCACGCTGGTGCGCGACGCCGACGGTGAGGCCACCCACCTGTCGCAGTGGGCCGGCTTGGCCAAACGCTCGCCGTTGACCGCCGCGGTCTTCGCCTTCCTGCTCTTCGCCCTCGCTGGCATCCCGCTGACCAGTGGATTCACCGGCAAGTTCGCGGTATTCAGTGCAGCACTGGCGGACGGGATGGCACCGCTGGTGGTGGTGGCGTTGGTGGCGAGCGCGGTGGCCGCGTTCTTCTACCTGCGGGTAGTGGTGCTGATGTACTTCAGCGAGCCCGCTCCTGACGGCCCGACGGTGAGCGTGCCGGGAGCGTTCACCACCGCCGCGATCACACTCGGCGTGGTGATCACCCTGCTGCTCGGGGTGTTGCCCACCTTCGCCCTAGACTGGGCCACGCTCGGCGTGTTCGCCTCCTGATCTGGTGATGAGCGGGTCGACATCCGAGCAGGTCGCCGGCGTGGAGCTGGCCGACCCGGTGCTGCGTGCCGCGCTGGAGCGGGGCTTGACGCAGGTCGAGGAGTTGCTGCACCGGGAGGTACAAAGCGAGTTCCGCTTCCTCACCGAGACCTCACTGCACCTGGTCGACGCCGGAGGCAAGCGATTCCGTCCGCTGCTCACCCTGCTCGCCGGCCAGTTCGGGGCCGACCAGGGGCGAACGCAGGACGTGGTGCGCGCGGCCGCAGTGGTGGAGTTGGTGCATCTCGCTACGCTCTACCACGACGACGTGATGGACGAGGCCACCATACGGCGCGGGGCAGTGAGCGCCAACGCCCGATGGGACAACACAGTCGCGATCCTCACCGGCGATTTCCTGTTCGCGCACGCCTCCCGGTTGGTCGCTGACCTCGGGCCGGAAGCGGTGCGGATCATCGCCTGCACATTCGCCGAGCTGGTGACCGGCCAGATGCGCGAGACCACGGGGCCCGTCCCCGGCGCCGACCCGGTGGCGCACTACCTGGCGGTCGTCGCGGAGAAGACCGGATCGCTCATCGCTACCGCGGGCCGCTACGGCGCGATGTTCTCCGGCGCTTCCCAGGAGCGTATCGACGCGCTGCGCCGGTTCGGCGAGAAGATCGGCACCGCCTTCCAGATCTCCGACGACATCATCGACATCGCCTCGCCGGCCGCCCAGTCCGGCAAAACGCCGGGCACTGACCTGCGTGAGGGTGTCCGCACCCTGCCGATGCTCTACGCGCTGGCCGAGCATTCTCCGGGCGTCGACCGGCTTCGCGTGCTGCTGGCCGGTCCGCTGACCGATGACACCCTGATCGCCGAGGCGTTGCACTTGCTGCGTGGCTCACCCGGCCTTGATCGGGCGGTACAGTCCCTGCGCTCCTACACCGACTCCGCGAGAGCCGAACTCGCAGTGCTCCCCCCCGGCCCCGCCCGAGACGCCCTAGCC
Source organism: Pseudonocardiaceae bacterium (assembly GCA_050700255.1). GTDB lineage: Bacteria > Actinomycetota > Actinomycetes > Mycobacteriales > Pseudonocardiaceae. Next base: position 3,718 of record JBOHGX010000404.1, read on the forward strand.
TCAGTAACCACGTTCCTAGCCGCCCGCACCGGCTGACCCCTTTCGGCCCGTCCCTTCCCGTCGTGCAGTCTGGATGCAGACTGCGGTAATTCTGGGCTCAATAGGCGCGTTCTGCATCCAGACTGCACGGGGAAGACCGCCATCTGGGCATCGTTGGGCTAACGGTGTATCAGGGGACCGGCGTTGCGGCTCCTGTAGAGACGGCCCAGGCAGCCGCTCCGCCAGCCAGAACCGCTGCGGCTGGGGCGGCGCCGACCT
>JBOHGX010000405.1:0-8075 GCA_050700255.1 Pseudonocardiaceae bacterium
GTGCTACTGCTGCTGCTATGCCTGGGAACCAGCCTGGTGGTGCTGTTGCGCCGGGGCGGCATCCCCGGCGCCGGCCTGGGTCCGAGCCGGCGACTGATCGCCACCGCGGCGCTGGCGCTCGTGCTGCTGGCGCTGACTCCGACCAAGTGGACCCACCACTTCGGGTCGCTCGCCTCGATCGGTGCCGCGCTGGCCGCGCTCACCGCACTGGCCACCAGCACCAGCGTGCTGCGTTCGGCGCGCAACCGGTGGTGGTTCCTGTCCGGCCTGCTGGTGATCCTGGCATTGTCGGCTACCGGCCCCAACGCACCCTGGTATGTGTCCCAGTACGGGGTGCCCTGGTACGACATCCCCCCGTCGATCAAAGGCTTCCAGGCGAGCACGCTGCTGATCATCCTGGCCGCGCTGGCTGCGCTGCTCGCGATGATCGAGGGGTTGCGGCACGAGCCAGGCACGCCGCCGCCACCCCCACCCGACCGTGGCAGCGGGCGGCGGGCGTTGCGTAGCGGATCGGCCCCGCTGGCGGTGTTCTGCGGGCTGCTGGTGCTCGCCGAGGTCGGCGCGATGGTCAAGGCGATGCACAAGCAGCGCGACGGCTACAGCCTGGCCGAGGCCAACATCGCCCACATCACCGGACACAGTTGCAATCTCACCGACGCGGTCCTGGTCGAGCCGGACCGGCGCGGCGGCGCGTTGCGCCCGGTGCGCGGAACGCTGCTCGCCGACATCCCGCTGCGGCGTGGTTTCGAGATCAACCGGATCCCGTTTGCCGCCACCGACCGGGCGCGTCGTGATGTTCAGGGTGACCGCCCTCCCACGTCGGAGGGAGACAACCCGGTTGATACGCCGCCGCCTGGACTCGGCGGTACCGCGATCCCGATCTGGAGCAGCTTCTCCGTCGATGGGCCCGGCATCGGAGACATGCGCACCAACTGGTACACCTTGCCCGACGCGGCCCGTGATGGCCGCGCACCGGTGGTGATCTCGGTCGCGGGAACCCTGTCTGCCACCACACCGCTGGTCGCCGAGTTCGGCCGGCGCACCGAGCGCGGGTTCGAGGTGATCGATCAGATCGCCATCGGAGGGCGAGCCACCGCGCCGGGGCCGGGATGGCGGGACCACCGTCTCGGGCTGGCCGGGCGGCCCGCCGCCGGGGCGGACACCATGCGATTGGTCGCCACCGACGCCGACGTCACCGAGGATGGCTGGCTGCTGTTCTCCGCACCCCGGGTGCCCGTGCTGTCCTCGATGACCGACCTGGTGACTCCCACCCCCCCGGTGTTCCTGGACTGGCCGGTCGGATTCGTGCACCCGTGCGTTCGCCCGTTCGAGATCCGCAACGGCGTCGCGGAGATCCCCCAATACCGGCTGCGAGGCAATGAGCTGCTGGCCAACTACGGCAAGACCTGGTCATCACGGGAGGCTGGCGGCCCGTTCGGCTGGCTGCAGATTCTCGCCACCGAGCGCGAGGTTCCGACCTACCTCAAGGAGAACTGGGACACCGACTGGGGCAAGCTCACGGTCATCCGGCCCCGGGTGCTCGACGCCGAGGCACCGGTGCTGAGAACCGGCACTGAGGTGCGCAGCGGCTTGTGGTCACCCGGGCCATTGCGCAGTGGGGGCCAAGCCGCCGAGATCTCCCAACTGGGCCGCTGAGGTTTCACGTCGCTGAGGTTTCACGTCGCTGAGGTTTCACGTCACAGCGTTTTCCGGCCACAAAATCGGCGACGGTGGCAAGGAGGGGCCCCTCGCGGAAACGAGGGGGAGGTGTTCCGCGAGGGGCGGCGGATCCGGCTGGGGGTCCCGAACCCGCATCACAATTGTGCCACTTTTGGACTCGCCCATGCGAGTGATACACCGGCGTGGCGTGCAGGTTTTTCCTCGGCGAGTCGCAGCCACCACTCCTCCGAGTTGGTGGCAGTCAGTGCCGAAAGATCACCGTGCGCTGCACAACGAAGTTGATACAGGTAGCGGTGCTCTGCGCGACGAGGAATGCGAGAGTGATCTCGCCGCGCATCGGCGGCAGCAAAGCGAGTATGGCCGCGTTCATCCCGACCTGAACGACGAAGGTGATTCCGTACAGCGCCATGACCGAAGCGAACTGCCCACCGCCCCCCCGGCACTGGAACGTCCACCGGCGGTTGATCAGGTATGCGGTTGCGGTGCCGGCGATGAATCCCAGCGCCTTGGCCAGGTGCACCCACAATCCGGTGGCGAGCAACACCTGATAGCTGCCGTAGTCCACGATGGCGGCAATGCCGCCGACGAGCACGAAACGGGTGAGCGTGGTGGCCAGGCTCAGCCGCGCCGCTAGTTGGGGTGCGGCCAATCTGGGCTCCTTTCTGGACTCCCTACCGGTGCTGGTCAGGTCCCGGCAGAGTACCGACGCGTCCGCAGGCGCCAGCGCACCACCCGTTAGTCTCCCCGCCGTGGCCGCTGCGTCCCGTTCGGAACGGACCACGGCGTGGCAGGCTGTGACGTGGCAGGCTGGGGCGCTGGCCGGGTTGGCGTTGCTTGCGATCGTTTCCGCGGTCGGGGTGCTGCTCGCTCCGGTGATCGTCGACGACCCGGTGGTCAGCTGGCCCCGCGCCGGGGAACCGCCCCGCACCACTGTGCTACCACTGGTGCCCTACCGCCCGTTGAGCTTGGACGCCACGGTGCCATGCGCCGCGTTGTCCGCCCTGGGCCAGCGGGCTGGTGGCGGCGACGCGCTGCGTACCCAGCCCCCCAGCACCATCACCCCGGACAAGCTCGATATCCCGGTCGTACTGAGCAAACGCGCTAAGAAAGACCCTTCGGACGAGATCAGCGCGGGCCTGGTCGTCGCGACACACCGCGGCAAGGTGCAGATCACCGCGTCGGGCAGCACGGTGCTTCGGGAGACACTTACCGCTGGCAGGTGCACCTATCGCATCATGGCCGACGCCGGCGGAGTACGGGTACTGCGCGACGGCGTACAGCGGGCCGCCGCGGCCGTACCGGTGCCCGAGGTCGGCGAGCTGGCCACCGACCTCGAGGGCCAGCCGGCCGCCCAGGGGCTGGCAGTGTCACTGCACACCGACGCCCGTTACGAGTCCAGACCGACCCCGCTGAAAATCGTTCTGCTGGTGGTGCACGGCGCCGCCCTACTGGTACTGCTCGGGTTGGGTTGGCGGTGGTGGGGTGGTACGGCCGGCCGGACTCAGGCGCCTGCAGTGCGGTGGCGCCGGATCCGGGCCGCCGACGCGGTGCTGGTGGCCGTCTCCGCACTGTGGGTACTGCTGGCCCCGACGAACTTCGATGACCCGTGGTACCTGCTGATGGCACGCGGTGCCGACACCTCGGGCTCGATCGGCAATGCGATCTACATGTTCAACGTCACCGAGAACCCCTTCGTGGCCAGCCAATACGTGCTGCAGGCATGGGGGGTGGTCGGGGGGTGGGGGCTGGCGTGGATGCGGTTGGTGCCGCTGATCTACGGGCTGCTCACCTGGGTGCTGCTGCGCACGCTTCTGATCAGGGGCTTCGGTCCCGAGCTGGGTACCGGCAAGGCGGTCTGGGCGTTGTTGGTGGCCTACCTGCTGTGGTGGCTGCCCTACGGGATGACACTGCGCCCAGAACCGCTGATCGTGCTGCTCGCCGCCGCGACGCTGCTACTGGCCGAATTGGCCCGGCAGCGCCGCTCGGTCGGCACGCTGGCCGCGGCCGGCGCGACCGCCGCGTTGGCGGTGTCGGTCTCCCCTTCTGGGCTGGTGGCGATGGCCCCGCTGGTGCTGGCACTGCCCTGGCTGTGGGCCTGGTTGCGCGAGCAGCGTGCCGTGGCGCGGGTGGCCGCGGTGGCGTTGCTGGCCGCCGCGGGCACCAGCCTGGTGCCGGTGGGATTCGCTGACGCCACCCTGGGCGACTTCCTGGAGTCCGCCGCGGTGCACCAGTGGTACTACGACACCTTCGCCTGGTTTGAGGAGCTCGCCCATTACCGGACGATCCTCAGCCTGCAGGACTCCAGCCAGTGGGCCCGGCGGGCTCCTGTCGTGCTCACCGTCGCGGTGCTCCTGGTCGTCGCGCTGAGCAGCGTGGTGCGCAGGAAGGTGAGCGGTGCAAGGCTGCGTACCGACGATGACCCCGTGTGCCGGTTGTTGTTGAGCAGTGCGGCCTGTTCGGCGGTGGCCCTGGCGCTGCTCGCGCCGACACCGACCAAGTGGGTCAACCATTTCGGTGCCGCGGCAGCCGCTCCCACGGTATTACTCGCCGCAGCTTTGCTGTGCCGGCCGCTGGGGCCGCCACTGGGCTTTCCGCTGCGCCGCGACCTTCGCACCGGCGCGGCCATCGCGGCAGCGGCGGTCTTGGTGGGTGCGGTATCGCTGAGCTTCGCCGGGCCGAACCTGTGGCGGCCCTACTCCGACCGGGGGCAGCCCTTCGGTGACCACATCGGCGCCGTGGCGCGGGCCTCGCCCGACCTCGGGAGCTTGCGGCTGAGGCTGGGACCGGTGCAGCTGGCCAACCCGGTGCTGTGGACCGCGGTCGCGCTCGCCGCGGGCTGCTGGGTGTGGTGGCGGTACCGGCGAGGACAGGGCACCGGGCTCACACCCGACCGGGCAGTATTGCTGACCGGCTCCACCACGCTGGTGGTGATGACCATCGTGGTCTTCGTGTGGGCACCGTTACGGCAGTACCCCGGCTGGTCGGTGGCAATGTCGGCTGCCCACGGCGTGGCCGGCGAGCCATGCGTGCTGGCCGAACACGCTCAGGTCCTCGTCGATACTGCGGTGCAGCCGGTACCCATCGGACCGGCGATCGTTGAGGGGTCGTTCGCCGCGGCAGCGGAGTGGCCGTCACCGGTGCCTGCCCCGGCTCCGGGCACGCTGGTCTGGCACAACGCCGTCCCGGCCGGTCCCCAGACGGGGCTGCTGGTGACACCGTGGTTCGCGCTGCCCACGCAGAGACCCACCGATGACGGCACCCACCTGCTGGTCCCGCTGCTCGGCGCCCGGGCCGGCCAGGGGTTGATCTTGGAGTACGCCACCGCTGCAGGGCCGAACCCCGCCGTGGCCGGCAGTGTCGCGCTACCGGTAGATCTGACCGTGCCACCGACGCAGTGGCAACAAGCAGCCGTCACCTTGCACCGGCTGGGCGAAGCACGGCCGGCAAGCGTGCGGCTGATGATTCTTGATCTGGTTAGCGGCACCGGTAACTGGCTTGCGGTAGGTCAACCGCGGCTGGCGCAATGGCGCCCGCTGGTGACCCAGACCGCCGGTCGGCCGGTATACGTCGACCAGATCACCGCCACCTTGCTGCCGTGCGTCGACCAGGTCGGGCTGGAGCACGGCATCACGCGGCCGCCGGAGATGCTGGTGCAAGGCGATGAAGCATTCCACCGCGGCTTCCTTGACCTGGTATTCGAGGATCTCAGGGGCGGTACCCAGGTGCCGGCGGACCGTTCCGGGACGACCGTGCGGGTGCCCACCCGGTTGATGCCCTCCGGTCCGGCTACCCTGCCGTGGGGTCGAGTCGAGCGGGTGGTCTATGACCACCCCATCGGCCTGGTCGACCTGCGCGTCGAGACGCTGCGGCGGGCCGGATGGACGCGGCTTCCCACGCTGGCCGACAAGAGCTATCACGGCGATCTCTAGGCGCTGAGACTGTGACACTTGAGCTGAGTTTTAGGCAGGCCGACCGTTGTAGTTGTCCGCTCCACATTTCGCAGACAGTCGGCCTGACCAGCCAATTACTCGCGCTAGGACGCTGTTGCCTCATTGGCGAGCGTGCCGTGAGCAATCGGCAGTGGGCGCACCCGAATGAGCGGAAACTGTTCCCGGTGTACGAGCGTTGCCGCTGAACAGTCCTTGCAGCTCGAAGTGGATGGTCATCTAGACTCCGCAGGGGAACGTTCGGCGGCGCCACAGCCGGCGCCAGCTGAAGCGGCGGCAGGCGCGGCAGCGACCGGTGCGGGTGGGCGGCTGATGATCGAGCAGGACAGCTCGCAGTACGCCGAGAGCGCCGGGATCGTATCCGACCCGTTCCAATTCGGTGAGCGTGTCCCACACCCAGCAGACCACCGTGCGCACCTGAGCCCGGTCGGCCAGCCAGGCCAGCGTCTGCGCCGAGAGCTGCCGAGTTCCCTCCGCCCGCGGGCTGGGCTCGATGGACATCAGCATCCGCCCAGCGCGTCGGGCAGCAGACGCAGGAGCTGGGGTGACAAGCCGGTCGTCATTGCGGTGGCGAGCCGCTGCGCTGGCACTCGGGCCCGGCCTGGTGAGGGCGGTCGGATCATCATGGGGCATTGCCGGGCTCGAGGAATGTGCAGGCCCTCGGGTGCGGGGTAGTCGGCGATCGGAGCATCGGGATGCGCGGGATGCACCAGAGTCAAGCCCATTTCATACCCTAGGCAGACGAGCACTCATACACCCCCGAAAACAGCCGCTTTCGGCGGTCTTAGGGGGTGCGCAGTCCTGCCTTAGATGAGTCGGTCTCGGTGAGTTGCCCTAGGACGTTGCGAGGTTCGTCCAGCCAGACCGCGTGCGTGTTGGTGGTGACGGTGAGGCCGAATCGTTCCCACCCGGGTTGGCCCATCGTGAGCCAGGTGGCGTGAGTTTCTTCGATGACGCGCCACAGTTGGTGGGGTCCAGCTTCCCGGACTTGGCGTGTGCCGTCGGGGGATGGTTCATCGATCTCACACCAGGAGCCGTCCGCTGCGGACAGGAACGCCGTAGTGGGTGGTGTGCTGGTGTCCTTGCCGCACAGTCCGAATGAGATACCGGGCGGTAGGTGGAGGTGGGCGAGGAACCACAGCACCGAGTTTTCCCACGGGTGACTGACATCGAGGGTGCTGGTGCGGGTGCGGGCGCTGCTGCGGTCCCGGTGGATGCGGCGTGGCCGGGATGAGCTGTAGGTCTCGCCGCTGCTGCGCATCGCCATGAAGCCGCCGTAGGTGCGGTCAAATCGGCCTTGCGCACCATCGGCGGTCCGGTGCAGTAGCACGAGGTTCCCGGCTAAGGCAGCTAGTTTGATGTCGGCGAGGATCAAGCCTCCTTCGCGGGTTTGTTCGACCCACGACCAGGGCACGGCGGGGACGGAGCAGGTGGCGATGACGCGGTCGTAGGGCGCGTGTTCCGGGAGGCCGTTCACAGCGTCGGCGGTGACCAGGGTGGGGCGGTAGCCGATCCGGTCGAGACGTTCCCGCGCCAGCTGCACCAGCGTGGGTTCGATGTCGATGGCGAACACGTGCTGATCGCCGAGCCGGTGGGACATGAGGGCCGCGTTGTAGCCGGTGCCGGCGCCGATTTCGAGCACATTGTGCCCGTCGTGGACATCGAGAGCCTCCAGCATGCGGGTCATCAACGCCGGCATGCTGGTCGAGGACAATCCGTCGGGCAACACGAATAGCGCCGTGTTCGAGTAGGCCAAGTCCAGGGTCGTTTCGGTGTGGGTCCATTGTTCGGTGCCCGGGGACTCGTTGGTAGTGCACGGGGACGAGTTCGTGGCGTGGCACCGCGCGTACCGCGGCTTGCCATGGCGCCGACCACAGTTTTCCCGCTGTGGTGAGTTCGTCGGCCAGCCGCGCGGCGTGAACCGTCCAGTCAGTCACGGGCGCCCCCGGCGAGAAGATCCGCCAGCGCATCACTGACGGCCGCGCCGGTATTCGTTTCCAGGAAACCGTACTGGCCTGCGGTGTTGGCTTCGAGGAAGAACCATTGCCCGGTGGCGTCGATAGCGAAATCGAATGCCGCGTAAACCAGCCCGAACGCCGCCATGTAACACCTTATACCGTTCTCCACGGAAACCGGAAGTTCGGCAAGCTCATACCGCAACGCGCGGTAGTGGGTACGCCAATCTATCCGCGACGCCGCAGAATCGGCGTGGATGAGGACCGGGAATATCCGGTCACCGACCACGACCACACGGGCTTCGTGGTGCTTGTCGTGCACCCAGTCCTGGAACTGGTGGGCGGTGCTGCCCACGTTGTCCAAGTCAGCTAGTGAGGCGAGCCTCGGACCGCCGAGACGCAGATCACTTTGATCGGTAGCGCGGCGAATCTGACGTGGTCGGGCCACGGTCTGATGCCGGCGTCGGAGATCACGCCCGTTGGCTGACCGGCT
>JBOHGX010000406.1:0-4852 GCA_050700255.1 Pseudonocardiaceae bacterium
CCGTCGCCAACCTGAAGACATGGCGGATTCTCTTCACGGATTACAGAAGGCCACTGAAGACCTTCTTGTCCTCGTTCCGGGCCGCTATCGGCCTGTACTTTTTCAAGGAGGGTTTCGCATAAGCCTCAACGTACCCAATTGTATCTCAAACAACGTTGTACTACTCGATCGTGCTCTCGCCATGTCGCCATTTGGTCGTCAGAATGAAATAAGTTGTCCACTTGGAGATATTGTCAAGCCTGCAGCCTGCACTGATGTCAACTTCGGTGGATTTGTTGTTTCATTCCGGCTCCAAATGGTGCCAAAAGAAAGGCAATCTGCTGAAGCGGTCATCCTGCGGGACAAGCTCAAGGCCCTGGGATACGGCAGTAACGTCCGGTCGCCTTCAGCGGGGGTAAAACCTGTCGCTGGTGACGAAAGCGCAAATAGTTGGATATTGCAGCTGTCCTCTCTTCCGGTTTCGCGCAGCAGCGATGAGGTTGAGCGCGCCCGTGTTGATGCCGAACAGAAGCTAGGTCTGCCGGTGCGTGTGCTCAATTCCACGGATTTCGCGTCGTTGAATCCCGGATTCTGGGTGTTGTATCACCCTGGTAACTATACCAACGGTACGCAGGCCCTTGATTCGTGCGCGGCTGGAGCACCGACGCTCGAAGGGCAGTGCATCGGACGCCACCTGAGCCACGATGCAGGCGATCGAGGTTTCGTCTGCTATCCCTCTTCGATAACGGGCCGCCAGTCCCGTTGTGTCAAATGATCTGTGTCGTGTCAATCGCCTGAGGCTGAATAACTCCGGGCCCTGGGCCAGCGTGGATGACGAGGTGAACCAGCTCCAACCGGGCGATGCAAGCGCTGACCTGTTGCCGCCATGGGGCAATGCCGTTACGGCCATGCGACGTCGCTGCCGACGACAGCGGCTATCGATGAATCGGTTGATGCTCCTGTAGCCAGGGTCACTCGGCCCGCTCGGTCGCGTGCCAAGATCCGCCTGTGCTGCTGCGTCGAGAACGTGTGGGGGATCATCCGGCCGTGCGGAGGGTGCACAATGCCGCGTTCGGCGGTGGTGCCGACGCGGCCGAGGCTCAGCTGGTGGATGACCTGCGGGCCGACGGGGACGTCATTGCGGCGCTGTCGATCGTCGCTGTCGTGGACGGCGACGTCGTCGGGCACGTCCTGTGCAGCCGCGGGAGCATCGCTGATCGATCCTCGATCGGGCTCGGTCCACTCGGTGTGATCCCGGCCTGCCAGCGGCGCGGCGTCGGTCAGGCGTTGATGCACGCGGTGTTGGCTGCGGCCGACGCCTTGGACGCGCCGGCGGTGGCCTTGCTCGGTGACCCCGGTTACTACAAGCGGTTCGGGTTCGTGGTGGGAGAAACGCTGGGGGTGCTCCCGCCTGTCCCGGAGTGGGCAGCACATTTCCAGGTACGTCCCCTGACTACCTGGGACGGTTCCCTGCGCGGGATTTTCCGCTACGCCCCGGCGTTCGAGCGCTTGTCATGATTGCCGCGCCCGCTGCGGCGTAACGCGGCTGCGACGGCGAGCGTGGCGAGCAGCCCGCCGGTGCCGCCGACGAGGAACGCGATGCGCGCATTCGTGAGGTCGATGAGCAGCCCGCCGAGGACGTAGGCCAGGGCGGCGGCGACCCCGATCGCGCCGTAGAGGCTGCCGAATACACGGCCGAGCAGCTCGCGGGGCACAGCTCGCTGCAGCATGGTGTTCACGGCGACGTCCATGGCGGCGATGCCCAGCCCGCGGACGGTCTGCACGACGAAGGCGGCGGCGACGGCCCACGCCAGCCCGGTCAGGAGATTTCCGGCGCTGCTGATCGCGAAGCCGGCCAGCAGCAGTGTGCCCATCGCGAGCCGGTGTGGCCGGGCGAGCAGCGCGTATCCGACGAACAGCCCGATGCCGACCGCGGCCAGCAGCAGCCCGACTGCGGTGTCCCCGCCGCCGAGAGTGTCAGTGGCCAGGAACACCAGTGCGACGTCGTCGATGCCGTTGAACGCGACGATCGTGAAGAAGCCCAGGCCGATAGTCCGGACCGTCGGCGTGGACCAGATGTAGCGCAGCCCGGCCTTGGTGTCGGCCAGGAAGGTTGCCCGCGGGGTGTCGACTGGCGAGTCACGTTGTGCGGACGGCAGGAACGTGAGCAGCGCCGCCGAGGCGAGAAAGGTGGCGGCGTCAAGGAGCAGGACGCCGCGGGTGTCCAGGATCGGCACCAGCAGCGCGGCAAGCAGCGGGCCGAGTGTTTGACCGCCGTTGGTCCCGATCCCGATTGCCGCGTTGGCGCTCTCCAGTTCCCGATCCCGCACCACGCTGGGGATCGCGGCACGTGACGCCGGCTGGAAGATCTGCCCGGCGATCGCACGCAGTGCAACCAGAGCGAATAGCAGCGGCAAGGGCGGCAGCCACAGCGCGATCGCGGCCATCAGGCCCGCTTGGGCCAGTTCGCAGCCGATCATGACCCGCTTGAGGTCGAAGCGGTCGCTGATCGTGCCGGTCAGTGGCCCGAGCAGCGCAGGGGCGAAATCACCGACCAGGAGCAGGATCGCCACCGCCAGCGCTTGGCCCGTCGTCTCGGCGACGTAGAGCATGAGCGCCACCAGGCTCAGTGCGTCACCCAGGAACGACACGGTGCGTGCGGTCCACAGCAGCCGAAACGGTCGGTTCGTCCGCACCAGGCGAAGTGAGCTCACCCCGCTGGTTGCCTCATCAGCCGGCACGATCGCCGATTCTGACGCCGATCACCGGCGCAGGGAGCTCAATACCATAGGAAGCGCTATCTCACGTCTCTACGATGTCGGTATGTGCCGGAACATTCGCTCGCTACACAACTTCGATCCCCCTGCGACGCAGGACGAGGTGCACAGTGCAGCACTGCAGTACGTTCGGAAAATCAGCGGCTGCACGAAACCGTCGCAGGTCAACGCGGCGGCGTTCGAGCGGGCGGTCGATGCGGTCACTGACATCTCGATGCGGCTGCTCAACCAGCTGGTGACGTCCGCGCCGCCGAAGGATCGGGAGGTTGAAGCTGCCAAGGCCCGCGAGCGCGCCGCCGCCCGTTTCCCGTAACGGCGCCCGGCGCACCACTGTAGACACACAAGTTTGCTGGCAGCGCGCTTGCATCGCTCAAGGATCACGGCGTGCATGAGAGCCCGACACACCGGGCATGACAGCCGGACACGCCAGCTTGGTGAGGACCTGCGTCGCGGCGACCCGGTCGATCAACTGTGGGCCGCGGGGCGAAGCTGCCTTCGATCCTCTTGGCGCACAAAGCCCCACGCGAGCAGCTGGCGACCCAATTGATTGATGTTGTCGCGGCCGTTGACTCCGGTGACGCCCAGCTCCTGCAGCCTCCGGGACCATCTGCCCACGCAGTCTTCAACCGCCTTTGCGGTGACGAGCTCTTCATGGGGTCGTGCGACGGATGCGTACTCGGCGGCTTCCCGGTTGCCGACCGCGTCGCCGGGATCGGGCTGCGCGAGAAACTTGGCTGCCAGCAGCAATCGCTCGTGCTCGGTGGACTCCCACAGCGGGCGGGTGGTGGGATCACCGTGCTCTGGGAAGTCCGCTACGGGCGACCGGGGGTTATCGATAGTGATCGACAGTAGATAACGGCCGGACGGTGCGCCGATCCGGATGTCCAGGCCGGGTGGGCTGACCGCCCAACGTGAATGCGAGTCCGGCGCGGTCCGCGGCGGCAGCGGGTTGGACACCCCGCGCACGATCACGTCGAAGGGGCGGCTGTCGCTGTCATTGCAGACTATCCACAAGCCGCCGCCGTACTGGATTGAACCCACGTTACGGGAGATGTGCAGGTCAGGCCCCCCATTGACACTGTCATGACCGAATCGCAGCGTGCGGTCGCCACCTCGCCCGAAAGTGAAGCCTGGACTGCCCGGGCATAGTACAGCGGCCTGCCGTACCACGCCCGGCAAGCTCCAGCTGGCCCGGATAGTCCTTGTGGTCGGGATAGTGCTCGCCGGGGTTGTCGGAGTCGTCACCGCGAACAACCGCGTGCACACCACTCGAGACATCGCCGAGCGTCTGGAGCCTCTCAATGCGAACGTGACCACCTTGTATCAGTCGTTGGCCGACGCGGACGCGACGGTCGCGGCCGGGTTCTTATCCGGTGGTGCGGAACCTCAGGACGTGCGTACCCGCTATGACCTCGACATCCTCACGGCGGCGGCCAGCCTGGCGCAGGCTGGGGCGCAAGCCGGCGAGGAGTTGGTGACCGCCAACCGGATCGCCGACATCACCACCCAGCTGCCGGATTACACCGGCCTGGTCGAACGGGCCCGGGCGAACAACCGGCAGGACTTGGCTGTCGGGGCGGCTTATCTCCGGCGCGCCTCGGAGCTGATGCAGAGTTCGATCCTGCCTGAGGCAGCGGAGCTGCAACGACGGCAGGCATCCCGGCTCAACGACGCCTACCAGCGGGCCGGGGCAGTGCCGGTTGTCGCGCTTGCGGCCTGCGGGGTGACCCTGGCCGGCCTGATCTGGGTGCAGGTGTTCCTGTGCCGGCGCACGCAGCGGATCGTCAATATCGGCTTGGTTCTGGCGAGCGGAGCGGTGCTCACGGGCCTGGTGTGGTGGACGACCGCGGGGATGGCCTCGGCCGGCTCGGTGGCGCGCTCGCTCGGACATAGCCGGTCGGTGTTCGACGCGCTGGCGCCGGCGCAGACCGTGGCGCTGCAGGCCCGCGCCGCCGAGAGCCTCGGGCTGATCACCCGAAATGACGGCAGCGAGTCGGGCTTCGACGCCCGGATGCAGGTACTCGCCCGCAACGACGGTGCCGGCGGCGCGCTGGGTGCGGCCACGCAACTCGCCACCGACCCGGTGGGGCGAGCCC
>JBOHGX010000407.1:0-1921 GCA_050700255.1 Pseudonocardiaceae bacterium
ACTGCACCCCTGGGCAGATCTGCTCGGCGGTCGGGATGCTCGACGAGTTCGCGCAGGGCTGGCCGAGCGCGGCCACCATCGATATGGCATCCGAACCGGAACTGGACCATGACGAGGTCGCCGAGCGGATGAGCGGGAACCTCTGCCGCTGCGCGGCATATGCGAACATCGTGCCCGCGGTGCAGGATGCCGCTGGGCAGGTAGTCCGGTGAAGCCGTTCGCCTACCAGGCCCCTGGCAACGCAGCCGCTGCTGTGCGCAGCGTCGCCGCCGACCCGGGCGCGGTGTTCCTCGGCGGCGGGACGAATCTCGTGGACCACCTCAAGCTCGGCGTCGCCGAGCCGAGTCTGATCGTCGATGTCAGCGCCCTCACCTCGGACGAGATCGTCGATGACGGCGCAGGGGGCTTGCGTATCGGCGCGGCGGTGCCCAACAGCGACCTGGCCGCCGATCGCCGCGTCCGGGAGCGTTACCCGGTCCTCGCGCAGGCGCTGCTTGCCGGGGCCTCCGGGCAGCTGCGCAACATGGCCACCACCGGCGGCAACCCTCTGCAGCGCACCCGCTGCGTCTACTTCCAAGACGTCACGACACCGTGCAACAAGCGTGAGCCCGGCTCCGGGTGCTCGGCGATCGGCGGCTACACCCGCTATCACGCGATTCTCGGGGCATCCGAACACTGCATCGCCACCCATCCGTCGGACATGGCCGTCGCGCTGGCCGCCCTCGACGCCCAGGTCCGCGTGCTCGGTCCCGTGGGGGAGCGCACCATCCCGTTCGTCGGGCTGCACCGGCTGCCCGGCGACGCGCCCGAGCGCGACACGGTGCTGCAGCACGGCGAGCTGATTCTGTCGATCGACGTGCCGGCGCTGCCCTTCGCCGCGCGCTCGGCGTATCGCAAGGTCCGGGACCGTGCGTCCTACGCGTTCGCACTGGTATCGGTCGCCGTGGCGCTCGACGTTGCCGACGGGTTCGTCCACGACGCCCGCATCGCATGTGGCGGCGTGGCGCACAAGCCGTGGCGGGCGACCCGCGCCGAGGAGGCGCTGCGCGGTGCCGCCGCCACCGAGGACAGCTACCGCGCCGCCGCGGAGGCCGAGCTCGCCGGCGCACGCCCGCAGGGGGGCATCGACGGCGGTAACACCTTCAAGATCCCCCTGCTGACCCGCACGCTGGTGTCGACGCTGCGCGACCTCGCCCGTGAGGAGGCCTGACATGACTGTGCTGTCGAACGCCGCGTTGTCGAACCTCGGGCTATTGGTACCCGAGGCGATCGGCCGGGACCTGGTGCGTCGGGACGGCCGGTCCAAGGTCACCGGCACCGCGCGGTACGCCTTCGAGGCCCCGGTGGAGAACCCGGCCTACTGCCACCCGATCCAGGCCACCATTGCCCGCGGCCGGGTCGGGTGGATGGACACCAGCGCGGCGGAGGCCCTTGACGGTGTCCTCGCCGTGCTCGCAGCGAACAACGTAGAGCGGCTGGCCTCAACCAAGGACAAGGAGCTCGCAGTCCTGCAGAGCAACGAGGTCGCCTTCCGCGGGCAGGTCGTCGGCCTCGTCGTCGCCCAGACCTCCGAGGTCGCGCGCCAGGCCGCCGGTCTGGTGCACATCAGCTACGACCAGCAGCCGCACGACGTCGAGCTGTCCGCCGACCGCGACGACCTGTACCAGCCGAACAAGGTCAACCTGGCGTTTCCTGCCGACACCGCTCAAGGCGACGTGGCCGCGGCGATGGCGGCCGCCGAGGTGACGCTCAACCAGACCTACACGACCGCGATGTACCACAACAATCCGATGGAGCCGCATGCCACAACGGCGCTGTGGGATGGGACGCTGACTCTGTGGGAGTCCACGCAAGGCGTACACCCGGCCCGCGCCACCATCGCCACGGTGTTCGGACTCCAGCAGGACCAGGTGCGAGTGAT
>JBOHGX010000408.1:0-5530 GCA_050700255.1 Pseudonocardiaceae bacterium
CTCGGGACCCCCAACGGTCCGCAAGGTCAGACAGTTAGACAAAGTCCGAGCTGCCGTCGTTGCCTTGGCCGTCGCCGCTACTGGCGGTTTCGCGGGAAACGACGACACTGTCCTCCTCGATATCGAGGAGCAGGTTCTCCTGTTCAGCCATGGCGCACCTCCTCTCGTTCGGATCGGTGATCAACAGTTGCGGGGTCGAGCCCCGTCCAGGCCGCGGCGAAGGCGTGTACGTCCGCGGCCAGGTCGATCGCCCGGGACAGCGCGGCCCGAGCGTGTCCGGCGTCGAACGCGTAGCGCAGCAGCACCGGGCGCTCGCCGTGGTTTGCCCACTGCAGTGCGGCGCACATCTTGCGGGGATGAGCGGCCCCGGTACGTGAGTCCTCGTGGAATCCGGTGAGCAGCACAGCCGGGTACGGTGCCCCTTCGACGACGTTGTGATACGGCGAGTAGCAGAGCAACGCTTCGAATTCGCTGGGATCGGCAACCGTTCCGAATTCTTCGGTCCAGCTGGCGCCAAGGCCCATCTGCTCGAAGCGCACCATGTCGGCCAGCGGGGCGTGGGCGATCACTGCGCCGCAGATAGACGGCTCCCGCACGGCTGCTGCCAGCACCACCAAGCCGCCTTGCGATCCGCCGGACAGGCACAGCTGCTCAGGACGGCTGTAGCCCTGCTCGCTCAACCACCGCGCCGCGGCGACCACGTCAGTGATGGTGGTCAGCTTCCCTGTCCGGGTACCCGCGTGGTGCCAGCTGCGTCCCTCGTCCCCGCCGCCTCGGACGTGGGCGATGGCATAGCGGCCGCCCGCTTCCAGCCACGCCAGCAGGCTCGCGCTGTAACCGAGCTTTCGCGACGACCCGTGCCCACCGTAGGCGTGCAAGATCATCGGTCCTGGTTCCGGCGAGTGCTCCGGCGTTTGGAGAATCGTGAGGCCGATGAGGGTGCCGTCGGCAGCGGAGTATCGGGTGTAGGTCACGTTTAGTGGCGTGTTGGCCGCGATCTGCTGCCCCTGGATCCACGGCTCGAGTAGTGAGGATCCACCACGGAACCGGTACACCGAGGGTGGCGACGTAACACCCTCGATGCTGAGGTACATCTCGCCCCTTCCGGGTGTCGCAGTCAAGTGCTGGACGACGCCCTTGACAGGGATGGCAATTGAGCGAGCCGGTGAGTGGCCAGCTGTATCGTGGGCGAGAAGCTCACAGCGGCCCGCCCACGTTCGGGTGACGACCACCTCCACCCGGCCCGCATCGTCATCGAGCACCGCGAACTCGTCGAGCGTGGCGTGCGGGTCCTCGGGCACTACCGTCTGCCAGCTGCCGGGGTCCTCAGGCCGCGCCCGGCACAGCCGACGTCGAGGCGCACCGAGCGTGGTGAGCAGGTACAGCCAGCCATCGGGTCCGAGGCGGCCACTGGTGCTCGCGTCAACGCCCTGCTGCACCGGTCGCAACAGCGGCGCCGCCGGGTCCGACGCCGGCAGGTCAGCGATCCACAGATCATTGCGGTGGTTCGTGCCGTAGCTCTCGAAAACCAGCAGCCAGCGACCCTCACTGTCGATGCGAACGAAGGGAACCGTCGGCCGGGGCCCCGTCGGTGGGCGGACACACTCGTCGTCACCGCTATCGGTTCCCAGCATGTGGAGCCAGACGCCGCGACGAACGGGACGACCATCGACGGGGTCGTCGACCATCCGCACGTAATAGAAGCCTGCGTTGCCGGGCAACCAGGCGACCGAAGCGGACCGGAGCCTGCCGATGGGGCCGTCGATCACCTGTCCGGTGGCAACCTCAAGGACGACGAGCTGGCCGTGCTCGGTACCTCGGTGCGAGGTCTGCACGGCGACGAGGCGACCATCGAGACTCGGAGCCCAGGCATCGAGCCGCGTGAGCCCGGACGGATCAAGTCTCATCGGATCCACCAGCGTGCGGACCCGACCGGCTTCGATCACGACGAGCTCCGGGTAGTCGACCAGCCCGGTGCTCCGGGTCGCGATCAGGTGGTGATCGAAGACGGCGGGCACCGACCACGACGGGCGATCAAGCAGCTCGGCGATCCGATTCCGGAGGTTGTCGCGATGCGACCATCGCTGGTGGTGGAGCGCGAAGTACTTCGCTTGGTCATCGAGCCATCGGCGGGTTTCGGGAGTGTTGCCCTGCTCCAGCCACCGATAGGGATCGGGCACGAGCCGGCCGTGGATGCGGTCGAGGGACTCGCGGCGGGCCGCTGGCGGAGGCGACGACGCCATCACACCGGTCTGCTGCACACCTTCGGGACCGCCGTGGTCATACCTCATAGCTTCACCTGTCCACCCGGCGCTGGAGCACCTCACCTGCCTACCGAATCCAGTGGTGCCCGAATAGTCCGGAAAACACCGGACAAACGCCGCGACCAGCCCTCACGATGGTATAGTTAGCCTTGCCTTGCCTTGCCTTGCCTTGCCTGCTACATCGCCTTCGTCCTAGGTAGGCCCGTGACCCTGCCCCCGCGCCGAGTGCTGTCGCAGGCGAGCCCGTCCGCCAAGGCCTCGCGTCAGCCGGCCCGACAGGTGCCGCCCATAAGCGGCCCCCCCGCGGAGTTCCTGGTTGAGGGCGGCGCACTCGGCGACGGCCGACGGCGGACCGCGCAGTGGTTGGGCGTAGCCCGACGCCTTCTCCTGGAGAGACCTAAGGACGCGAGGTCGTGGGAGGAACTGCTCGTCGCTGTAGGGAAGACCTTGGCCCGGGAAGGGCACCTGGATCTCAGCCGTGCGGTGTTCCGCGACGTGGTGGACCTCTCGCGTACCGCCGCGTCATCCGCAGCAACCTCCGCGCGCGTCGAAGCCGCCCAGTGGCAGGCGCAGCTCGACTTGATGATCGGCCGGCACCGTGAGGCCTGCTCGATGCTGATCACCGAGCTCGCTGAGCTACCCGACCCGCAGGGCGCCGACGCCGCCGCCCTCAGGGTCACGCTCGCGTCGACGGGGCTGCAGGGCGGCGCGCGAGACCCGACGTGGGCACAGGAGGCGGTCGACGCGGCGACCCTTCACGGGGCAGCGATGCAGGCCCACGCGCTCGCCGTGTTTGCCGTAGGCGCCGAGGTCCGCGGCGACCTCGACCCCGCGACACGCGCCTCGGCCCGCGCCGCCGAGCTGCTCGACACACTCGATGGCGACGAATCGGTTGTCGACCGGGTGCAGACCTCTGTCTGGCTCGGGTGTGGCGCTGCCATGATCGAGCGCTACCGGGACGCTCTTGGCCACTTCGCCCGCGCGTTGCCGCTCGTGCGCACGACCAAGGATGGCCTATGGGTGACCTACGTGCTGGTCGGGCTCTCCGCGGTGCATTGCTGCCTGGGCCGGCTCGCCGAGGCCGCCACCCACGCTGCGGTTGCCGTCGAGCACGCGACGACGCTGGAGTGCGACGCGCTCCAGGAGCTCGCCTACGCGGCCCAAGCTCGTACCGCCCTGCTGGCCGGCGACCGCGAGACCGCGCTGCGTGCCGCGGGCAAGGCCCGTCAAGTCGTTGCCCCCCGCCGCCCACTGACCTGGAACGACCCCCGGCTGTTGTTCGCCGAGGCCGAGCTGCTCGATGGACGCCCGCGGCGGTGCATTGACCTGATCCTTGAGATCGGTGAGGGCCCGCGGCTGCGCGCCGCACCCGCCGTCATCCGCCCGGAGATCTACGAGCTACTCGTGCGCGCAAGCCTGACCGAAGGACGCGCCCAGGACGCGATGTTCTGGGCCGAACACGCCGGCGCGGCCGTCGAGAACAGTGGGTTGACCGGCGGCTCCGGCTTCGCGTACCTCGCACACGCGCAGGCACTGCTGCCTGGCAAGCCCACCACCGCCGCGACAACTGCCCAGGTCGCGGCCGACGCCTTGGGTCGGGCCGGTCGGCGCGTTGAGCGCGCCCGCGCCCGTGCTGTCACGGGCCATGCCCTCGCCGCGGCAGGTCAGGATGAGCAGGCCAACCTTGAGTTCGAGCGGGCGGCCTTCCTGCTCGACCTCTGCGGAGCACGTCGAGCCCGCGACGAGGTGCTCACGCACGCCGCCGGGCTGGTCCCGGGTCCCTCGACGGTCGAGCCCGGGCCTGGCCTCGGGTTGCTGAGCCGCCGGGAGATCCAAGTCGCCGAGCTGGTGGTCCAGGGCCGCACCAACAGGGAGATCGCCCGGGCCCTGTCGTTGAGCCCGCGGACCGTCGAGACCTACCTGGCGAGGGTGTTCTCGAAGCTCGGCGCGTCCTGCCGCGCCGAGGTGGCGGGCAAGGTTGCCCCATTGATGCGGAACGCTGATGCACGCACGTGCTAGCATGCATGTGTGCGGACCACTGTCGAGATCAGCGACAGGCAGCATCGTGCGCTCAGCGCGCTGGCGCAGCAGCGTGGTCTGCGAGGATTCTCCCAGCTCGTGCAGGAGGCGCTTGATTCCTACCTCGGCGACCTCGGCCAGGACGAGATCGCCATGCTGCTGGATCTCGAGGGCACGCTCGACGAGCAGCAGGAGCACGAGCTACGAGCCAGGATCGAGGCAGCGAGAGCGACGTGGCGGGCCTCGTAGTCGTCGACACCGATCTCGTCATCGACTTCCTTCGCGGCCGCGGTCCCGGTGCGCATCTGACCCGTCGCCTTGTCACCGAGCGTCGGCTGCGCCTGACCGCCGTCACGGGCTTTGAGCTACGGGTCGGCGCAGACTTCCTCGCTCGCAAGGATCAGATCCTGCGATTGTTCCGGTCCCGGACGGTGCCACTCGACCTGGCATCCGCCCTCCGAGCCGGGGAGGTGGCGTCAACCTTGCAGGCGAGTGGGACGGGCATAGGGTTCGCGGACTGCATGCAGGCGGGTATCTGCCTGCGTCACGGCCTGCCACTCGCGACGAGGAACCGGAAGCACTTCGAACGGGTCGAGGGGTTGCAGCTCGTCGACCTCGAGGCCGCCTGACGATCCCGCGAACGCGCGGCACGATCCCGTTGCATACTTTGTGATGCGCACGTTTGCTTCTCGTATGCGAACTCGCGTGACGGTCACGGTCGACCAGGAAGTGGTGGCGGAAGCCGCGGTCGCGGCGGGTCGGGCCCCGTCGGTGAGCGCGTGGGTCGCCCAGGCTATGGCCGAAGCCGAGTGATCTGGACACCGTCTGGTCCCCGGCGCGTGACGGTCGTGTTGGCCGGACTCGCCGGGCTGGTGGCTGTGGTCAGCGCGCTGCTGATGCCGTTCGCCCCGGTGTCGGTGAACGAGCCGACGGTGAGCTGGCCGCGCGACCCCGCTCGTCCCGAGTCGACCCTGCTGCCCCTCACCGCGTATCGCCCGCTCGCCCTCGATGTGCGGTTCAACTGCGACGTAGCCCGGCTCGCGCAGGCCGGCTCCGGCGTCGTTGTCTCGACCGCGCTGCCGGAGTCCCCGCAGGCCGGCTCCACAGCAATGATCATCACCGCGACCGGAGACCGCGTGCAGGTGCGCGCGCTGAACCGCTTCCTGCTCGACGAGCCGCTACCCGCCGGGCCGTGCGAGTACCGGATCACCGGGCGCAGCGCCGGCCTGCCCAGCTACGTGCGCCCG
>JBOHGX010000409.1:0-48999 GCA_050700255.1 Pseudonocardiaceae bacterium
GCCCAGACGGGTGATCGAGTCGAGCAGCACGACCACGTCGTGACCCAGCTCCACGAGGCGCTTGGCGCGCTCGATGGCCAGCTCGGCGACCGTGGTGTGGTCCTCGGCCGGCCGGTCGAACGTCGAGGCGATGACCTCACCCTTCACCGAGCGCTGCATGTCGGTGACCTCCTCCGGCCGCTCGTCCACGAGGACGACCATGAGGTGGCATTCCGGATTGTTGCGGGTGATGGCGTTGGCGAGCGCCTGCAGGATCATCGTCTTGCCTGCCTTGGGCGGCGACACGATGAGCGCCCGCTGACCCTTGCCGATCGGCATCACCAAGTCGATGACCCTGGTGGTCATCAGGCTCTGCTCGGTTTCCAACCGCAACCGCTCGTTGGGGTACAGTGGGGTCAGTTTGGTGAACTCCGGGCGCTGCCTGGCCTGCTCGACATCCAGGCCATTGATGGTGTCGACCCGCACCAGCGGGTTGAACTTCTGCCGCTGTTGCTCGCCCTCACGAGGCTGGCGCACCGCTCCGGTGATCGCATCACCGCGGCGCAGCCAGTGCTTGCGGACCAGCGACAGTGACACGTACACGTCGTTGGGTCCGGACAGGTATCCCGAGGTACGGACGAACGCGTAGTTGTCCAGCACGTCGAGGATTCCGGCGACCGGCAGCAGCACGTCGTCCTCGCGGACCTCCAGCTCGCCCCCGTCGCGCCGGTCGTTGCTGCGCTCACTGCGGTCATTTCGGTTGCGGCGGTTGCGGTCGCGGAAGCGCCGGCCACGCCGGCGACCGCCCTCGTCGTCGTCGTCGCGGGCGCCATTCTGACCGCCCGGACTCTGGACTCCCGGCGTCTGATCGGTCCGCGTCTGATCGGTCCGCGTCTGGTCGGTCCGGGTCTGATCGGTTGGGGCCTGATCGCTCGGAGAGCGCGGCGCCTCACCGGCGCGGACGGGACGACGACGCCGGTTGCGGGATCGGTCCGTACCGTCGCTGTCCCGCTCCTGCTGGTCCCCCCGGTCTTGCTGATCTCCCCGGTCTTGCTGATCCCGGTCACCGGTCAGCGGCGCAGGCGGGGCGACCTGCTGCTCCCCAGCCTGAGCCACACTGTGGGCTCCGGTCTGGGTCTCGGTCTGGACCGCCGCTTGAGACGCAGCGGTCTGTTGCCGCGACGCAGTGCCCGCAGATACAGAGCCCTGGGATACCGGGCTCTCCAGCGGGAGCTGGTCGGCGTCGGCGTGACGCTGCCGGGGAACAGCGCCCTGGCGTTCCTTGATCGCGGAGATCAAGTCGTTCTTGCGGAGACCGGCGGTGTCGGAGATTCCCAGCTGGCCGGCCAGCTTGCGCAGGTCAGCCAGCACCATCCCGGACAGCCCACCACGCCGACGCGGAGCGGCTCCGTTGTCCGAGGACGACACAGAAGACCCAGAGGTCCCTGAAGACTCCGAAGACACAGCCGTAGCAGTCGATGCAGCGTGGTCAGCCGGCCGCTCGTCCGAAGAAGACACAGACGTCACAGCGGGAACATCGCTGCCCAACAGATTAATGTCGCTCACACAGGTCCTTCCTAACCGACCCGAGACGCAGCTCGGGTCAGCCTGTTCGCCGTCCGGCGGTATGCGGACGGCGCGTGGTCCGATGCGGGGGCTCTTCGCACCACGACATCGGTGTCGAGCCGACCGGCACGGGACATGTTCAACTGCGGCAAGGGTGTGGGTGCCAGCCTTCCCGCTGCGGTGGCACCGGAGGGCGGGAGATAATTGCCCGGGTGAGAGGGCCCCGAACTAGGCACCGGCGCCCATGCACACGGTGTCTGAACGCCTCCGAGACTAACGGTACAGCGCCGCTGCGGCAACAACACACCCGCGGATAGGTGGATCACCTCCACTCGACGGTGGCACCGTCGCGAGCCACATCGAGCTGCAAGCAGGTGAAGCCGGTGGTGTCCACCACAGCCGGTAGCCGCGCCCGACCAGGCAACGCGAGCACCGTCGGCCCCGCGCCCGAGACTGCGGCGGGCACTCCGGCCGCGCGCAACGTCTCCACCAACCGCCCTGTCGCCGGATAGGCCGCGCGGCGGTAAGTCTGGTGCAGCCGGTCCTCGGTAGCGGCCAGCAGTAACTCCGGAGCTGCGGTCAGCGCGTGCACGGCCAGCGCGGCGCGTCCAGCGGTGAACGCCGCATCGGTGTGCGGCACCTCGGCGGGCAGCAGCCCGCGGGTGATCTCGGTCGAGGACGTCAGCTCCGGCACCAGCAGGACGGGGGCGATATCCGGATGCGGCTCCAGGCGAGCGGCCCGGAAAGCGTGCCCGTCGCGCCACGAGATCACCAAGCCGCCGAGCAGGCTTGCACCGGCATTGTCTGCATGCCCATCGAACCCAGCCGCCAGGTCCAACGCCGCCTCGTCCGGCTGCATTCCCGCCAGCGCGTAACCGGCGACTACCCCGGCGACGGCAGCCGCGGCTGACGAACCCAGTCCCCGGGAGTGCGGGATGCGGTTGTGACAGCGCAGTACCAAGCCGTCGGCCCGGTAACCGCACCGCCCGCACGCGGCTTGCAGCGCACGTACTACCAGGTGCGTGTCGTCGGTCAGCACCTGCCCGGCGCCCTCGCCCCGGACCTCGACCCGCAGACCGGACGGCGCCAGGGCCACCTCGACCTCGTCATAGAGGGCCAGCGCCAGCCCGAGCGCATCGAATCCCGGTCCGAGGTTGGCGGTGGAAGCCGGTACCCGTACCCGCACCACCGAATGGCTCACAAAAGATCCAAAGCGGCGGCCACCGCGGCTGGATCGACCGACATGGGCTCAGGCTCGGGAATACCACGCAGCGCGGTGTCAGGATCCTTGAGCCCGTGCCCGGTCACGGTGCACACCACCAGGGACGCCCGGGGCAACCGCCCGTCGTCGGCGACTCGCAGCAGTCCCGCCACCGAGGTGGCCGAGGACGGTTCGACGAACACGCCCTCCTGCCCCGCCAGTAGCCGGTAGGCGGCAAGGATCTGGTCGTCGGTGACCGCCTCGAACAATCCTTCGGATTCGTCCCGGGCCCGCATCGCGCCGCTCCAGGAGGCCGGGCTACCGATCCGGATGGCGGTGGCGATGGTGTCCGGATGTGACACCGGCGCGCCGTGCACCAGGGGTGCGGCACCGGCCGCCTGGAACCCGAACATCCGCGGGCGGCCGGGCACCAGGGCATCGGCGTGGTACTCCGTGTATCCCATCCAGTAGGCCGTGATGTTGCCGGCGTTGCCGACCGGCAGGCAATGCACGTCAGGGGCGCGCCCCAGCACGTCGCAGATCTCGAACGCGGCGCTCTTCTGCCCCTGCAGCCGCACCGGGTTCACCGAGTTCACCAGCGCAGTCACCGGGTAGCTGGCGGCGGTCTTGCGGGCCAGCTCCAAGCAGTCGTCGAAGTTGCCGTCCACGGCCAGGATCCGCGCACCGTAGGCGGTGGCCTGCGCCAGCTTGCCCAAGGCGATCTTGCCACGGGGTACCAGCACGGCGCTGGGTATCCCGGCCCGTGCCGCGTAGGCGGCGGCAGAGGCGGCGGTGTTGCCGGTCGAGGCGCACAGCACCGCCTCCGCACCGCGGGCCAGCGCTTCGGTCACCGCAAGGGTCATCCCGCGGTCCTTGAAGGAGCCGGTCGGGTTGGCCCCCTCGACCTTGAGCAACACCTCGCAGCCGGTGCACTGCGACAGCGTGGGAGCAGGCACCAGCGGGGTGCCGCCCTCCTGCAAGGTCACCACCCGGCAGCCCGGAAGGATCCGGATCCGGTCCGGATAGGCCTCGATCACGCCGGGCCAGGATGGGTCGGCCGTCACCCGCAGCGTCACGTGACCCCACCCTCTATCTCCAGGGACAGCAGATCCGCCAGCGTCTCGCGGCGCAGCAGTAATCGGTGCGCACCGTCGCGCACCGCTACCACCGCTGGGCGCGGCGCGAGGTTGTACCGGCTGGACATGGAGTAGCAGTACGCGCCGGTGCACGCAACAGCCACCAGATCGCCTGGCGCCAGATCGTCGGGCAACCAGCAGTCCCGGACCACCACGTCACCGGACTCGCAGTGCTTACCGACCACCCGGGATAGTGCGGGCGGTGCCTCGGAGCGGCGCGAGACGAGCCGGCAGTCATAACGCGCGTCGTACAGCGCGGTGCGCACGTTGTCGCTCATCCCGCCGTCTACCGAGACGTAGCGCCGCCGTTTGGAGGTGACGACAGTAACGTCTTTGATGGTGCCGACCTCGTACAGCGTCACCGTGCCCGGCCCGACGATCGCCCGGCCCGGCTCGACAGCCAGCTCCGGAGTTGGCATGCCGGCCGCTTGGCACCGGGCGTCCACGACGGCCCGCAGATGAGCAGCCAGCGCGGCCGGTGGCGGCGGATCGTCGTCTGCGGTGTAGGCGATCCCCAGCCCACCGCCGAGATCCAAGGTGGAGATCTCGGAGACGGCGTCTGGACCGTGCTCATCGCGGATCGCTGCGAGCAGACCGATCATCCGGTGCGCCGCCAGCTCGAAGCCGTCGGAGTCGAAGATCTGCGAGCCGATGTGGCTGTGCAGTCCCACCAGCCGCAGCCCGTCGGACTTGAGCACTCGACGGACAGCCTCTGCTGCGTCTCCGGCAGCCAGCGAGAACCCGAACTTCTGGTCTTCGTGCGCAGTGGCGATGAACTCGTGAGTGTGCGCCTCGACCCCGACAGTCGCCCGGATCAGCACCGGCTGCACGACGCCGCGCCGGCGGGCGATGTCGTCCAGGCGGGCGATCTCCAGGAAGGAATCGAGCACCACCGCACCGACTCCGGCCGCCACGGCGGCGGTGAGCTCGCCGGTGGACTTGTTGTTGCCGTGCATCGCGATCCGGTGCGCGGGAAAGCCGGCGTGCAGGGCCAGCGCGAGCTCGGTGCCGGTGCACACGTCCAGGCTCAGGCCCTGCTCAGCCACCCAACGGGCGATCTCGGAGCACAGGAAGGCCTTGGCCGCGTAGTGCACCCGCTGCGCAGCGCCGAAAGCGGCCACATGCTCGGCGCAGCGGGCCCGGAAGTCCGCCTCGTCGACCACGAACAGCGGCGTGCCATAAGTCTCAGTGAGTTCGCCGACCTCCACCCCGGCCAGCCGCACCGCGCCGTCGTCGCCGCGGTGCGCCCCGCGCGGCCACACCGCCGGGTGCAGCGCATGCAGCTCGGCCCGAACCTTATCGACTGAGCCGGCCGGGCACGGGCCTGCGGTGGAGGACCGGGCCAGCACGTCGGCGTGTCGTGGCCCGGCGGGGTGGGCCCTCACATCCGCTCCGGTGCGCTCACTCCGAGCACGCCAAGGCCGTTGGCCAGCACCTGCCGGGTCGCCTCGCTCAGCGCCAGCCGGGCAGCGTGGCGCGGGCCTGGTTGCTCGTCACCCAGCGGAAGGATCCGGCAGGTGTCGTAGAACCGGTGGTAGGCGCCGGCCAGCTGTTCCAGGTAGCGGGCCACCCGGTGCGGCTCTCGCAGCTGGGCGGCCGAGGCCACGATGCGCGGGAACTCCCCCAGGGTGCGGATCAACTCGCCCTCTCTTTCGTGGCCCAACAGCCCTAGCTGGGCATCCTGGGAGCTGATCCCGAGATCGGCAGCGTTGCGAGCCAGCGACGCCAACCGGGCATGCGCGTACTGCACGTAGAACACCGGGTTGTCGTTGGTGCGCTTGGACCACAGGTCGAGATCGATGTCGATCGGCGAGGCATGCGAGGAACGGATCAGCGCATAGCGCGCGGCGTCGGCTCCCACCGCCTCGACGAGGTCCTCCATCGTTACCACGGTGCCTGCGCGCTTGCTCATCCGCGCTGCGGTGCCCTCGCGCACCAGGTTCACCAGCTGCCCGATGAGCACTTCGACGGTGGCCGGGTCGTCGCCCAGTGCGGCGGCGACCGCCTTGAGCCTGCCGATGTAGCCGTGATGGTCGGCGCCGAACAGGTAAACACACAAGTCGAACCCGCGGCCTCGTTTGTCCAGGTAGTAGGCGATGTCCCCGGCGATGTAGGCGAGTGCTCCGTCGCTTTGGATGACCGGGCGGTCCTTGTCGTCGCCGTACTCTGAGGAGCGCAGCCACCAGGCGCCGTCGGCGAAATACAGGGCCCCGGAGTCCTTGAGCCTGGCAACGGCTGCATCGACCGCACCGGAGTCGTGCAAGGACTGCTCGTGGAACCACACCTCGAAGTGGGTGCCGAATTCGTGCAGCGAGCGCTTGATCGTGTCGAACATCAGGCCGACGCCGACCCGGCGGAACACCTCGTCGCGGTCAGGGCCCTGCAGCGCACCGGGTTCGCGGCGTACCACCTCGGCGGCGATGTCGTAGATGTAGTCGCCACGGTAACCGTCGGCCGGGATGGGTTGCCCGCTTGCGGCCGCTACCAGGGAGGCGACTAACCGGTCGATCTGCGCGCCGGCGTCGTTGAAGTAGTACTCCCGGGTCACCGCGGCGCCCGCGAAGGTGAGAATCCGGCCCAGCGCATCACCGACCGCAGCCCAGCGGGCGGCGCCCAGGTGCAGTGGACCGGTGGGATTGGCTGAGACGAACTCGAGGTTCACCCGGCGGCCGGCCAGGGCCTGCCCAGCTCCGAAGCGCGCCCCGGCGGCGAGTACCTGTGCGACGATCTCGCCCTGGGCGTCGGCTGCCAACCGCAGGTTCAGAAAGCCGGGACCGGCGACCTCGACCGAGCGCACCCTGGGATGGCGCGCCAGCGCCTCAGCCAGCCAACCGCCGAGCACCCGAGGTGCCACTCCGGCCGATCTCGCTGTCTGCAACGCCAGGTTGGTGGCGTAGTCGCCGTGCTGGGGATCGCGCGGGCGCTCGACGGTCACCATGGCAGGGAGCACGGCGGGGTCGAGACCGCGGCCGGTCAGCACGTCGTGGGCGACGGATCGGACCAGCTCGGCGAGCGCAGCGGGAGTCACCTCTTGGAGTCTAGGGAGCCGTCGGGCCTGGTCGCCGAACCGGTCGGACGGCCCCCGTGATGGATCCCTAGACTGGGCCGCCGTACACGAATCCACGGGAGGGGGCCAGGTAGGGCATGCCCAGTGGCAAGAGCAGCAAGGCGGTGCGTAACGCCCGTTCGGTCGTGACGTCGACCAAACCCAAACCGTGGGGCATGGTGGTCGCCGTCCTCGTCGTCCTCGTGTTCGCCGTCGGAATCTTCGGCTACCTGTTCACCCGGTACGAGGACCGGCACGCCTTCACTCCCACCGCCGACAACAAGGACCCCTCGGCCCAGATCGAGGGCGTCGTCACGCAGAACTACGGCGAGGCCAACCGAGGACACATCGGTCCCGACAAGCGGGTCGCCTATAATCAGACCCCTCCGTTCGGCGGTCCACATGACGCGACGTGGGCGGCCTGCAACGGCGTGGTCTACGAGACTGCGGTGCGTAACGAGAACATGGTCCATGCCCTCGAGCACGGCGCGGTCTGGATCGCCTACAACCCGGACCAGATCACCGGCCCGGCGCTGCAATCGCTGCGGGACCGGGTGCAGGGCCAGAACTACATCTTGCTCTCGCCCTACCCAGGCCTGAGCTCGCCGATCTCCCTGCAGTCCTGGGGTCATCAGCTCAAGCTCACCGACCCCGCCGACGAGCGGATCGGCCAGTTCATCCAGTCGCTGCGGCTCAACCAGTACACCTACCCCGAGATCGGGGCGAGCTGCGATGTCTTTACCGGCCGGTTCGATCCGGCGCAGCCACCGCCCTTCGTTGCCGCGCCGCCCGGCCCGGACGCTGTCCCGATGGACTTTGCCGGGCAGCAGGGCTCAGGTCAGCAAGCACCGCCGGCCCCGCCCGCGGGTAGGTGACGCACGCCGTGGCGGAAACAACCACCGAGACCAACCCGGGTGCCGTGAGTCGTCGAAGCACTGAAGCTTCGGCCGGCGGGAAACGGTCGAGCTGGAGTCGCCTGGTCGCGTACGGCGGTGCGGTGCTCGTCGTGCTCCTGCTCGGGGCAGCGCTGGGCATGTTGACGCAGCGCGGGGTCGGGGCTGGGGCTGGGGCACAGTCCGAAGGCGGCCCGGTGGACGTCGGCTTCGCCCAGGACATGTCGGTGCACCATCGCCAGGCGGTACTGATGGCAGGCATGGCCCGGGACCGCAGCACCGATCTCGTGATCCAATCCCTCGCTTTCGACATCGAGACCAGCCAGCTCGAGCAGGTCGGCCGGATGCAGGGCTGGCTCAGCCTGTGGAACGCCGCGCCGCTGCCTACCGGCCGCTACATGACCTGGATGCCCGACTCCTCGATGCCCGGGATGACGCATGGCAACGGGCACGGCACCGGCGGGGTGGCGACGATGCCGGGAATGGCGTCACCCGCCGATCTGGAGCAACTGCGGGCGGCTGACGGCGCGCAGTTCGACGTGCTGTTCCTGCAGCTGATGCTGCGCCACCACCAGGGCGGCGTGCCGATGGCCACGTACGCCGCGGAGCATGCCGAGACGGCTCAGGTGGGTAACCTGGCAGAAAAGATCATCATCTCGCAGGGCGCGGAGAGCAAGTACATGGCCGACCTGATCGCCCAGCGAGGGGCACAACCGTTACCACCGCCGAGCTGAGCAACCGCTGCCCGAACATGGGCAGGTCGGTGCGGTAGGCTCTGCGGCGTTTCGACGATCGGCATGCCCCCGTAGCTCAGGGGATAGAGCACCGCCCTCCGGAGGCGGGAGCGCAGGTTCGAATCCTGCCGGGGGCACAACGACTGACCAGCTAATACTACTGCGAGTAGACCAGTTTGCACTCTGATGTGCGGCGGCGGTGCTCATGCTCTACTCAGCCACACTACGGTGACGGTTCGGACGTCAGCCGGTTCGTTTCCTCTGAGACGATCCGGCACTTGGTGTTGCGAGCCCTAATGACGGCAACACTTCCGATGCCCTCATTAGGCATTCTGCATATAATCGCGCCGACGGGTATGGATGGGCGTCGAGCGCTCGCGTTGATGTGGGATCGGACGCCCGGATCATCGAGCGGCGGGGAGGTGTCCAAGTCCAGCAACTCGATCCCGACAACGGCGCCGAACTGATCAAGGTCGACGTGGAGAACCTGATCGAACTCGACGGGTGTGTCCGACTTGGCCACGACCCAGGCGAAGGTTGGCAGCACCAGCCTCAGTGTCGATCTTCACGACACCGCCGTCTCAAGCTGTTATCGTTATCCTCCACGATCAAGCAGATCATGGATACCCTATCGACGTGCCACTGGCTAGCTCACGACGTTGACCACAGACAGTCATCGCTCCGCGCGAGCAACGCCCGACCGGTGCGGTCCCACCGCTTGACCGCGCGAGATGGGATGATTGTCACGAACGGAGGTGATCCCGGTGACCAGTACGTCTGAACAGCCTGAGTTCCGACCAGTGGACGACTTCGTCCCGACCGACGAGTTAGTCCGTCGTCAGGGTGTGCGGCCGATTTCTTCGGTGAACGAACTCGCGCTCGAGGATCCCTTCGAGTCCGACGACGAGTATGCGGAGTTCCTCACCGACTTGTACGCGTCGCGGCGCTCTGCCGTGTCGTGAGCGTCATCGTACTGGACACTGACGTCGCCTCGTCGCTCCTGCGTCGGCACATCCCGGACGCTATCGCTCGCCAGCTTGCCGGCAACGTTCCCGCCGTCACGTTCGTGACTGTTGGTGAGCTGACCAAATGGACGCTTGTACGACAATGGGGACCCCGGAATTTGGCCACCATGCATGCGTTTCTCGCGGGGCTCGTCGTGTTGCCCTACGACCAGCGTGTGGCCACACGCTGGGGTGAGCTTCAGGCGTACGCCCAGCTTCGCGGCAGGCCAAGACCCGTCAACGACGCCTGGATTGCTGCGTGCTGCTTGGTCCGGGAGCTGCCACTCGCGACCTTCAACACGAAGGACTTCCTCGACTTCGCCGAGTACGACGGGCTCGTGCTGATCTCGTAGATCGGGACCCAACTGATTCCACGACACCAGCCTCCTCGAATACTCTGCACCTCACGCAGGCCGCAGCCGCATACCTCCGCAGACAGCTGCTGCGCCCCGGAGGCCGGAAGAAGCGCAGGCCCAGGCTTGATGTTGCTCCATAGGCAGCCTTCGCACCACAGAGAATTCGAGGTCCTGCGACGACCGCTTCAGTGGGGCGGTACTCATGCGCTCCTGAGCGGCACCGCGTTGACCGGACGATGCCGACCGCGATGGGTGGTCTGGATGGTGATCTAACCGCAGGAGGGCTATGGCAGCACGTTGCGCCTGTTTGCGGCACCATGACGGGTATGAACAGCGACGCGGCTCCGGGTAGCAGGCGTCCTGGCTGGGTGCGGGACGTGCCGGTGCCGCACGCGCTTGACGAGCTGCGAGGATCGCTTCAGGGCAGTGTTGGTCTTCCGGCCAGGTTGTTCTGGTCAGGACCCAATCCACGCGAGGTCCGGTGGGATCTTGCTGACCCGGTCCGGCGGCGCGATCTGTACGAGATCGTGCTCGTGGAAGGCACGCTGGACGACGTCCGTGAACTGATCAACGGAACTGAGCTGGTTCGCCTGTGGGACCAGATGTACCTCCCGCCGTGGGTCCGGTCGGCGTGGCGTCCGCTGATCGACTCGGCAGGCACGGCAGCCTAGCCACATGCCCCTGGATCCGCTGCAGGATCGAATCGCACGAACCGCGCTGGCCTTGCCGCAATCTCGCATGTTGGCGCTGGCCGGGGGCGGAGCCATGATTGTGCACGGCTTTGTCACCCGGCCGACAAAAGACATCGACCTCTTTACCGAGGTCGATGATCACGAAGCTCGCCAGGTCGCCGCGGCACTGCGCCGCGCACTCGAGGAGCAGGATCTCCTCACCCATGACACCGAACGGCCACCGCTTGACCACCGCTTCATCGCCGTCGATCCAACAACGGGTGCCGAATGCACGGTCGAGGTGTTTGCCGACGGAGGCCGGCTGCATGACCGCGTCATGCTGGACCTCGGGCCGGTGCTTCATCCCGACGATCTCGCCGCCGACAAGATGCTCGCGTTGTGGGGGCGAGCCCGTCCTCGCGATTTCTTCGACGTAGCGGCCCTCATCGACCGCTACGGGTGCGAACGCCTACTTGAGCTTGCCGAGGCCAAGGACAGCGGGTTTACCCACGAGACGTTTATCGATGCTCTCCGCGCCATCGCTCGACTCAGCAATGCCGATTGGGCAGAAGACGGGATCAATAATGACGACGCCCAGCGACTCCGCACAAATTTCGACGCCTGGCGCAACCAACTGGAGCTCGACTCGACATGACAAACAGAACTCCACTTCACGGCCAAGTGCTGCCGTGTGGGTCTGGCGAAGCTTAGTCTGCATGGCCGATGGATCAGTAATCTCCGCGACGCTGGTTCTTGCCGTCGATCTGCCACTCACCACGAGGCGGTTGGAGAAGTGGTCAACGAGCAGCTGTTCGGTGGACACTTTTGCGGTCATGAGGCGCGTGGCTCGTGGAATCACTCGTGGACTCAACTACACGACACGGTGGCCACTGCAGACACGAAGATCCGGCGAAACCCCTGGTGGGATACCAGAGACGCCGTAGTGGATGACGTGACCCGGCCTCCGGAGGCGGGAGCGCAGGTTCGAATCCTGCCGGGGACGCTACCTGTCAACAGGGCGAGGTGGTATGGGCCAGCCACGACCCAGGCGAAGATTGACAACACCAGCCTCGGTGTCGATCTTCACGGACAAGGGCGTCTCAGCTGCCATCGTCATCGTCCACGACCACGGTGACCATAAACTTCTCGTCAGCGGTGTCCGAGCCCGGCCACAACGACCTTCAACCGCCGGCCTCTCACCACTGCCCGGTACTGCTTATTGCCCTTATGCGTCTTGAAGATAGAAGTAGCACTCCTCGCCGGCCTAGCCGTCGCCGGCCTGGTCAGTGCGCTGGCACCGTCGCCGACCCGACGCCAGCGCCGGATCCCGCCCGAGCTGCTCGGGCTGCTCAGCGGCGAGGGTTGCTCGCCGGCTCGACGCCAAGGGCGGGCAGGACGCCTCGGCCCACTCCGTGATCACACGTCGCGTAACCGGCGGTGGCGGCCCGCCGTACGCTGGTGACCGTGACCCCGGCGGAGCTGCGCGAAAGGCTGTCGATGGATCCTGCGGCCGCGGCGCTGCGGCTCGCTGTATTGCATGGTTCCCGAGCGCGTGCGGACGCGGCTGAGGGGTCCGACTGGGATATCGGCGTGCTCGCCGACGACGCCCCGGACCTGCCGGCGCTGTCGGCGACGCTAACCGAGATCCTGGGCACCGACGAGGTCGACGTGGTCGACCTCAGCCGGACGAGTGCGCTGCTGCGCTACCGCGCGGCTCGCGACGGCATCCCTTTGCTGGAACGTCCATCGGATGAGTTCCAGCGCTTCCAGCTTGAGGCTGTTCAGTTCTGGTGCGACACGGAGACCGTCATCCGGAGCGCGCACGACGACGTCCTGGCCGCGCTCGGATGAGCGTCGCGGTCGACCGCGAGCTGCTCGCCGAGCGCGCTGCGGCGGTGGATCGCCATCTGCGCCGGGTCGCCGAGCACCTGCCACGCCACGCCGGGGACCTGCAGCCACTGAGCACCCAGACCGACGCAGTCGTCCTGCACCTTTGGCAGGCCGTGCAGGTGGTGATCGATCTCGCAGTGTCGAGCTGTGTGCGGCTCGGGCTGGGTAGCCCGCCTACCTATGCCGATGCATTCCGCATGCTCGCCGGCGCCAGGTTGATACCCGGCGAGCTGGCACAGCGGCTGGGTCGCGCCGCCGGGTTCCGCAATCTGATCGTGCACGCTTACGCCGAGCTCGACCTGCGCCGGGTACACACCGCGGCGACGAGCGGACCCGCCGATCTCCGGGCGTTCCTGGTGGCGCTGCGCGACCACGCCGGCTGAGATCGTCATCGAGCCGGGCGGAAATCGATCGCAGGGTAGCGCTCACCTGCCTTCGGTGACCAGGCCGGCCACGGCGCCCCGACAACGCCCGACCGGTACGGTCCCACCGCTTGACCGCCTGAGATGGGATGATTGTCATGAATACTGGTGATCCCGGTGACGAGTACGTCTGAGTAGCCTGAGTTCCGACCGTTGGACGACTTGATCCTGACCGACGAGCTAGTCCTCCCTCAGGGTGCGACCGATTTCTTCAGTGAACGAGCTCGCGCTCGACGACCCCTTCGAGTCCGACGACGAGTATGCCGAGTTCCTTACCGACTTGTACGTGTCGCGGCACTTTGCCGTGTCGTGAGCGTCGTCGCTCGTGCAAGGGTTCGTGCAATGAATTACAGGACACCACGGCAAACTATGAGGCACTGACCAGGGTAAATGAGACGGAGAAACACCAGGGACAGGCATGATCGGGGTTCTACCGGCCTCCGGAGGCGGGAGCGCAGCACTCGCCGAGGGCGGTCCGGTCATGGCGGTGCCCCGACCACCACCGCTGACCAGCACAAACAATCGCAGCCTCGGCCCCTGCGCCGGCCCTGCTGCATCGTTGGGCTCATCTGGGCGTATGCCCATCACCGCTGTCGGTAGGGGACCGGGTGGTTCAGCGCCATGTCGGCGAAGCGCTCGTTGAGGGCCAGGGCCACGACGTCGTAGTCGTGGCGATCGGGCTGGGTCACGCCCAGCACGTAGGCCTGGAGCTCCGGTGGCATGGCCGTACCCCCCAGGCCCACGCAGGCGAACCACAGTTGGGACATGCTCAGGCCCGCCTGCTGACGGGCCACCTCCAGGTTGAGCAGGGGCGCGTCCACCGGTCCTTCTCCCGGGTCGGTCACCGGGACTCGATGACCTCTCGGGCCACGTCCCTGAACTTCTTGGTGGACCGCTGGGACTCCTCGCGCAACAGGTCGAACGCCTCCTCGGCGCTGCAGTGGTAACGGGCCATGAGGATGCCCTGGGCCTGGCGGATCACATCCCGGGCTCCCAGTGCCTCCCGCAGCTGGGCGTTGAGCCGCTCTACGGCGCCGAAGGGCTCGGCATTGGCCAGCACCACCGACGCCTGTTCGGCGACGAGCTGGGCCGCTTGTTCGGCGGCCGGCCCGAACCCCGCCCGAGTGCGGGAGTAGAGGTTCAGCGCACCGAGAGGTCGTCTCGGGGGGCCGAGGGGGGTGGAGAGCACGCCCACGAAGCCCTGGGCCCGGGCCGCGTCAGCGAACTCCGGCCACCGTGGGTCCGCCGCGGTGAGGGCCACGTTCATCCGACGACCCTGCTGGGTGGCGGCGACGCAGGGCCCCTGGCCGCTTTGGTATTGGACCCGGTCGAGGTCTCGAACCGCCTGCGAGGTGGCGTTGTTGGTCGCGAAGCGCTGTTGTCGCAGCAGCGAGACGCTGGAGCCCTCGACACCCTCCATCGTCGAGCGGCACAGCGACACGAACAGCTGCAAGATCGCGGTCAGGGTCTCCTCGTTGAGCAGCACCCCGGTGATCGCGGCCAGCGACTCCGAGAACTCACAGCCGCCGGCATCGCCGGGGTTGGGGCCCTGGTCTGCACCCATGATCGTCTCCTCTGATCGGCTCAGAAGAAGCGTCAAGCCGGTACGAAGGCGACGAGCTTACGGCCCGTTCCGCCCGTGACCAGGCGTCCCTCCAAGGGCAAGCCCCACCCTACCCGCCCGACCGGGGGAAGGGGTGCGAGACCCCGATTGGCCCCCGACGTGCAGAATCCCGCCGGGCCCACCGACCAGGCGACCCTCCCTGCCGGTGCGCTCGGATCACGCCGCGGTACACCCCGGTGGCTCCGGGGGGCTCCAGGCGAGCGCCAGCATCAGCGCGGCGCGGGTGGCGGGGTCATCCAGCGCGGACTCGAACAGCTCACGCAGCTGGGTCAGCCGGTAGCGCACCACCTGGGGGTGTACGTGCAGTTCCTCGGCCACCGCCCTGCGGTTGCCATGTTCATCAGCCAGGACCGCAGCGTCTCGACCAACCGGTCGCGGGTGGTGGCGGGCAGCGCAGCGAACGGCGCCAGGTGCTGCCGGCGCAACGCGGCCAGCAGCAGGTCGTGGCCCCGCGCAACGCGGTCGCCAGCCGCTTGCGCCGTCCGTGACCCTGCGGGTCCCGGCACGATCGCCACCAGCATCGTCGCTCGCCGAAGCCGCAGGCAGGAATCATCCAAACGGTGGTCCCGGGGCGCCAGCTGGGCCAGTAGCGGGCGCAGCGCCTCACGGTCCTCGATGCGGCCCAGCTCTCCGTCCAGGCCGCCCAGGAACCCGCCCAGAGCGGCGCTGCCCGGCCCGCAGCCGAGGATCTCATCGAGAGACGAGCTTGTGTGGGCTTCCCCGGCGCGGAGCGCCTCGATCACCTCCGAGGTGGGTAGTCCCAGCCGGTCGGCGATCTTGGTCGCGGAAGTACCGGCATATCTCGCCGGTGATGGTCGGGACCGCGAAGGACAAGAAATGCGAGCCCCGGGCAGGGTCGAACCGGTCCACGGCTTTGATCAAGCCGACGGTGGTGACCTGGGCCAGGTCATCCAGTGGCTCGCCGCGGCCAGCGAAGCGGCGCGCGAGGTGTTCGGCCAGCGGCAGGTGACCCTCGATCAGGCGTTCCCGCAGCAGCGGCTGACGTGGGTCCTCGGGACCGAGCTGCGCCTTCTCGGTGAACAGCGGGGCCAGGTGCTCATAGCCGGATCGGCCGTGGCGCTGCGCCGCGCGCCCGACGGCGGATTCCTCGACGACTTTGATCAGCATCAGGGCCCCTTCCGTGCTTCGGTAGGACGGTGCGCCAGCGGCTGGCTGACCGGCCGGCGCCGAGCAGGCCTGCTGTCCCCGGGCCCCGTGCCTGGGCGCCGCAGTGGCGGCGCTGCACCGACCGGTCCAGGCCCCTGCGCGCCGGGTTGAGTCGGGCGGGCTGGTTAGTCGGGTGGGCGGGTCAAGGAGCCGCCGGTACACCAGGGGCGCAGGGCGTGGTAACGGCGCGGGCGTAGCCAATGCCGTGCCGAGTGCGCGTACCGGGGCTGGCGGACGGATCGCGGACCAGTTGCAGCCCGCGTTCGGCGAGCAGCGCGCGGGCCAGCGTCTCCGGCGGCGCCGGTTGCGAGATCGGCACGCCCGAGCTGATCCAATCTCTGATGGTCCCCAGCGCGCTGTCACCGTCGAGTTCGCGTAGCTCCAGCGCCCAGGCGCTGCCCACCGCGCGGCACCACACCGCGGCCAGCACGCCGGCCACCGCGTCGGCTGAGGGTGCTCGCCGAAGCGCATCCTTCCCACCGGTGATCGTCCCGGCGGCCTCCGGCGCGGTGGTGCTCATGGGGCGTCGTCTGGATCGAGCTGGTGCACCATCGCCACCCGTTCCCGGTGGGCGGTGTGGGCCGCGGCGTGGGCTAGTTCGCCGCGGTCGGCGCCCGTCGGTGCTGCGGGGGGTAGATCTGAGCGACATCGCAACCGTGGCCGGTCCTGGCGTCGTGGTCGCCGGCGATGCGCTGCCCCGAGGGGGATTGCTCGGGATCCGCGATGTCTGAGGGAGACAGGAACTGGCAGCTCTCGCGATGGTGATGGGCAGCGCGCAGATCCGGCCGGACGGCAGGTGGATCTGGGCGCACCTGCCTGCACGGGCCAGACGCGTGTCGATGGAGCTGTTGTGGTCATCGAGCCGTATGGTCATGTCCTTTCCTCGTCTAGCTTGGGGGTGGCGCGGCACCTCGTCGGCCCGTACATGGGCCCCGTTGGGCGTCTGAACGGAATGGTTCTGGGTCATCAGCGTGCTCGTCGCCTGAATTTCACGTCGCAGCATTTCGGCGATGCGGTCAATGGCTCTATGCGCCTCGGATAAGGCTTCGTGCGCCACGTAGGAAGGGACGCGAGAAGCGGCATGTCCCACCGAATTCGAGCGCCACAATCGGATGTGGTGCTCCGCAATCGCCAGGGCGATTCGCGTCTCACGCAGCTCGGTGAGGAACCCGTCAGGCTCCTCGCTGCTCGGTTGGCGGCGGGGCACGCTGGCGGGGGGATGGTCCATGCGAACGCCTCTGGACGTGCGAGCAGCGGTGGGGGATCGAGCTAGTGTGGAGTCGCTGAGCTGGGCCGCCGGGTGAGCGCGCCGATGCTGCGCGAACGGCGGCCAGCTGGCCGCGGAGCCGCGCCGCCGGCATCGGAGGGAGGTCTCCGGTGCGAGAGTCGAGAGCGTCTGTGGCCGCAGCTGCCGCGCAGACACCGCGGTCAGTGTGCGCGGCAGGCGGGCCGACGGGGATACCGGATACCCCTAGCCGCCGCCTCAGGCGGCCCTTCGACCGGCGCTCGGTCACGCACACCCAGCGGGAAAAAGAAAATAGGTCCGGCGGCATATCGCCCCACACACATCACTCGCGGTGGGCTGGCCGCGCTTCCGGACCCGCCCTTGTACCATAACACTTGCGGGGGGTAGCCCCCTAGTAGCCCGCATCCACCGAACGTGCGATCCTAGCCGGTGTCGGAGGTATTTCGAGCCGTCAACCCAGTGGTGTGCCATCTGCGATGAGAATAGAGCACGAGGCCGGCGCAAAAGAAGGTCCGCTGCTCTCGGCCAGTCGTGAGACAGCACGACGCCGCGAATACCGGTGAAAACGCCAGGCTAGTAATTCGGAAGCCGAAATTCGGTGCTGGCACTCGGTCGGAGTGACGACGCATCAGCCCCGGCTCCCTGGCCGGTGATCACGCTGCCGTATTGACTCCAAGAGAAGGACACCGGTACATTAATCCTACGTCATTGGGATCGCATCCCGCTTTTCTTGAAGGTTCGCGGGATCGGGGGGACATGTCACGTCGTCGTGGTCTACGTCAGGTTGCTCGGGTGCTTCTCGCAGGCGTACGGCTGGCCAACGGCACCATCGGTCTCGTGGCTCCCCAGCTCCTCATCCGCCGCATCGACCCCGCCCAGGCGGTGAGCCCGGCAGGCATCTACGCCTTCCGGCTGTTTGGCGTGCGCACGGTGTTGCTCGGTGCCGAGCTGCTGATCCGGCGGGACGCGGAACTACAGCGCGCGCTGCGCCAGGGCCTCGTCATTCACGCCAGCGACGTGGCCACCTCGGTGCTGCTCGGGGTGCAGCGCCAGGTCACACCACGAACGTCGGCCCTCCTAGCCACGATCTCGGCGATCAACGTGGTCCTCGCGGCGACCGCGCTGGAGCCGAGCCGGTGACGAACCCGACGCCGCGGGCGACCTGAGCGGCCGCATCTCCGTCACGGAAGGGGCGCCGTGGTTGCGGGACGGGATCTTGGTCAATTCGTGATCCATCGGGCTAGATACTTCTGGGCGGCTCGGGTGTCGCGGTGGTCTGGGCCAAGTATCCGCACTAAGTCCTCGATTAGTGTGGTTGCCAGCTCTCGCGCGATCACGTCGCCGGCCTCCCCGGTCCACCGGACCAGGTGTACCCGGGCGAGCAGCGTGTGCCGGTGGTCGGCACCGAGCACCCGTTCGTCGTCCTCAACCAGCGCAGCGGCCAGCTCCCGGGCACGCGCGGCGTCACCGGCCTCCCCGGTCCACCGGACCAGGGAGGCCCGGGCAAGCAGCGTGAGCCGGTAGCGGGGACCGAGTACCCGCTGGGTGTCCTCGACCACCGCAGCGGCCAGCTCCCGGGCCTGCGCCACGTCCCCGGCCTCCCCGGTCCACCGGACAAGGTCCGCCCGGGGGACCAACGAATACCGATCGTCGGCGCCGAGTTCCCGCTGGGCGTCCTCGGTCACCGCTGCGGTCAGCTCCCGAGCCCTTGCCACGTTCCCGGCCACCCCCGTCCACCGGGCATGGTTGGTCCGCGCCAGTAGGGTGTGCCGGTCGTTGGACCCGAGCACTCGCATCATGTCCTTTGCCACCACAGCGGCCAACTCTCTCGCGCGTTCCACGTCCCCGGCCTTGCCGGTCCAGTAGGCAAGGCTGCTCCGGGTGACCAAGGTGTGTTGGTGATCGGGGCCCAGCACTCGTCGTGCGTCCTCGACCACCGCAGTGGCCAGTTCCCGCGCC
Source organism: Pseudonocardiaceae bacterium (assembly GCA_050700255.1). Taxonomy (GTDB): domain Bacteria; phylum Actinomycetota; class Actinomycetes; order Mycobacteriales; family Pseudonocardiaceae. Next base: position 18,895 of record JBOHGX010000409.1, read on the forward strand.
CGCACGAAATCACCAGTCACTCCGAGCCAGTCGGCCAGCGTGTAGCGCAGGTTCAGGGAGATGAGATGGTGGGGGTGCAGGTGCTCGATCAGAGCTCGGACGTGGGTTTGCAGGCTCTGCCATGCGGTGATCGCCACTCTGGTGCCTGGCCACTGGGGGCAGGCGGCGTGGAGTAGCGCCGCGGCGGCGTCGATCCAGGCGCCGTGGTGGTTATCGGCGGTGAGTTGGTCTGCGGTGACGGCCTGCACCAGCCGGTGCACTGTCACCGATCCCCGGGGTCCGGAGTGGGTAAGCAGACCGTAGGCCATGAGCTCGGTGATGCCCTGGTGCTGGTGGAGCGGGTCGGTCAGCAGTGGCCGCAGCCGCGCGTTGACTGGTTCGGGGAAGTCGAGGTGGTCAGCGTCGGTAGTCAGGAGTCGATCCAGGGGGATGGTGTCAGGGGCATACCAGGCCAGTAGGTTAAGCAGCGCCCGCGCCGGGGGGGACAGTTGGTCGAAGGCTAGTTGCCAGGTCGTGGCCACGGTGGCGGGGTAGTCTGGGGCGTGGCCTTGCTGGTGTAGTTCGGCGCGGCGGCAGCGGTACAGGGTCAGATAACCGGCTAGGTCCAGGGCGCTGTGCGCCACGTAGCAGCCGGCTTGGGCCAGGGCCAGCGGCAAATCCCCCAACTCCCGGGCCAGCACTGCGGCGGTTGCCTGGTCGGGATCGCCGCTGAGCTCGGTGACCAGGTCCACGGCGTGGGTCTGGGCCAGCGGTTGAACCGGCAGCACCATCCGCCGATCCGGCCAGGTCCCGGCGCGGCTGGTGACCAGCACATCACCGATGCCGGCGGCGGGCAGCAAACCCCGCAGCGCCTCGGGCTCGGCGATGTTGTCGATGACCAGCAGCCACAGCCCGGTGCGGTTGGCCAGCACTGCGTGCACCGCCTGCACCGGGTCATGAGTGTGTTCGGCGTACTGCGGAGCCACGATGTCCAGCAACGCCAGGAACTCTCCGGCTACCGCTTCAGGATCTTCGGCGCGCACCCACCACACAAGCTCGTAGTGATCCTGGTAGCGCTGGGCATAGGCCCGGGCCAGGCTGGTCTTGCCGACCCCACCCAACCCGGTAAGCACCTGCCACACCGGCCGGCCCCGCCGTTGCGGATCGGTGAACCTGGCCCGCAGCGTGGCCAGTTCCTGTTCTCGGCCCACGATTTCGGCAAACCCCTGCACCTGTTTGGACACCACCCGCTGGGCGCCTCCACCATCGGGCTCGTCTGCAAGAAGTAGGGCACTCGTGCCAGCGGTGGTCAGCACCTCCGGGCGGGCGGGGCCCCCTGAGCTGGGAACAGTCGGCGTCGCTGTGGGAGCCTGCCAATTAAGTGCAGGGGCCTGACTGAGGATGTCGCGCTCCAACCGTTGCAGCGCCGCCCCCGGGTCGATGCCCAGCTCCTCGGCCAGCCGCGCCCGGGTGGCCCGCAGCACTCCCAACGCCTCGGCCTGCCGCCCCGCCCGGTACAGCGCCAGAGCCAGCAGCTCGCAGCCGTGTTCTCGCAGGGGATGACTCCGCACGTGCCCGTGCAGTTCGGCCACCACACTGTGATGTCGACCGCGCGCCAACTCCGCCGCGCACCTCCCCTCGAGCACCGACAGCCGCAATTCTTCTAACCGCGCCACCTCCGGTGCCGCCCACGCGGCGTCGCGCATGTCGGCGTAGGCCTGCCCGCGCCATAACCCCAGAGCCTTGTCGAACTCACTCAAGGCACACTCGGGGTCGGCTCGACTCAACGCCTCTCGACCGACCGTGGCATGCTCGGTGAACCGGTGCACGTCGAACTCGGCATCTCGGCTATCCAGCAGATAACCGGGCGCGCGGGTGCGCAACACTGCAGCCGGCGCCCGAGGCAGCCGGCCCGGCTCCAACACACGCCGCAGATTCGACACATACGCACGCAGCGACGCCATCGCCGCCACGGGAGGATCTCCCGCCCACAACTGGTCAATCAGCGCATCGAGCGCCACCGGCTGATCCACCCGAGTCAACAACAACCCGAACAGCGCACGCTGCGTCGGCGGCCCCAAATCGACCAATCGACCATCGACCGTGACTTCCACCGGGCCCAATGCCCGCCACTCCAAGCCCATGTCGATCGCGATCGCCACCCCGCTTCGCTCTTGGTCCACACAGCCCCAAGCCCGAGCTACGCGTAGTACCAGGTGTCTCTGGCCAGCAGTGTGACCGAATGCGGGAACGACCGGTAGTAGTGGCACACCCGATCGTGAGCTTGACCCCGTAGCACGCCACCGGACTGCAGTCGCCAAGCCAGCTCCAAGTCGCGACCAAGCCCCCGCCAAGTCTGGCGATCGATGGTGGCTGCGCCACTCCGAGAAACCACCAACCCCGCGGTTCACCAGGGGGCTGCAATGATGACAACTGCCACCACCAGCTACGTCCCCGCCGTCGCCACGAGCAGCGTGGCTGATCTGCTCCTGCGGGCCGGCGACGGGGATCCGGCGGCTTGGGAGGAGATCGTCCGCCGGTACGGCAAGCTCGTCTCCTCGACGGTGCGTTCGTTTAGGCTGCAGGACGCCGACGCCCTTGACGCGGTACAGATGACGTGGCTGCGGCTGGCCGAAAACGCCCACCGAGTGATCTTCCCGGAACGGTTGGGCGGGTGGCTGGCGACCACCGCCCGACACGAATGTCTGCGCATCCTGCGCCAGAGCAAATCAACCCCAGACCGCTTTGACGCGGCACCAGAAACGGTCGCCGACCCGTCGGTGGGCCCCGAGCAGCGGGTCATCGACGCCGACACCACGCAGAGGTTGTGGAATCTCGTCGCCGAATTGTCGCCTCGCCGGCAGACCCTGCTGCGGGCACTGTTCACCGACCACCCCCGGCCCTACGCCGAGATCGCCCGCACCGCTGGGATCCCGCTGGGCGCGATCGGGCCCACCCGGGCCCGCGCCCTGCGGCAGCTGCGAGGCAGCCTCGAGAACCAGGGGTTGGGAGCAAGCGCCTGGCAATGACGACCACCTCCCGCCAATACCGAACGCCCCCTGGTGGTGACCAGGCCCGGGGCTAGCGCTGTGCGATGGGGCGCCACGGAGCGAAGGTGCTCGCACCGCGCGGTAGCACGGCCGCCAGCTCCGGGCAGTGGCGCAAGATCACACTCGTCATGCCGTTGTTCGCAATCCAGTCCATCCCGAATGGCGAATAGATCTCCGGGCGGAAATCCACGGTCAAGAAGCGATCACTCTGCAGTCGCCGCGCCGCCATCAGGAGGAAGACCCTGAAGGCGGTGTCAGAGAAGCCGAATCCTTCCGGCGGCGTCTCGGCGAATAACCCGATCATCGTGTCGACCTCGTCGATGCTCCGGTAGAGGTGGCGCATCAGCTGTACTGATTCCGGATTCGCACAGAGGTCTTCCCACTCCGTGATCCGCGGCTTGTGCAGACCAGCACGAAAATCGTTGTAGCGTGGGATGCCGCGCTGGCGGGTGCGCACCAGGTCGACCACCGCTAGGTCGATGCGCTCGCCGTCGCGCTCGAACGCCTGCAGCGAACGCGGATAATTGTGCAGCGTGATAGCGCCCGGATGAGAAACGCCAAATGAGTAAAGCGCATTATGCAGGCCGATCGCGCGCATCTCGTTGTCGGCCTTGTCACCCTGGATCTCCAGGAAGCTGCGTTGGCCCAACAACCCGCCCGTCCGATAATCGAAGAAGCTGTAGTCGTCCGGCAGCAGCGGATGCATACGGTAGACCGTAACGAACTCCTCGGTCATCGAGTAAGGCGCGGCATGGTGATCGGGCAGCGTCGATGGAATTCCTACACTGGCGTGCTGGTCCAATAACCAGAGGCCCAGCTTGGCCATCCAGTCGTTGGCGGGGGGGCCGTCCCAGCTGGCGCGCAATCCGAGATCGACCGTCTCGGTGGCGAGAATGGCCGGTGTCCACTCCACGGTGTGGATCTTCGCAATCAGTGCCGAGACGATCAGCCGCGCCGTGTGATAGACCTGATCGTCGCTCCATCCGCGATAGTGCGTGCGGAGCTCGTCGCAGAGTAGATTATGCTCGCGGGCGAACAATGTGTGCATACTGCTGAGGCCGAGCCACCAGCTTTCACTGAATCCGGTAATCTCCGATCCTTTGACATCGGTGGGAAGATAGCCTTTCTCGGTAAGCTTGAGCCTGGCCCCTTCGCGCAGTGAGCGCGCTTTCACAACGTCGACGCCGTAGACTTCCGAGGCGTCCCACCAGTGCGATACCGAGTTGGCGAACCGCTGCAGTCCATCCGGACGATCGTCGCCTAGCGGAATATCCCCGGCGATGCGCATTTCTGATTCCAGCGGCCCGCCGGATGTGTTGGACCATCCGGCCATGCCCGGTGGTAACGGCACCCGAACGTCTTTCTGTCCCAAGGGATAGCGGACGTGATGTACCCAGTCATGCACCTGGAATTGGATCCAGGCGGCGGCGAGCACATTGAGCGACCGCGCCGGCAGGAAGCTCTTGCGGTAAAGTAGCTGCTGGCTAACGACGATCGGGTTCGGCTCGTCGAACGAGTCCGGGCGGTAATCCGGCTTCAAATTGCGACCGAAACCGAAGCCCACCGCGCCCATCTGAGGTTCGGATAGATCGTTGTAGCTGCCGTCGAATGTCCGCCACACACGCACCGTCTCGTCAGGCGGCAAAGGCACTGGGCGCGCTTTCGGCGGCGCCTCACGAACTTCGGTGTCTAAAAGGTTACGGCGACGGAGAACATGGCGGAAGGCAGCGAGGTTCAGCACACCCAGACGCACCGGCAGGCGATGCCACTCCACAAAGCGATTGAGTACACGAAACGCCGCACGCGCCCCGGCTCCGAGGACGACGTTGCGCAGCGGCGGATCGGACCGCCAGCGAAAACCGAGGCGGTGAGCGTCGCTCGCGTCATCGATGGCCTTGCGTGCCCGGTTCAGATTGCCTAGCGGGCGGAAGCTGTCGGTGGTGTTCCACGGGTTGAACGCCATGCTGTCAATGACGCGTGTGTCCATGCCTCGCTTGCCATCGACATCGACCACCCGTTTGCTGATCGTGAGCACAGCGATCGGTTCCGGCGGCGAGACGCTGTCCAACCAAGCGACGGTAGTGTCCTCGATCGGCGTCGACTTCGTGTCTACGAACCGTTGGATGCAAAGCTCGAAGCGCACGTCACCTTGGGCCAGCCGGCGGGCGATCTCGTGTGACAGGTACTCGGGGTCGTGCCCCGACGGTTCGGATCCGAGCAACGTATCGGGCGCCGGCCGAAGCAGACAGCGGACCGCAAGCGTATCCGCCCAGCGGATCGCACCGAGGCCCCAGTAGGTCTCGGTCGCAATGCTGCACACCTTGCGCCGGTGCCCGGAGGAAACGTTCCTCAGCATCCGAACGGTCTCCGAAAAACCGCAGATTAATGCAAGGTCTGCCAGGCCGAACACGCGTGACAACGTGCTGCCCGTGGTCGCGTTCGCGAATTTCACGAACTGGCGCGCGTCGCGTGCGTACGACGCGGGATAATTGGTCATCAGTAAGTCATGCTGCCGCTCCGGTGAAACCTTGACCCGAAGCGCAACGCCCCGCAGGTCTGGCTTGTAGTCCGGCCGTCTTTTCCCGGAGGCATTCGAGAAGCGAACAGCCGTTGTATAGACCGCATCCGGTTGCGCAAACTCTACTTGCAAGTCAGGTGGAATTTCAAGGAAACGCAACTCGGCGTCCTGCACCGTGAGCGTTGACTTCGCGTGGAAGGCGCGATCGACGGCATGGGCACCTCCGTGCCTGCTCGCAGGCTCCTGGTTCTTCAGCTGGATGAGCATGATTTCTCTCGCCAGCTGCTCGAACCTCACCCGCTCGGCCTCAGGGGTTCCTCCCACGAACTTCTCACTCCATGTCTCTGCCATACTCCCCTCCCCTGGCAATCAAAGGATCTCGGTGATGTATTGCCCGACGCTTCCAGGAGTCAATCCCGTGGGCACGATCTCCGCTGCTCCGGCCGAGCCAATGCTTCGTCCCACCCGCAGGTTCGGCATATCGACGTCCTCTCCCGTCCACCGGCCCAAACCAGCAACTACAGGGAACGAACGACCAGCAACGCCGGTAAATACGTCATGCTCAACTCGATCGGGTGAACTTGCCGCGCTGGCCACCGCCCAAGCGGCCCCGGCCGCCGCGGCACTGCTGCAGTGGTGGCAGAACGTTCAGGAGGACATCGACGTCCACGAACAGCGCCGCGCTGGCGTTTCCGCGGATGCCTGGGAGATCCCGTGGGGGCGCCGGCCCGGCTCTCCAACGGCGCCACACGTCGTGGACTCATGAACGATCTCCGGCCAGTGCACCATATGACCCTAGGCGACTCTACCTCAGTGGTCGCCACCGGAAGTCCGTCGGGGACTGCGGCAACCCTGCGCAGCGATGGTGCACGTCGTGAACTGGACACCACCGACGCGTAGTCCTCCACCTTCCGGAGATGTATCAGCCGAGGGGACACTCGTAGGTGATGAATCCGCGGAAGCGGGCGAGTTTGTGGTAGAGGGCCCGGGCACCATTGGTGATCAGGAGAACACGAGGGCAAGACCGGCAGACCGGCAGTGGCGTGGGTACTCAAGGCATGTCGTTTGTCGGGGTGGCTGCCCCGATCATCTCGCCGCGGCGGACGCTTCCCAGGGGCTTCCCAGGGTTCTCCAGGTCCTCGTCACCAGTCACATCGCCGAGCGCCTCCTTGGCTTGCTCCATAAAGGGTTCCGCGGCCTCGTCGATGTCCTTGTTGCTGCTGCTCATCGGATTGTCCCTCATGTCACATGAACCTTTCGTTGACAACAATGACTTCAGCCTACGGATGCTGGGCGAGAAGTCGTCAAGCACAACGGCGTACTCGCTCGGGCGCGGCCCCGGCCAGGCTCCGTCGCTGACCATGGTCAGACCCTCGTTCGCGCTACGTCATGTCCTCGAGCTGTTTGCCCTTCGTCTCTGGCACGAACTTAAACACGAAGAAGAACGAAAGCAGCGCGAATATCGTGTAGAGGCCGTACGCCAATCCGAGGCTGATATCAGCCAGGGCTGGGAACGTCGTCGAGACGAGAAAGTTGCTGATCCACTGAGCGGCCGCGGCAAGCCCGAGGGCGGCGGCTCGGATCCGGTTATTGAACATCTCACCAAGCAGCACACCAGACCGTCGGGCCCCATGAAATGCCGAAGAACACGACGAACGCGTTAGCCGCGATAAGCGCGATCGCGCCAGCCGTGTCGCTAAGCGCCGGTTGACCATTGACCAGGGAGGCTGTGCCGAAGACGTAGGCCAGCGTTCCAAGGCTGACGAACATTCCCGCCGAGCCGATCAGCAGCAGCCAGCGCCGGCCGAGCTTGTCGATCACGGCGATCGCGACCAGCGTGACGACGATGTTGGTCACCGACGTCAGCACTGTGATGATCAGTGAGTCGGCCTCGGTGAACCCGACCTGCTGCCACAGCGTCGACGAGTAGTAGAAGATCACGTTAATGCCAACGAACTGCTGAAAGACCGACAGCAGGATGCCCACCCAAACGATCGGCAGCAGGCCGAGGAACGGCCCGCGCAGGTCGCGGAAGGTGGATCGGACGTCCAGGACGATGGTGCGGCTTATTTCCCGGATCCGGTCGTCGACACCACTCTTGAGTACCTGGGAAAGCACGGAGCGGGCCTCTTCGGTCTCCCCGCGGAACATCAGGTACCGCGGGGATTCTTGTATCTGCAGCGCGAGGATGCCGTACGCCAGCGCAGGAACAGTCAGGGTGATGAACATCCACCGCCAGGCCGCCAGCCCGAGCCATAGATCATTGTTCGCGCCTCCCGCGGCGGTGGCCAGGAAGTAGTCCGACAGCAGCGCCACGAAGATGCCGGAGACGATGGCCAGCTGTTGCAGCGAGCCGAGCCGGCCGCGGATCGAGGCAGGCGCGATCTCCGCGATGTAGGCCGGGGCGATGACCGAGGCCGCACCAACGCCGAGGCCGCCCACGATTCGCCACAACGTGAGGTCGTACGGCGAGAAGGCTAGCCCGGGAACCGATCGCGCTGAGCAAGAACAGCACCGCGGCGACCAACATCACCCGGATGCGACCGATCCGGTCGCCAGCTTGCCGGCGAGCCAGGCACCCACCGCGCAGCCCAGCAGCGCAGATGCCACCACGAAGCCGGTGAGCCCGGCACCCATCCCGAATGTCTCGCGGATGGCCGACACCGCCCCGTTGATCACGGCGGTATCGAACCCGAACAGGAAGCCCCCGAGGGCCGCCACCGTTGCCAGCAGGACTGCCCGCCCGGTGTTGTACTGCTCGGCCTTCGGCTCGATCGACGTCATGATTCTCCCGTGGCGATCAGTTCGGGATCCACGCTGCTGTGATACCTACCATGCGCCGGGTCCGGCCGCGTCGAGACGCTCGCCGCGCCAAGCCGGATCGGATGCTCGATGAGCGGTAGTGCACACTGGCAACCTCCTGTGGGGAGGGTGGGCATCGGGCCGATCGGACGGGGATATGACACCAACGCAGCAACGACAAGCCACCGGCTTTGGTCCGCGTCGAGGTAGTCCATCGCCATGACTGGGCGCATGTTGGGGCGCGGCCGGCGTAGCGCGGTGGTGGTGACCAGATCGACGGCCTGGGGTGCGGTCGTGGCTGTGATGCTGTTCGCCGCCGGCGTCGCGGGATGCGCGGGTGCGCCGAATCAGGGCGACGAGCCGCGGGAGGCCGCCACCGGGCCGTTCACACCGTCGACGGCCAATCCGGATCCGTCTCGGCAGATCCCCGGTGTACTGGTCAAGTCCTATCAGGGGCCGCAGCATGTGAAGCCGACCCAGCGGGTGGCCTATGACCACAGCCCGCCCTTCGGCGGTTCACACGACGGGTTCTGGGCCGCATGCAACGGCGTGGTGTACCCGCGCGCGGTACGCAACGAGAACATGGTCCATTCCCTGGAGCACGGAGCAGTGTGGATCGCGTACAACCCCGACCGAGTCGCGGGGGACGCGGTGGAGACGTTGGCCGGCCACGTACGAGGCCAGCCCTACACGATGCTCTCGCCCTACCCCGGGTTGACGACCGCGGTATCGCTGCAGTCATGGGGTCACCAGCTCGCAGTGGACAGCGTCGAGGACCCACGGATCGACCAGTTCCTCCGCGCTCTGAGACAGAATCCCAACACTCATCCTGAGATCGGGGCCAGCTGTGATGAGTTGGGCCCCAGCCGGTTCGACCAGGACAACCCGCCGCCGTTTGACCCCAGCCCGCCGGGGCCGGACGCGGTTCCCGTGTAGACACCGGCTTGCGTGATGACGTCCGGGAGGGGCCGCCACAACGGTGGACGAGCTCGGGATCAGCATGTCGTGCTCGCCTCTGCGGACAGCCAGGGGTTCGTTTCGCTGCGCCGGCCGGCGACTCCCCGAGGGGAGCGGTACGCCATTGGGCGGTCACTGCGCCAGCGGGTGCCCCGATCAGCGCTTGGCAACTGGAGCGTGCCCGGGAACCGTGCCGACCCGGTACAACAGATCATCGCGACCCATGAAGGCCGGCTGGACCGGCTGATCCCGGTCCGGATTGGCCGAATGATCGCTTCCCCCTACGCCTTCCTCCGGGGTACTGCCGCAGTCATGGCCGAGGACTTCGCCCACTTGCCCTCCACCGGGATCACCCCGGTTATCTGCGGCGACGCGCATCTGGGCAACTTCGGCTTCTACGCCTCGCCCGAGCGCAATCTCGTCTTCGACCTCAACGACTTCGATGAGGCGCACCCAGGAGCCTGGGAATGGGATCTGCGCAGACTGGTGACCAGTGTGTGGGTCGCCGGTCGACACAATGGTTCTCCCGAGCACGCGTGCGAGGAGGCCGCTGCACGTTGCGTCGCCGCCTACCGCAAGCACATGACGTACCTGGCAGAGCAGCCGCTGCTGGCCCGCTCCTATGAGCGGCTCGACCTGGACCGGCTGCGGACGACCGCAACACGAGACACGCTGCGCCAGCAGATCAAGCGGGCAGCCCAACGGGCACGCCGGCGCACCAGCGACCGTGCGCTGCCACGATTCACCCAACAACGGGACGGCACCCGCCACATCGTCGAGGAGCCCCCGCTCATCACCCGTCTGGACCCTGCCGAGGCCGACCAGATCGCACAGGCACTGGACTCCTACCTGCACACACTGGCTCCGCACTGGGAGCACATCCTGGCCGGATACAGCATCATCGACATCGCTCACAAAGTCGTCGGAGTGGGCTCGGTGGGTCTACGTGCCTACATCGCACTGTGCGAAGGCAGCAGCCCCGACGATGTCGTATTCCTCCAGCTCAAGCAGGCCCGCCGGTCCGTCGTCGCACGGTTCATGCACGGCGACTCAGCATGGCACGCCCACCAGGGCCAGCGGGTGGTCGAATACCAGCAGGCGCTGCAGACCGTCAGCGATCCGCTGCTGGGATGGACCACCGTCGGAGATCACCAGTATTACGTCCGACAGTTCCGGGACATGAAGGGCGCCGTCACTGTCGATGGGATCGACGCCTCTGCCCTGGCAGATTACGCCAGGATCTGCGGCCTACTGCTGTCCAAGGGCCACGCCCGCACCAGCGGCGCCTCCATGATCGCCGGCTACCTCGGCAGCAGCGATAAGGTCGACCGGGCCATGTGCCGATTCGCCTGCGGCTACGCCGAGCAAATCGAGCGCGACTATCAGGCCCTGCTGGCCGCCGTCGCCCGCGGCATCCTCCCTGCCGAGGCCGGCCGATGATGAGCGCACTGGCCGAGGAGCCGAACCCGGGCCCAGGGGCGCAAACGACCAGCCCCTGGGTGACCGAGCTACTTCTCTACGTCATAGCGTCCGCGCCAGTCGATCCGCCAGTAGGCGTATGAAATGTGGCGGGTCGCTCAGTTCACCGCCCTCTGCCAGGAGCGCCATCCCGTACAGAAGCTGGGCTGTCTCCGCCAGCCCGGGGTCGTCCTTGCGCTCGTCGTAGGATTTCCGTAGTCCACTCACTAAGGGGTGCGTGGGATTGAGTTCGAGGATGCGTTTGATGCGAGGCACATCCTGTCCCATAGCGCGATACATCTTCTCCAGGGTGGGCGTGACATCGTGTGCGTCTCCGACGACACAGGCCGGCGAGGTGGTCAGGCGCGACGACAACCGTACCTCCTTCACGTCTTCCTGCAATGTGGTCGTCATCCAGGACAACAGATCGGCAAAGTCTTTCTGCTGTTGGTCTCGTTCGGACTCAGCCGTTTTCTTCTCTTCCTCGGTGTCGAGGTCGACCTGCCCCTTGGCGATCGACTGGAGCCGCTTGCCGTCGAATTCGCGAACCGAGTCGACCCACATCTCGTCGACCGGATCGGTCAGCAAAAGCACCTCAAAGCCCTTGGCTCGGAAGGCTTCCATATGAGGTGAGCTCTCAATGATCGACCGCGACTCACCCGTCATGTAGTAGATGTGCTGTTGTCCCTCTTTCATGCGATCCAAGTATTGCCGCAAGGTGGTCAACTGCTCTGCGTGGTAGGTTGATGCGAACGATGCGACGTCAAGGATCGTATCGCGATTTTCGAAGTCGTTGATGAGCCCTTCCTTGACGGCGCGGCCGAACTCCGTCCAGAAGGTGTTGTAGCGGTCGGCGTTGCCGGCCATCATGTCCTTCACCGTCGACAGCACCTTCTTGACCAGGCGTCGGCGCATCATCTGGATCTGACGATCCTGCTGGAGGGTCTCTCGTGAGACGTTAAGCGATAGGTCCTGCGCATCCACCACACCTTTGATGAAGCGCAGGTACTCTGGCATGAGCGCTTCGCAATCGTCCATAATGAACACGCGTTTCACGTACAACTGGACGCCGCGCTTGCGATCCCGCATGAACAAGTCCAGCGGTGCGTGGGACGGGATGAACAGCAGTGCCTGGTATTCGAATGTCCCCTCCGCCTTCATACTTATGATCTCAAGCGGATCGTTCCAGTCGTGACTTACGTGCTTGTAGAAATCTTTGTATTCGTGTTCTTCAACTTCGTTTTTGGAACGCGCCCACAGCGCCTGCATCGAGTTGATGGTCTCGATTTCCCGCGTGACCTTGCCGTCCTTGTCCGGGCGCTCGGCTTCCATCTTGATCGGCCATGCGATGAAGTCGGAGTATCGCTTGACGATCTCCTTGATCTTCCAGCCGTCCGTGTAGTCGAAGAGCTGGTCGTCTTTGTCCTCCGGTTTGAGATGCAGGGTGACCGCAGTACCTTGCGGCGCGTCGTCGACCGACTCGATGGTGTAGGTTCCCGCACCGCTGGATTCCCAGCGGGTGGCGTGACTTTCTCCCGCGCGCCGCGTCAGCAGGGTGACCTTGTCGGCCACCATGAAGCTGGAGTAAAAGCCAACACCGAACTGCCCGATGAGATCCTGCGGGACCGCCGCGTCCTTCGACTCCTTCATCTTGTCCAGGAACTCGACCGTACCGGATTTCGCGATGGTCCCGATCAGAAGCACCACATCGTCGCGTGACATGCCGATGCCGTTGTCCCGCACGGTGAGCGTGCGCTGTTCTTTGTCGACCTCGATATCGATGTGCAGATCGGACGTATCCACCTGCAGGTCCTTGTCACGGAACGCTTCCAAACGCAACTTGTCCAACGCGTCGGAGGCGTTGGAGATGAGCTCTCGCAGGAAGGTGTCCTTGTTCGAGTAGATCGAATGAACCATCAACTGCAAGAGCTGGCGCGCCTCGGCCTCGAACTCGAGCGTTTCGACCTGCGTGTTCACCGGATTCCTTTCTGGAAGAGGGCTATGGACGAAATGGTACGTGCTGCCGCCCTAGGCTCAACGCCACATCGTGCCTCATCGAACGGTCTCCGGCCAAGCAAAGGTACCTCGCGCCCGGTCCAGGCCGGCGTGGCGGGCAGCTCGATGCCCTCCCCGTCATCGTTGCGCAATGCCGTCCCTCGCTCGATCCGGGCGACGTCACAACGGGACTCCAGGGAGTCGACGAGCTTGCGCGCCTCGCGGGAAAGGTAGCCCTCATCGTCGTCGGCGGGGAGGCGGTCTCGGCTCGTCCGGCTCCTCATGAAAGGCTTCTTTGAGCTCTGCCTCTTCGAAACCGAGCTTGCGATAGCCGTGTGCTGAGAGGAACAGGTTGCCGAACAGGCGCCCCGGGATACCGAACGCCTTGAACTGTTGCCGCTCGATCTCCTGTTTGCGGGCCGAGGTCACGAGCGCGGACAGCTCGCGGATCAGGGCTTTCTCCCCAGCGATGTCATCGGGTAACCGCAGGAAGAGGTGGACCGTATGACCCCGTCCGTGGCCGCTGAGAATATTGCGCTCCTGTGGGCGACTACGGTGCTACCGACGATCTCGAGCAGGCCGCGCTGGTGCAGCCAGGCGGCGATCTTGGGCCCGTGCAGGGAGGGCAGCGAGCGGTCCCAGCTGCTGATGGCCGCTGCGAGCGATGGGGCCGCGTGCAGGTCATCGAGTAGCGGCGCCAGCTCGATGCCGCCAAGGAACGCTACGGGGCGATCGACGGCTGGGTGGGTAAGCGCGCGGCGCAGCTCGATGCGATCCCCGAGCAGGCAAGGCCGGTCCACGAGAGCGGCGGTGGAGGGCAACCGAACTCGCAGCGGGAGGAGGTCGGCAAGCGCGACGCCTCTCGGGCTGGACGGCGGTACTGGCGGCGGTACTGGCGGCGGTACACCCGCGCTGCGACGACGCCAGAAGACCGCGTCCGCGTGCGGCAGGTGCTCGGCGTACAGGCCGCTGGCTGTCGCCGCGTGACGCCCCACCGAATAGCGTTGATGGTCGATGTAATACGTGAGTGCAGCGTGGGTGTCGCCGTCCGGCGCGAGCATAGTGTGAAGCGCCGCAGCGGCGGCCAGGCCAGTTTGGATCGCAGTCTGCACGCCTGACGAGGAGAGTGGGTCGATGGCGAACGCTGCCTCGCCCACCTTGACGCTAGTCGTGTCGATGGGCGTGGTCGTCGCGTAGCTCGTGGCGTCGCAGACCTGCACCCGCCCAGCGACCTGAGCGCTGCTCACCAGCTCGGCGAACAGTGGTGACGCGGCCAGCAATCGGCGATAGAGCCGCTCGCGATCGCGTCCCTCGGCCATCAAAGTTTCCGGATCGACGAACGCCATCGCGCGCAAGCCCCCACCGGGGAGGTGAGCGCCCCACAGCCACCCCTCGGCCAACGCATCGATGCGGGTCTGCGAGCCATCAGACGGCGGTCCGCCGCACCACAGCGCGTGCAGCGCCAGCGTGCGTGGCGCGCTCGGCGTTCGGTGCCCGCCCAGCAGGTGGCGGCGTCCGGTCGCGTCGGCCAGGAACCGCGCGGGCAGCAACCGGCCGACTAGCGGCACCTCCCACCGCTGGTCCCCGCCCTCGCCGCAGCGCACGGGCCGGCGCGCGGTGGCGGGTGAGAGCACGTCAGCGCCGGCGTCGCGCGCGTTCTCCAGCAAGATCGCGTCGAAGGCGCCGCGGTCGACGGTCAGACCGCCCTCGACCCGTATCCGCTCCTCCTCGTCCCCGCGCCAGCGGACCCGCGCCTGCACTGTCTGGGTAAAACCCCGCGCCGCCACGCGCTCCCGCACGCCGAGCGACTCGAGTAGTGGCCAGATCGCGGGGCTGAGCGACTCACCGACGTGTGGACGCGGGAACCGGTGCCGCTCGACCACCGCGACGTGGTGACCGAGCCGCGCGAGCCGTGTCGCGAGGGCCGTGCCCGCCGGGCCGGCGCCGACAACGCACAGCTCCACCTCGTCGTTCACGGCGCAGCGGCGAAGTAGTCCGGGCGTCGTTCGATCAGCCGCGCGTAGGCGCCGAGGCACCAGTGCAGCCATCCTCGGATGTAGTCGCACGCCGGGCGGCCGCGTGCGATGACCTCGTGATGGCAGCCGCCTCCGCACAGGTAGCGCGCCCAGCAGCTCCGGCAGGGCTCCTGGCGGTGCACGTGTCGCTCGTGGAGCCAGCGCGCCTGCCGCGCCCGGTCGACGCCGATGCCGAGGTTGCCGAGCGCGCCGGCGTCGTCGCCGACGAAGCGGTGGCACGCCGCCAGCTCGCCGCCGGCCGAGACGCCCAGGTAGCCGGCGCCCGCTCCGCACGGGTAGGGACGGTGTGTACCGCGATGGATCTCACGCATCGCGGTGACGGCGTTGGCGAATGGGTAACGTTCACCCGCTGCTACCCGGCGCTCGAACTCCGCACCGCAGGAGACCATCCCGTCGAGCATCACCGCGAGGTCTGTGCTGCCCAGCTCGTGTTTACCGTTGGGTGAGCAGCAGGGGCGAGAACCCGACGCTGTGGAAGCCGAGCGCCACGAAGGCGTCGAGTGTCTCCTTGAGCTCGAGGTTCGCCGGTGTCACCGTGACCCGCGCGGAGACCTGCATGCGGCGCTGGCGTTCGAGCAGCGGCACGACCCGTTCGAGCACCCTGCTGAAGCTGCCCCGGCCACCGCGAAACGGCCGCAGCCGGTCGTGAACCGCGCCGGGGCCGTCGAGGCTCACGGTGACCGCGAAGCCGTGCTCCTCGAAGAAGTCGCCGTCGTCGGCAGTCAGCTGCGTGCCGTTCGTCGTGATCGAGAACGTCACGTCGGCACCGCGATCGGCGGCGATTGCCCGGGCGTGGTCGGTCGCCGCATGGATCACCGGGCGGTTCATCAGCGGTTCGCCGCCGAGGAAGCTCAGGTTTACCCGCTCGCCCGCGGTGACGTCGCGCAACAGCAGATCAACTGAGGCGAGCGCGGTGTGCAGCTCCATGCTGGTGGCCGGCCCGCCGAAGCTGCCGCCCTGCGCGTAGCAGTAGGTGCAGCCGAGATTGCATTTCTGCGCGACAGCCAGCGACAGCGCCCGCACCGGCGGCTCCTCGGGTGCTACGTCGTCCACGTAGTGTGGCGCGTCCACGCCCAGGCGCTGCAGCAGATCGCGCAAGCCGCTGTCGTCGCCGCTGCGGCGGATGCGGTCGAGCTGCGCGTAGGTCGCGGCGTCGACCCCGTACAGCCGGCTGCCGTTGGGAAGGAACAGGTAGGACGCGTCGCCGCTGTCGACCAGGTGCGCCTCCGAGCTCAGTGGCGCCGAGAGCTGGAAGAGCTCAGTCATAGTCTCGGCCCCCGACGATGAAGCGCAGCAGTCCCTGCCAGTCGCGGAAGAGATCCTCGTAGCTGATCTGGCGCGGGTTACTGGGATTGTCGGGTTCGTACCGTTTCGGTTCGCGCTGCCGTGCCATCCAGTTGTTGCCGATGCTGGGCCCTTGCTCGGTCGATTCGACGTTCACGTAGTCGGGCCGGCTCGCCGCCCAGTAGTAACAACCGCACTCCCGGTAGTCGTTCTGCCACGGCGAGCACAGGCTCTGGGTCAGCTCGCCGGGTTGGGCCAACGCCTCGTCGATCAACGGCAGCGGTTCGTTGCTGACCGCACTACGCGCGAACAGTGGCCGGATTCGTAGCTCGACGGTCTCAACGGTCGGCGGATTCGTGCTGATATCGAGAAACTGGCACGGTACGAGTTGTCCGGTGCTCGTATGCAGCACGTCGGCGATCGCATTCGACCACTCGATGAAGGTGGAACCGAGCGATGAATCCTCCTGCGTGCCATCGGGGCCGCGCACTTCGAGCAGGATGGGTGTATCTGCGACTTGGATGAGGAAGCGTCCTTCCAGCCGTTGGAACTCGCCTCCGGCACGGACCACGAAGCCGTGCGCCTCGTGGACCTCAATGCCTTCGAACACCCGGCGCCACACGTTGCGGAAATCGAATTCCAGCCCCGGGAAGCAGTTGGAGATCGCCGCATCGGGCACGGTGCTCGGCGGGTTACCCGCCGCGCGGTGATGCAGCTGTGCGGTGACGTTTTTCGGCTCGATGGTCACGGGGTCTCCCGGTCGGCAGGGAAGATCGGCCCGCGCATCAGCGTGCGGATCAGGTCGATCTGACGTCGGGTGAGGGTCAGGTGGCGACCGTCGGCACCGCGCATCATCGCTGGCATCTTGCGACGTCCCCGGTCGGACAGGTCGCCGACCTCGTCGTAGTTCCGCAGGGCGTCGGCGAACCACGGCGCGGTGCCGCTGCGCAACGCGACGAGCAGGCTCTGGTGCAGGTTTTCCAATGCGACGCCGTCGACGAGCGCGGCAGCCATAATCGGATCTCGGCGACGTCCCTCTCCCTCGTCGTGAAACACCATGCCGCTGGAGTTCATCGCCGCGGTGTTCATCAGGCGAACGGTCTCGAACGCGCGCCGGATGATCTCCTCGACCCGTTCCGGCGTCCCCTCGGCCGTTGCCTCGGCGGGCGACACCGTGGGGCCGAACAGCGCCTGTTCCAGTTCATCGGCGACCGTGCGGATCGGTACGGCATCCGGCGCGTAGGTTGGCGGTCCGACGCCGACGCGCCCGTACGCCGAGAGCGTCTGGCCCCCGACCGTGAGTGTCACCCGCACGAAGCCGTCACAGCCGTCGTCCAGGTAGCCGCGGCTTCCCTGGCTATCTCTTGCGTAGATGCGTCCAGGCACCGTGATCCCGAGCCCCGCATCGTCGTAGCCGAGCCACGTGCCACGGCCGGGACTCGCGTCGTAAACGACAGCTCGGAGATTCGGATCGGCTGGCGGTCCCGCCGGCGGTGACGTGCGGCTGGCTCCGTAGACGTATCCGGCGGCGGGTGTGAAGCGCAGCCTGACTTCGGGATGCGCCTCGGTCGGCTTGATGTATTGCACGTGACCGAACGGGATCGTGTTGCCGGGCCAGAAGTTCGCGCAGACCCCGGGCAGCGGCCGCGAGGTGTGGTCGGAGAACTCGCCGCTGTCGGCCTCGACCTTGTCCGCCTCGTCGCCGGTGCGGCGGAACACCTTGTGGTTGGCCACCTGCACGCGCCAGCGCAGTTCCGACGTCGCCGCGCCCTCGCGTTGGAGCAGCTCGGTCGTCAGCGGTTCGAGCTGGCCGCCATCGGTGAGCGCCCACACCTCCAGGAACGGGGCGACGGGACGAACCTGGCCACCTTCAGTGAACGACAGCCGTTCGGGAACGAATTCCCGGACGATCTCGCCGCTGTCCACATCGACCTCGAGCGTCTCCGCCGGCCGCAGGACCCGGTACCCGAGCGGCCGCTCGGGGTCGACAACAGCGTGGTAGTTGTCCAGTGGCGTCGCCGCGGCGCCGAAGCGTGCGATGGCCAGCGGTGGCAGCACGCGAAGCTCCTGAATCACCTGACCGGCCCTCCGTTCAGTGCGAGCGCCCGAACACTGCCGGTGATCAGTTGCTCCACCTGGCCGCGCTCGATCGCGTCCGACTGGACCAGCGCAACGAGATAATCCTGCCCGTCACCCGAGCCGTCGGGCTTCTTCAGTTGCTCCATCAGCTGCCCGGCCGCGTCGAGAAGATCACGGTGCAGCCGCCAGCGGTCGCGCTCAGCGTGCGGAAGCATCAGCGTGTAGGGCATCTGGAACGGCGGTCCCGCGCGCGGCCCGTCCGGATCGGCATCATCGACCGGTAGCCCGATCAGCAGCCCCGCGATGGCCCGCAGGTTGTACATCTCCGAGAACGTGCGATGGATCAGCGTTCCTCGGGGGCTCAGGGTGGACCGGTCAGTCGGGTCGTCGGCGAGCTCGAACGCGTGAGAGAGGTTCACCAGCAGCTTGCGGTACCGCACGTTGAACAGGTGTGCCCACAGCTTCGCCTCGGGATGGACGATCAACGTGGGCGTGTCCGGATCGGTCGGATCCCCGGTGTTGCTTTCCGCCGGACCGGTCGTCGGGTTAGTGGCCACCGGATGAACGACCTTCCCCACGTCGTCACCGAGTTCCTTCAACCCCCGGTAGATCGCGAGAAAGCGCCGAAAGTGAGACTCGTTCTCGTCGTCGGGCATCTCGAAGCCCTCGCCCTGCTCGGCCACTTGCTGGAGGGCGGCGATCGCAGCTGCCCGTGAGCTGACTTGGATGATCAGCAGCTCGGGCGCCGGCAGCTCCGGCAAGCTGCTCATCGCTTCCCGCCCGCGCTGACCCTCGCGGTAGCCGCGGCCCCACTCGTCCCAAGACGCCTGAAAGGCCACACTGGCGGCGTCAAACGCATCGTCGGGAACGAGTGCTTGATTCCTGAGCAGCTGCAACAGCTTCGCGTACAACTCGCCCACCCGGTTGACCGGGCCGCCCACCTCGGCCTGAGCTCGCGCCTTGATGTCCTGCGCCTCGTCGTCATCCCACTGCTGCGGGCTCTCTGCGCACACGTAGGTGGCGAGTACGTCCAGGCCGGCCGGTTCGAGCGTGAATCCGAACGGGTAGAAGGCGTTGCTGTGCGGATAGTCCTCGCGGTTGACGTTCAGCGGGGCGCCGAGCGCGGTGAGCAGATTCTGGATCGTGATCAGGTGACCCATCTCCTCCTTGGCAATGCCCAGGATCGTTTCCTGCCAGGCGCGGACGTCACCCTGCCGGCCCTCGGGCACGTTCGGCCCACCGAACGAGTACGCGGTGAACAGGTACTGCACCATCAGCGAGTGCTCGATCTCCGCGGCCATGCGGAGCAGGAAGATCGCATAGTCACGGCCGTTGAACTCCGGCGGCGCAACATCGACCTCGACCACCGCGGCGCGGACCGCCAGCAGCGCGGCCGGTACCTCACGGCGAACCGTGCGCGTGTCGTCAAGCGCTGGACCGAGATGCCGGCTGATGCGTGAGCGCACCTGTCCCCCTGCGGCAGTCATCGCGACGTCCCGACGGCCTCGATGTTACTACCGCCTGGACCGGCGGAATAGATACCGAGGCCAGACGTCGGGCAAGTTCGGTGCGCGACCGCACGCCCAGTTCGCGGTAAATTCGCGTGAGGTGAGCTTCCACCGTTTTGCGCGAGGCGAACAGCGACGAGGCGACTTCGACATTATTTCGACCCACCGCCACGGATTGTGCGACCTGAAACTCCTGCGGGGTGAGGGAATCAAGACCGGCTTGCGCGACATCCGGGACGGTTCGCACCGGGGCGCCGTTGCGGCCACAGGGCTATGAGACCCTAGACCTAATTTCGATCTTACCTTGGTGAACCCGCGCTTCGTAGCAGGGCTGCGGGGCAACTGCCGGTCCCCGGACAACGGATCCGTCTTGGATGCGGAAACGGCTGGAGTGCCACGGGCAGACGATTTCCTGGCCTTCGATCTTGCCCTCGTGGAGCGGTCCGCCACGATGACTGCAACGGTTAGCCAGCGCATGCACTGCGCTCTTCGCCCGGTAGAGCAGCACGTCATTGCCTGCGACGGTGACCTGCTGCGGACTTCCATCGGCCAGTTCGGACGCGTCCAGGACAGCAGTCCAGTCTCCAATGGGCTCTTCGAAAACGTTGTGGTCGACGCCGAGACCCTTGCGGTAGGACAGGTGTCCGCCCAGGAATCCTGAGGCAGCGAGCACGCCGGTGCCGATCACGGATAGCGCAATGCCCCGGGCTCGTTTGCGCCGGAGCCGCGCGGCACACGAGGCGGTGAACAGACCCAGCGCCGCGACGTTGCAGAGAGCATGGGCGGCACCGACCGCAAGGATGGAGTCTTCGACCTCGTCCGACAAGTCGGACAGGCCCGAGGCCGCTGTGGGCAGGGCCGCGACGACGCCCACCGCCACCAGCGTGTCGGCCCCTCGCCGAGAGGCGGCACCGGTGCCACCGAAGATCCCCACGAGATCC
Organism: Pseudonocardiaceae bacterium; assembly: GCA_050700255.1. Lineage (GTDB taxonomy): Bacteria > Actinomycetota > Actinomycetes > Mycobacteriales > Pseudonocardiaceae. The sequence goes on from JBOHGX010000409.1 coordinate 39,502, forward strand.
AGCAGCAACGCACTGGTCCACGCACCGATGGGGATATCGGTGAGCAGGGGATGCGCCGGATGGCCCAGCCACGTGCCGCTCAACAGATCTTTCACCGGACCGGTGCCGACCAGCTTGGCCACCGGCCTACTGACTACCCTGCCAGCGACGCTCAACGGGCGAGAACGCTCCAGCGCCCAGGTCAACGATTCGAGTCGACGATTGAATCGAGCTGCCAGCGGCCGCTGTCCAGGGTCACTCACCATGCCGCATTCAACCACGGAACGTAGCACTGCGCATGGTGCACCGAGGGCGCTTGTGACTCGTCCTGCGAGAGCACCAGCGCGGTGTCCATGCTCCGCGCGCCGTCCATAGTCGCCGTGAGTACCGCGCGGACCGGCTGCACGGCTCTGCCTGCTCGATGAACCGAATAATCCGGGCAATTCGCCGTTCATCAGCACTTAGCGTGATATCTAGGCCTGATTTACACCTAGTTAAGCGTCACCCATAAGTGTGCTTCGTGCTCACCTCGACACGCACAGGAGGTCGCATGACGCTCGACGAGAAAACCCTGGGATTCGACCGGCGGATGTTCCTACGGGGTGCGGCCGGAGCCGGGGCGGCGATCGCATTGCAGGCGCTGATGGCCCGCAGCGCCACGGCCCAGCCAGGACCGGGTTTCGACCCGCTCGGACCGAGACCGAAGCCGGCACCGAACAATGGTGGGTACGGCCCGCTGGAACTCGCTCCCGGCGGGGAGCTATGGCTACCCGCGGGCTTCAGTTACGTCGCGCTCGGACGGACTGGCACCTCCATGAGTGATGGCATCCTCACCCCCGGCCGGCACGACGGGATGGCGACCTTCGACGCCGGCGGCGGGATGGTGCGCCTGGTGCGCAACCATGAGCAGTCCGAGGGGACCGCATTCGCCAGCCCCGCCTATGATCCAGCAGCCGCCGGCGGAACGACTAATCTTCTGTTCGACACCAACAAGATGGAGCTGGTCCGGTCCAACGCGAGCCTCGCCGGCACCATTCGCAACTGCGCCGGTGGCCCGCACCCCAACGGGTCTTGGCTGTCATGCGAAGAGACCTACACCGAGCCCGGTGGGGCCATCCGGCACGGCTACATCTTCGAGGTGCCCGCTAGTGCGGAGGGCCCCGTCGACCCCGTCCCGCTCAAAGCAATGGGGCAGTTCACGCACGAAGCGGTTGCCGTCGATCCACGAACCGGAATCGTTTACGAGACCGAGGATCAGAACACCGCCGGTTTCTACCGGTTCGTGCCCGCCAACCGGCGTCGCCTCGCAGACGGAGGACGGTTGCAGATGCTCGCGGTCCGAGGACGGCCACAGTACGACACCCGTACCGGCCAGCGCCTGGAGATCCCGCTGCCCGTGGAGTGGGTCGACATCGACGATCCCGACCCCGACACCGGTGGTGAGCTGGCGGTGTTCAATCAGGGCCGCGCCAAGGGCGGGGCGGTGTTCTCCCGGCTGGAAGGCGCCTGGTGGGGCGACGGCGCGGCCTACATCGTGTCCACCGACGGCGGGAACGCCCAGCTCGGGCAGGTATGGGAGTACCGCCCGCTCGCCGGGCGGTTCGGGCTCCTGAGGCTGATCTACGAGTCGGTCGACGCGACCCTACTGGAGAGCCCGGACAACATCACCGTCTCGCCGCGCACGAATGGGATGGTGCTCTGCGAGGACGGCGACGGGATCGACCTGCTGCGCGGCCTGACCAGGGACGGGGAGATCTTCGATTTCTGCCGGCTGAACAGTGACAACGACAGTGAGCTCGCCGGCGCCACCTTTACCCGCGATGGCAAAGTACTGTTCTTCAATGTCCAGGACCCGGGAATCACCTACGCGGTGACCGGACCGTGGCGCCGCGGCGCTCTGTGAAACCGATAACAGAGGTGAAGATCCAGAGACGGAGAATCCGCGGACGGGCAGTGTTGCTCGCCGTGCTCATCGTGGCACTCGTTCCAACGGCGGCGGCGGCTGAACCCGAGCGTGATAACCGGTCCGCCGGGGGGTTCACATTCGCGCTGATCGGGGACACCCCCTATGGGCCGGAGCAAGTCACCCAATTCGCTGACCTCCGGACCGCTATCAACGCCGATTCCACGGTGCGGATGGTGCTACACGCCGGCGACGTGAAGAGCGGCTCCGAGCGCTGCGACGACGTCCTGTTCGCCGAGCGCTACGCGCTCTACGAGGAGTTCGAGGACCCGTTCGTGCTGACGCCCGGCGACAACGAGTGGACCGACTGCCACCGCACGGCGGCCGGGAGCTACCTGCCCACCGAGCGGTTGGCCGCGATGAGGGCGGTGTTCTACCCCACGCCCGGGCACACCACCGGCGGGCGGTCGATGCGGGTGCACACCCAGGCGGCGGATCCCGAGCACGGGGCCTACGTCGAGAACGTCCGGTTCCACCGCAACCGGGTGGTCTTCGCAACCGTGCACGTGGTGGGTAGCCGCAACGGCCTCGAGCCGTGGTCCGGGCTGCCCGGCGGAGACCGTCCTTCGGAGCGGACGGCGGAGGTCGCCGCTCGAGAGGCGGCCGCGTTGGCCTGGATCGACGCCGCGTTCGACGCCGCCACCCACCGGAAAGCGGCCGGAGTCCTGCTGCTTTTGCAGGCTGAACCCGTCGAGGGCGAGCCGGGCTACGCCCGCATCCGGGACCGGATCGTACAGCGCGCCACCGACTTCGGTCGCCCGGTCCTGCTCGTGCACGGTGACGAGCACATCTTCGAACAACAGCCTTCCTACGCCGGCGTACCGAACCTCACTCGGCTCGAGACGTTCGGCGACACCGCCCAAAACTGGCTCCGGGTCCACATCGATCCCAGCTCCGAGGAAGTGTTCTCCTGGACACCCGTCACCGTCCCATGAGCTGACCCGGCGCGCGCGTTTCATGTTCAGCTGACCGCTCAACAGGGAAGGCGCTGGCATGGACATTTCCCGTCACACGCCGCAGGACTTTCCGCGCACCGCGATCGTGACCGGGTCAGACTCCGGTATCGGCAGGGCAACCGCGGTCGCCCTGGCCGAGATGGGGTGCGACGTCGGTGTCACCTGGCACACCGACGAGCACGGCGCCCAGGCGACCGCCGAGGAGGTCCGGGCTACCGGCCGGCGCGCAGAAGTACGCCGGCTCGACTTGACGAATCTCCCGGATGCAGCGGACGTGATCGACGAGTTCGCCGACCTCCTGGGCGGCGTCGACGTGCTGGTGAACAACGCCGGTACGGGCACTGCCACAGCACTGCTCGACATCGACTACAACACCTGGCGGGAGGTGTTCGCGACCGATGTGGACGGTGCCTTCCTCAGCCTGCGGCGGGATGCTCCAGATGGGCCCCATGACCGGTTCGCATCTCCAGACAGAGGACTGGCGCCGGCCATAGTCAAAACCTTCGGGACGGTTCACTCAAGCGGCCAGCGCGCGCCACGTAGCCTGGAATCGCCTCCTCACCGAGGTCAGCCGCGGGCATCGATGAGGGAGGATCTCCGAGTCCTATCTATCCCGCCTGGAGCGGAGTGAGCGCCAGGTCGATCGCCGCTCTCTTCTCGAGTCGCTCGCCGCGGCGCTGGAGGTTGCGCCCGGTGAGCTGACCGGGGCCCACGAACTGATGTCGGCGGAGGGCATGGGTGAGGCGCATGCCGCGGTGGTGGCGCTGAGGGTCGCACTGGCCGACAACGCGCTCGACGATCCGGCTGACGATCCGTCGCGGCCGTGGCCCGAACTGGCTGCGACGCTGCAGCGTGGCTGCCGAGCTGGGCTCACCGGCGCACACCACATTGGCCGAGTTGCTGCTTCGTCGAGGATCGCCCGCACCGCAGCCAGCCGCCGTTGGTGATGATCCCGCTCGGGGTGGGGTAGCGGCGTTCCGTTCGTGCTGCGCATGGCGTCCGCCGCAGCGAACAGACGCACTGCCTGGACCGGTTGGTTCCGGCCGGTGGCGATGTCGGCGAGGTCCTCCAGACATGCCGCGACGGAGCCGCGGATCCCGAGACGGCGGTACAACGTCAGGCGCTCGAGGTGGACGGCGGCCGCGCGCTCGTCGTCGCCGCGGCGGAAAGCGACCAGACCGATGGTGCGGAGTGCGGAGCCGATGAGCTCCTGGGGGCTGCCGCCGGCGCGGTACGCCCACAGCGCCTGCTCGGCGAGAGCGGCGGCTGGAGCATCCCGGCCTTCCCGGTACGCGAGGGTGGCCAGCAGGTCGAGCGCGAAACCGACCGCCATGGGCTGCCCGACCTCCCGGGCCAGCGCCACGGACTCCTCGAGAAGTGCCCCCGCGCGTTCGACGTCGCCCTGGTCGGCCGACACCCGGCCGAGGTGAGCCAACCCCATCGCCGCGTGCCATCGGTCACCGGCCCGGCGGGCCGCAGCCACGGCTTGCTCGGTCAATGTCCAGCCCGAGTCGTAGTCGCCACTTGCCCACGCCGCGAGGCCCTGGCAGGCCAATCGCTGCTGGGGCGGCCCCAGCCGCAGCGGACGGCCGTCGGCAATCACCTCCAGCGGGCCCAGCAACCGGAACTCGAGCATCGAAACGAGCGTCCAGCCGCCGTGCAGCGGGTGTCAAGGTGCCCCGCGCACCGTATGAGCGTGGCCGGCAACGGTCGCCACGAATCAGAAGGGATACCGGCATGGAGCTGCTCGCAGGAATCAACCACACCGCTGTGCTCACCGCGGACATCGATCGGCTGGCCGACTTCTACATCCGGCTGTTCAGCGCCCGAGTCGCGCTGGACATGAAGGAAGGCGGGCTACGGATCATGCTGATCGACGTCGGGCGGGGCGCTACGCTCGCCGCGTTCCAGATCCAGGACGTCGAGGTGCCACGGGGCGGCCTTCCGGAGTTCAGGCGGGGCCGGCACGATCACGTCGCGCTCAACGCCGCCGACGAGGAGGCATTCCGCGAGCTGCGCCGGCGCCTGGTGGCCGAGGGCGCCAGCGACGGTGTGGTGACCGACGTCGGCCCGGCGCAGCAGTTCGGTTTCACCGACCCCGACGGTTGGGAGAGCGAGGTGCTCTGGATGAAGCCGAACGACTCCTGGGCCACCCACCGCCGCCCCGCTGAGTGGCAGATCGTCGAATTGGACTGACAGAGGGCAGCATGACGAAAATCGATTTATGGTTCGATCCAGCCTGCCCATGGGCGTGGATCACCTCGGCTGCTCGAGGTCAGGAAGGTCCGCGACATCGACGTGCGGTTTCATGTCATGAGTCTCGCCCTGTACACCGCGATGGGCTCACGAATCCACGACATGGACGTTACCGACCCGGGATCGTGGATGAACAACGTCCTCACGAACGGCTTTGACGAAACCATCGAACTGGCGCTGAAGGAGCTCGGCCTGGAACCGTCGCTTGCCGATGCCAGCGACAGCAGCGAGTTCGACGCCGAGCTGCGGAACAGTGGGCACGCCGGCTCGCACGCTGCAGGAAAGGATGTCGGAACCCCCGCGATCCACGTCGGCGGCACAGTTGTCTTCGGGCCGGTGTTGTCGAGGATTCCCCGTGGCGAAGAAGCAGCGCGAATCTGCGAAGATGTCGTCGCAACCGTCGGCCCACGGTAGTGTCTCGGAACACCTGCTGACAGATGTGGAGTCAGTGGAATCGGCCATCGACCCGTTGAAGGAGACCGTCATGGCTTCAGCCCAAGGACTGGAGACCTACCTCAACGATCACCTGGCTGGTGCTGCCGGCGGCAGCGAGCTCGCGAGCAAGATCAGCTCCGAGTACGCGGGCACCCGGTTCGGCCCCTTCCTTGCAGAGCTGGCCCGCGACATCGAGCAGGACAAGACGACGTTGGAAGAGCTGATGGATCGGCTCGGAATGCAGCAGAGTGCGATCAAGCAGGGTGCCAGCTGGATCGCGGAGAAGATCAGCAGGCTGAAGCTGAGCGAGACGATGACCGGTGATCAGGACCTGAAGCGCTTCATGGAATTCGAGACGCTGTCGCTGGGCATCGAAGGCAAGCTGTTGCTGTGGCGCGCGCTGATCGAGATCCGTGACTCACACGCCGAGCTCGCCGCCACCGACCTGGACAGGCTCGCGAAGCGCGCCGAGAGCCAGCGCTCCAACCTTGAGGATCACCGACTTCAGGTCGCCAACGCAGCTTTGACCGGCTGATCGCGGCATTCTGCGGCTCTGAGACCACCAGCATTCATAAGGCGTTCACCTGGAATTGCCGTTCGATGGACCGACGTAACTAGTCTGCTGCTATGCGGGAAACTTTCCAGAATCAGCTCGGCCAGCTCGGCGATCACCTCGCCCAGATGTGCACGGTTGTAGCGTCGGCGATGGAGAAGGCTACAATCGCGCTGCTCGAAAGCGATCTCCAGCTCGCCAAGGATGTCATCTCCGATGACATCAGAATCGACGAGCTGCGCGCGATCGCTGAAGACCGCTCCTACGCCGCTCTGGCGCTGCAGGCCCCGGTGGCGACCGACCTGCGGGTCGTCCTCACCGTGATCCACGCCGCCGGCGACCTGGAACGAATGGGTGATCTCGCACTGCACGTCGCCGAGGCCGCGCGCCGCCGGTACCCCGAGCACGTACTGCCCGAGCAAATGCGCCCCTACTTCACCGAGATGGGCCGAGTCGCAGTGGCGCTGGCACTCAAGGCAGGTGAGGTGATCCGCTCCCGGGACCTGGAGCAGGCCAGCGAGCTGGAAGCCGACGATGACGCGATGGATGATCTGCACCGGCACATGTTCACCGTGCTGATGGACCGCGACTGGCCGCACGGGGTAGCCGCGGCAGTGGACGTGACGTTGCTGGCCCGCTTCTACGAACGCTATGCCGACCACGCGGTGGCGGTGGCTCGCCGCGTGATCTATACGGTGACCGGCCGGATGCCCGGCCCGCTGGCGGTCTGAGTCGGATCAGTCCCGGCCCGGTCACCGCTTGGGAACGAGTTCGGCGAGCAGCTCGCGGACGCGGCGGTCGATGTCATCGCGGATAGCGCGGACCTCCTCGACCGGCTGACCGGCGGGATCGTCGAGCTCCCAGTCCAGATAGCGCTTACCGGGGTAGATCGGGCACGCGTCGCCGCAGCCCATGGTGATCACGACGTCGGAGGCCTGGACGACCTCGTCGGTCAGCGGCTTGGGGTACGCCTCGGTCAGGGGCACGCCGATCTCGTGCAGCGCTTCCTCCACTGCGGGGTTGATCTCGTCTGCGGGGGCGGATCCAGCAGAGCGCACCACCACGCGGGCTTGCCCGTGGTGGGCGAGGAGGGCGGCGGCCATCTGCGAGCGGCCGGCGTTGTGCACGCAGACGAACAGCACCTCGGGAACACCGGTCGCCACAGCGTTCTGGACCTTCTCCAATGCGGTGAGCCGGTCCCAGGCAAACCGGCGGGTCAGCGCGACGAGGTGCACCCGGACGGTGGCCTTGCGGTCCATAAGGGTGAACGACTCGCGGACGAACCGGTCGACGGTCTCCGGGGAGAGCCGTCCGGCGAACTTCTTGGCGAGGTCGTGGGAGATGGCGCGTAGGCCGTGCTCGGTCTCGAGTTCACCCAGGTCGGGCAGGCCGCGGCGGGTAGGTGTGGTCATGACGATCCCTTCGACGGTGAGATGGATCGGGTGAATAAGGGACGAGCCGCGAGCGACACGTACACCAGTGTGATGAGGACCGGGACCTCGATGAGCGGGCCGACGACTCCAGCGAGGGCCTCGCCGCTGGTGATGCCGAAGGTGGCGACGGCGACGGCGATGGCAAGTTCGAAGTTGTTACCCGCCGCGGTGAACGCCAGCGTGGTCGACCGCTCGTAGCTCAGTCCGAGGCCCTTGCCCAGGGTGAACGACCCGGCCCACATGATCGCGAAGTAGGCGAGCAACGGAAGCGCGATGCGCGCCACGTCCAGCGGCTGGGAGGTGATCTGGTTCCCCTGCAGCGCGAAGAGGATCACGATGGTGAACAGCAGGCCGTAGAGCGCATACGGACCGACCCGGGGCAGGAACCGCTGCTCGTACCAGTCCCGGCCCTTGGCACGTTCCCCGAACCGGCGGGTGAGGTAGCCGGCCAGCAGCGGCACCCCGAGGAAGATCAGCACCGAGCGGGCGATGTCCCACGACGACACGTCGAGCCCCGCCGTGTCCAAGCCGAGCCAGCCCGGCAGAGCGACGAGGTAGAACCAGCCGAGTCCGGCGAACGCGATCACCTGGAACACCGAGTTCAGCGCGACCAGCACGGCCGCGGCCTCGCGGTCACCGCAGGCGAGATCATTCCAGATGATGACCATGGCGATGCACCGGGCGAGCCCGACGATGATCAGCCCGGTGCGGTATTCGGGCTGGTCGGGCAGCAGCAGCCACGCCAGGGCGAACATCAGCGCCGGCCCGACGACCCAGTTGAGCACCAGGGAGGACACCAGGAGCCGGCGGTCGCCGGTCACGGTGCCGAGCCGGTCATAGCGGACCTTGGCCAGCACCGGGTACATCATCACCAGCAGCCCGAGCGCGATGGGCAGCGAGATGCCGTCGATCTGCACCGCATCCAGCGTGGAGCCGAGTCCGGGCAGCGACCGGCCGGCGAGCAGGCCGACCACCATCGCCAGCCCGATCCACACCGGCAGGAACCGGTCCAGCGTCGACAGCCGCCCAACGCCGGCCTCCTGCTGCGAGGTCCCGACCGCGGTCATGCACTCGCCTTCGCGGCCACGTCGTGTACCAGGACCGCGGACAGCTGCGCCAGCAGGTCGGGTTGCACCCGGTAGTAGATCCACGTACCGCGACGTTCCGAGTCGACCAGCCCGGCCTCGCGGAGCACCTTGAGGTGATGCGAGATCGTCGGCCCGGTCAGCGCGAACGCCCCGGTCAGGTCACATACGCAGGCTTCCCCACCGGCGTGCGAGGCGATGAGCGAGAGCAGCCGCAGCCGGATCGGGTCAGCGATCGCCTTGAACACCCGCGCCAGCTCGGCGGCCTCCTTGGCGGACAGGGGTTCGCCGGTCTGCGGCGAACAGCACAGCAGCGGCAGCAAATTCTTCGACATACATCTACCTTGACATGCATCTACTTCGAGAGCAATCTAGGCATACGGGTTAGACAGTTATCTAAGCAAGGGAGCGGTCATGTCACGGGTGCAACTGGCGCTGCGGGTCTCCGACCTCGAAGGTTCGGTCGCCTTCTACTCGACACTGTTCGGCGTCGAACCGGCCAAGCGCCGGCCGGGCTACGCCAACTTCGCCATCGCCGAGCCACCACTGAAGCTCGTGCTGCTCGAAGGCGAGGCAGATCAGCCGACGGTGATGGACCACCTCGGCGTCGAGGTCGAGACCACCGAGCAGGTCACCGCTGCCACCGACCGGTTCACCGACGCCGGCCTGGCGACCTTGGAGCAGAACGACACCTCCTGCTGCTACGCGCTGCAGGACAAGGTCTGGGTCCAGGGCCCTGGCCAGGAGCCGTGGGAGGTCTACGTCGTCAAGGCCGACTCCGACACCCTGGGCAACAGTGCCACCCATGCTCCTCATCCCGAGCAGGCCACATCAGCTG
>JBOHGX010000410.1:0-3902 GCA_050700255.1 Pseudonocardiaceae bacterium
GAACGCGATCATTTTGGCCATTGCGGTGTGGTCCTCCGGTCATGGGCGCCGCGGGGGGTCCGCGGCTAGGACACAGTGCTCGGCCAGGCTCGGTGCCCGCGACGGACGTCCGGCAATTGCCGGACTCACCGTCCCGACCTCAGTGTTGTTGCTTGTGTTGGTACGTTGTTGCTTGTGTTGGTACAGCTGGCACTCAACGATGCCGAGTGCTAACCCGTGTTTTAGCACTCTCACCCGGCGAGTGCAAGCAGGTGCGCCGGCCCTGGCTCGCCGAGTCGGCGCCAACACCCACCCAGCGGGCCGCGATCACCAGCACGATCAACGCGACCACTGCGGCCAGTGCCGGTGCAGTAGCCCGTCGGCCTCACCGAAGTCATAGAGCGTGGGAATGGTCGATCGCGGGGGTGTGCCAGGCCTCGTCAGCAAAGCGCTCCCGGAACTGAGGGGCGCTGCTCGTGAGTGGCGTTGAGTGCTATAACACTGTTACGCACTCACGACCCTGAGAGCTTGCGGACGGCGGTGGCCTGATCCCGGCCGTCCCGGCCGGCCGTGATCTCGAAGCTGACCCGGTCACCCTCGGTCAGTGTTCGGAAGCCGTCCATCTCGATCGCGCTGTGATGCACGAACACGTCGGGGCCCGGTTCAGCCGCGATGAACCCGTAACCCTTGTCGGAGTTGAACCATTTCACCGTGCCCTCGGCCACGTCATCCTCCTCGGGCCATCGTCCCTCGGCGTTGCCCACCATGGCAGTAGCGGTTAGCTACACCCACGCTACCGGGAGTTAGCGATCGGCGCAGCCATCACCGACCTCGCCTGCGCGCAGCCCATCAGTACCGGGCAAGATGCGAGGGTGGCCGTAGCGCAAAAACCCCGATCCGTCGACGAGCACAGCCGGGTAGTGGCTGCCCTGCTCACCGCCACTCCGGTGATCCGGCTGCCGCTGGTGGAGTGTGCCGGCTTAGCCCTGGCCGAGCCGGTCACCGCATCGTTGCCGCTGCCGCCTTTCGACAATTCCGCAATGGACGGTTACGCCGTGCGCTCGGTGGACGTCGCCGATGCCACCGCCGACAAGCCGGTACAGCTTCCGGTCCCCGAGGACATCCCCGCCGGGCGTACCGACTCGCCGTCGCTGCAGCCGGGCACCGCACACCGGATCATGACCGGCGCGCCGATGCCACCCGGCGCGGACGCCGTCGTGCCGGTGGAACTCACCGATGCCGGGTTGCACCAGGTGCGGATCTTCGCTACCCGGTCCGCTGGCCAGAGTGTGCGCCGGGCCGGAGACGACGTGGCGACCGGGGACGAGGTGCTAGCGGCCGGCACGGTACTGGGTGCGGCCCAGCTCGGCGTCGCGGCCGCGGTCGGCCAGGCCGAGCTGCCGGTCCATCGCCGGGCCCGGGTGTTGGTGCTGGCCACCGGCTCAGAGCTGGTGAAGCCAGGCACACCGCTACAGCACGGTCAGATCTACGAGTCGAACAGCACGATGCTGGCCGTCGCGGTCCGGGAGGCCGGCGGCGAGGCACAGCTGATGCACTTCGTTCCCGACGACGTCGACGAGTTGGAGGCCGCGCTGGCCGCCCGGCTGGACGGGATCGACCTGCTGGTGACCTCCGGCGGGGTCAGCGCCGGGGCCTATGAGGTGGTCAAGGACGCGATGACCGGGCACGGCGTGGAGTTCGGCAAGGTGGCCATGCAGCCCGGCGGCCCGCAAGGTGCCGGCCGTTATCGTGGGGTGCCGGTGGTAACGCTGCCCGGCAACCCGGTGAGTTCCTCGGTGTCTTTCGAGCTGTTCGTCCGCCCCGCGCTGCGGGCCGCGATGTGCCTGCCTGCGCAGCGACCTCGGGTCACCGCGCGGCTGACCGAGGCACTGGAGTCACCTGCGGACCTTCGGCAATTTCGCCGCGGCGCGCTGGACGCTACTTCAGGAACTGTCGCGCCGGTCGGCGGCCCCGACTCGCACCTGCTTGGCGCGCTTGCCCGGTCCGACTGCCTGATCGACATCCCGGAGACCAGGACGCATCTCGCGGCGGGAGATGAGGTAGTCGTATTGCGCACGGGTGGCACGTGATCAGTCACGTCTTGCGGGTGTGAGAAAGCCACAACCGTCCAGCATGGCCTTGTGATCGAGGGTGAGCCGAAGCACACTAACAGTAAGCAATTGCTCGGCGAGCTGTTGCATCCCAGAGGCGCAGTGTTCCTGCGCCGTCGGGGGGCGCAGGGGCGCTGGGAAGCCGTTCGGGAAGCTGGGGAGCAGTCGAACGGTTTTTATGGGCGCCGGGGATCTGCCGTCGGGGGACGGTGGATCCCCGGCGTCTTTCACTACCCGCCACCCGCGTACGGTGAGCCCCGCCTGGCGTGCATTGACCCGCCCGTCATACGACCCGAGGACCTCACAAACGCATGGCCTGCCCTCGCTTGCCCGCGACATTGCGGCACCTGGTTGATCTATCTCGCGAGACGCTCCCACCGATGCACCCCGCAGGCAGACCGTTCGTGGCAGGAGGTGCAGTCGCCACGCTGCTGCTGCGCCGGCTGTCCCCGACCGCAGCGACCCTCGGCGCCGTCGCGACCGCGTGCTGCGCAGCGTTCTTCCGCGAACCACATCGGGTTCCGCCGCAGGATCCGATACTGGCAGTGGCCCCCGCCGACGGCACGGTGAGCAGCGTGGCACTTGCAGCGGCGCCCCCTGAGCTGGGGCTCGACGATCAGGTGCGGCCACGGGTCAGTGTCTTTCTCTCCGTGTTCGACGTGCACGTGCAACGCATTCCGGTGGATGGCGAGGTGCGTCATGTCGCTTATCGCCCCGGGATGTTCCTGTCTGCCGATCTGGACAAGGCCAGCGAGGCCAATGAGCGCGCCAGTGTGCTGCTGCGCTCGGCCACCGGGCACGACCTTGCCGTGGTACAGATCGCCGGGCTGGTTGCCCGTCGGATCGTGTGCTCGGTTCGTCCCGGCGATGTGGTGGCGGCCGGGTCAACCTACGGCCTGATCCGCTTCGGATCCCGGGTGGACCTCTACCTGCCACCGGGCAGTGCGGTGCTGGTTCGCCCCGGGCAGCGCACCGTGGGTGGAGAGACCCCGCTGGCCCGGCTTCCCGCGGCCGGGGAGTCCTGAGCCGTGCCCGGCGCAGGGGTTCGCCTGCTGCCCAATGCGATCACCGTGCTGGCGTTGTGCTCGGGTCTGTCTGCGCTGAAGTTCGCCCTGGGCGGCAACTACGCCGGCGCACTTGCCGCGATCTCGCTGGCAGCGTTGCTGGACGCCCTCGATGGCCGGCTGGCCCGGCTGCTCGATGCCACCTCCCGGATCGGCGCCGAGCTGGACTCGCTCGCCGACGGCATCTCCTTCGGTGTGGTGCCGGCGGTTGTGCTGTTCATCTGGACGCTGGATGACACCCGTGCCGGGTGGTCGGTGGCTCTGGTGTTCACGGTCTGCGTGATATTGCGGCTGGCCCGGTTCAACACCCTGCTCGACGACACCGAGGCGCTGCCGTTCGTCAAGGAGTTCTTCGTCGGCGTCCCGTCTCCAGCAGGCGCGCTGCTGGCGCTGCTCCCGCTCACCGTCTTCCTTCAGTTCGGCGTGGGCTGGTGGTCCTCGCCGGTGATCGTGGCCGCATGGACGATCATGGTGGCCGTGGCGATGGTGAGCCGGCTACCCACCCTGTCGGCGAAGACGGTCCAGGTACCGGCGCGGGCGGTTGCGCCGCTGCTGGTGCTGATCGCCGGCCTGGCCGCCGCGGTGATCACCTTCCCGTTCGCCTCGCTGGGTCTGGCGATGCTGCTGTACGTGGCCCACATTCCCTACGCGACCTACCGCTACCGCTGGTTGGCGCGGCATCCCTCAGCATGGGAGGTCCCGCCCCGTCAGCGTCGGGCGATCCGCCGCACCGCACGCAGCATGCGCC
>JBOHGX010000411.1:0-3693 GCA_050700255.1 Pseudonocardiaceae bacterium
GGCGCGCCGGCCGGCGGGCGGCGCCGATCGCCGCCAACGCGGTATCGGTGTCCACCAGCTCCCTGATCGAATCGGCGTGCACCTCGCGGCGCCACGCCGTCAGGACACGCATCAGCTCGCCGTCGACACCGCCCAGCGTGTGATCGACACCCCCCGGCGTGCGGTCGACACTGCCGAGCAGATCCAGCAGCGCGTCGTCGGCCTGAACCGCGACCAGATCAACAGGCATCTCAGAGGGATCTCCATCGGGGTGGCTAACACGTGGGTCGCCGTTATGACCGGACATCTCAGACCACCCCCTCGGACGTCAGTACATTGCGTAACCGGCCCAGCGCCCGGTGCTGGGCTACCCGGACCGCACCAGGAGTGGAGCCCACCGCCTCGGCGGTCTCCTCTGCCGACAGCCCTACCACAACCCGCAGCACGAGAATCTCACGTTGCTTGTCAGGCAGGAGCTCCAGCAGCTTGTCCATCCGTCCAGCCAACTCGCCCTGCATCGCCCGCTGCTCCGGACCGTCACCCAATGCCGGAGAATCGGGGACCTCCGGGACTGGCTCGGCACGATTGCGGGCCGCCGACCGGTGGGCGTCAGCCACCTTGTGCGCCGCGATGCCGTACACGAAGGCAAGAAACGGCCGACCTTGATCGCGGTAACTGGGCAGAGCCGCAAACACCGCGAGACACACCTCCTGGGCTACATCATCCGCCGAGGCGAACGTTTTCTCCTGGCTACCGACGCGCGCGCGGCAGTACCGCAACACGAGAGGACGGATCCAGCGGAGCACACCATCGACGGCATCTCGGTCACCATCGACAGCAGCACCAACCAGAACGTCGAGGTCGTCCCCCACAGTGGTCATCGCAGAACGCAGCCCTGCCGTTACGATGTGGACCAGCCGGACTGCGTGCCAGCTGGCGGTGGACACTCCGCCGCCCAGGACATGATCATCAGCCCAAGACCACGGCACCTCAGACGCAACCGTAGTAGGCGACAGATCAAATGCCGAACGCGGTGTCTCTGCGCATACGCGCGTTCACAGCGCCGTGGGTTCGATAGCGAATCCCCGGCTCGCGGTGCAGGGTGGCTCAGGCGACCAGACCGCGCCGGAAACCGTGTGCCACGGCCTGAGCCCGATCTCGCACGCCGAGCTTGCGGAACAGTCTCCGGGCGTGAGTTTTCACGGTGTCCTCGGAAAGGTAGAGCTCGCGCCCGATCTGGCCGTTGCTCTTGCCCTGGCTCATCCCGCGCAGCACTTGCAGCTCGCGCTCAGTGAGCTGAACCCCAGGATCGGACGGGGGTCGCGGCGCCGGCACCGACGTACTGGCCAGCGTGTGCGCCAGTGCGGCCACGAGCTCCGGCCGCGAAGCATCCCAACGCAGATAACCTCGGGCGCCGCCGGCGATCGCGGCGGCGATACTACCCGCATCGTCCGGCGCACCGAATACGATGACGTTGGCCTGAGGGTGCGCCGACACCAACCGACGAGTGGCCTCCACACCGGTTGGCACCGCTCGCTGGGTCCCCACCAGGACGACATCCACAGGCTGCCGAGAGTAGCGAGCTAGCAGCTCATCGCCGTGTGCCACGCAGTCGATCCGAGCGACACCGGGGACCGCGGACATCACGCGAGTGAGTCCCTCACGGACGCTTCGCCGGTCGTCGCAGATGAGAACTGCGGTCACGGGAGGGCTCCTTTCCTGCAGCCAAGTGATGTGCCCACCTCCCTATCGGTTGTGCGGGGCCGGAACTTGACACGATCTGATGGAAAATTCGCCAAGAGCCGGTTCCGCACTACTCCGAACGGCTGTTGTCCGCGTGGAGCAACGCTCACTCTACCGAGTGTGAGCGGTTCAGGGCAGTACCGCGAATACGGATGATTCAGACATACTGGCTACCTAATGACGCAGTGACGGCCTTCGTCCCTCCACTGATGAGGGGCGAGGGCCGTCGTTGCTTGCTTGTGGCGCCGCCCGACCGACGGTGACTTACATGCCTGGCCCGTGGCCGTGGCCGTGACCGTGACCGGCCGCGGGCGCCGGCTCTGGCTTATCCACCACCGCGCTCTCGGTGGTGAGGACCATCCGGGCGATCGAGGCAGCGTTGACGAGCGCCGACCGGGTTACCTTCACCGGGTCGACGATTCCCGCGGCGACCAGATCGCAGTAGGTCTCAGCCTCGGCGTCAAAGCCGTGGCCCCACTGCATCTCCCGTACCTTGGCGACCGCCACGGAACCCTCGTAGCCTGCGTTGGCTGCGATCCAGTGCACCGCAGCGGCACTGGCCGCCCGCACGATGGCTGCACCGGTCATCTCGTCGCCGTGCAGATCGAGATCGCCAACCGAGTTGGCGGCGTGCACCAGTGCCACGCCTCCGCCGGGAACGATGCCTTCCTCAGCGGCTGCCCTCGTCGCTGCCACAGCATCTTCGATCCTGGCCTTGCGCTCCTTGAGCTCGGTCTCGGTGGCCGCCCCGACCTTGATCACTGCTACCCCACCGGCGAGTTTGGCAAGCCGCTCCTGGAGCTTCTCCCGGTCCCAGTCCGAGTCGCTCTCGTCGATCTCCCGACGGAGCTGCGCGACGCGGGCGTCAACCTTCGCCTGGTCACTGGCGCCGTCAACGATGGTGGTGTCGTCCTTGGTCACCACGATCCGCCGGGCACCACCAAGAACCTCGAGCCCGACCTCGGACAGCGTCAGGCCGACCTCAGGGTCGATCACCTGGGCACCGGTGACGGCGGCGAGATCATCCATGAATGCTCTACGGCGGTCACCGAAGAAGGGCGCCTTGACCGCTACCACCGCCAGTGTCTTGCGGATCGCGTTGACCACCAGGGTGGACAGCGCCTCACCCTCGACGTCCTCGGCCACGATGAGCAGCGGCCTGCCGGCCTGGCTGATCTTCTCCAGGAGCGGCAGCAGGTCTTGGATCGAGGAGATCTTGTCGCGATGCAGCAGCACACTGGCGTCGGCCAGCACGGTCTCCATCCGCTCGGCGTCGGTGACGAAGTAGGGCGAGATGTAACCCTTGTCGAACGCGACGCCCTCGGTGATCTCCAACTCGGTAGCCAGCGTGGAGGACTCCTCCACGGTGATGACGCCGTCCTCACCGACCTTGGTCATCGCCTCGCCCACCAGCGCGCCGATCTTCGGGTCACGCGAGGAGACCGTGGCGACCTGGGCGACCGCCCGCTCGCCCTGGACCGGCGTCGCCTTGGAGCGCAACACCGCCACGATGGCATCGGTAGCCGCCGCGATGCCGTGACCCAGCGCAGTGGGGTTGGCGCCGGCGGCCACGTTGCGCAGCCCCTCACGAACCATGGCCTGCGCCAGGATGGTTGCGGTGGTGGTGCCGTCACCCGCCACGTCGTTGGTCTTCGTCGCCACGCTCTTGGCAAGCTGGGCGCCGAGGTTCTCATAGGGATCGGTCAGCTCGATCTCGCGTGCGATCGTGACGCCGTCGTTGGTGACTGACGGTCCGCCGTACTTCCGGTCCAGCACCACGTGCCGGCCGCGAGGACCGAGAGTGATCTTGACCGCGTCGGCGAGCTGGTCGATTCCGCGCTCCAGCGCGCGGCGCGCGGTCTCGTCGAACGTGATCTGCTTGGGCATTGCCTGCCTTCCTCACGAGCGAAGTCTGTTAGGTGGCAGCGTTGCCGCCGACCCGATGCGTGGCCGCCCCGCTGACCCCAGGAG
>JBOHGX010000412.1:0-3892 GCA_050700255.1 Pseudonocardiaceae bacterium
TCGTCAATTTCCAGAATGTGATGATGTCGGCTCGCAAGAAGCCGCCGTTCGGTATCGGTCAGATCGGTAAGAGCTTCCGCAACGAGATCACCCCGGGCAACTTCATCTTCCGCACCCGCGAGTTCGAGCAGATGGAGATGGAGTTCTTCGTCGAGCCGGGTACTGACGAGCAGTGGCATCAGTACTGGATCGACACCCGCACTGACTGGTATGTGGATCTGGGTATCAATCGGGACAACCTGCGGCACTACGAGCATCCGAAGGAAAAGCTCTCGCACTACTCCAAGCGCACCGTGGATGTGGAGTACCGGTTCGGCTTCTCCTCCGGGCAGGAATGGGGCGAGCTGGAGGGCATCGCCAACCGCACCGACTTCGATCTCACCACCCATTCCAATCACTCCGGGGTGGACCTGTCCTACTACGACCAGGCCACCGACTCCCGCTACCGGCCCTATGTGATCGAGCCCGCCGCCGGCGTCGGCCGTCCGATGATGGCCTTCCTGCTGGAGGCCTACGCCGAGGACGAGGCACCCAACGCCAAGGGCGGGGTGGATCGCCGCGTCGTGCTGCGGCTGGATCGCCGGCTCGCGCCGGTGAAAGCCGCGGTGCTGCCGCTGTCGCGCAACGCCGACCTCACACCCAAGGCCCGTGACCTTGCCACCGCGTTGCGGAAGCATTGGAACGTCGACTTCGACGACGCAGGCGCCATCGGCCGCCGGTACCGCCGGCAAGATGAGATCGGCACCCCGTTCTGCGTGACGGTGGATTTCGACTCGCTCACCGATCACGCGGTGACGGTGCGCGAGCGGGACACCATGGCCCAGGATCGGGTCGCGATGGACCAGGTCGAGGCCTACTTGGCTGCTCGACTGGCCGGCTGCTGAATCGCCGTTCAGTCTGGGAGCATGGCTGGCATGGAAACGGTGAGCCCCAGGGACAGCACTGAGGAAACGCGTCACCGCCGGCAAGCCGGTGACGCCCTGCGGCGGTGGGCCGAGCAGGGACGCCCTTCCGGAGTGGTGCGGGTGCTGCAGCGGCATGGCTTCGGCACTGTTGCCACCGGGCAGCTGCTGGCCGGCACCGCTGATGGTGACCGGGCGGGTGCGGTGTTCGAGGGCACCATGGACGCGGTGGCGCTGCCGTTGCTGACCTCCGCAGTGGCCACGCCCGGCACCGCCAAAGGGCACGTCACCGAGTCCGACGCGGTGGACGCCGGTCTCGCGTGCTCAGGGGGCGCCCAGCTGCTGGGCCACCCGCTACCCGCGCAGGCCGCCGCCGCGCTGGGGGCCGCGCTCGCGGATGGCGTTCCGTCCGCGCTGGCCTCCACGGTCGACGGGTCGGCCGTGCTGGTGGCTGTCGGGCCGGGGCTGACCGAGGTGATCGGCTCGCTGGGCAGCGCCGACGTGGACGAGATTGTGCTGACCAGGCTGCGTGAACTGGCCCGGATCGGCGCGACGGCCACTGAGCAAGGCGACGCGGCCGGCATCCCCGTACTGATCGACCTGTGGGTGCCACTGACCACCATGCTGATCGTGGGCCGCGGGGCGATCGGGACGGCCTTGGCGGCGCAGTGCGAGCTGCTGGGCTGGGCGGTGCGTACCGAGACCGAGCTGGCGCCCGCAGTCGCCGCCTCCAAGGACTTCACCGCCGCCGACGTGCTGGTCTTGCTCGACCACGGCCCGGCCTTCGACGCTGTATTGCTGGAGCTGATGCGGTCAGGACGCGGGTTCTGCGGCGCGCTGGGATCGCGGCACACCCAGGCCGCACGGCGTACCCGCCTGCAGGCCGCCGGTGTCACCGAGGAGGAATTGGCCCGGCTGCACGGACCGGTCGGTCTGGATCTGGGCGCGGCCACGCCGGCCGAGACGGCGGTGTCGGTGGTCGGGGAGGTCCTCGCCGTTCGACGAGGGCGTTGCGGCGGGCCGCTGGCCACCGCAACGGGTCGTATCGGTGGATGACCGGTCTTTCCGGTCCACGCTGTCCGTCGCGCTGAGGCGGCTGATCCTCGGCACGGTTCTGGTGGGTGCCCTGATCGTGGGTGGCACCTTGTTCCGGGTGTGGCAGGTTGCCCGGGTCGATGACCGGCATTCTGCTGACGTCGTCGTGGTGCTGGGCGCGGCCCAGTACGACGGGACACCATCGGCCGTGCTGGGCTCCCGGCTGGATCATGCCGCGCGGCTGTGGCGCGACGGGGTCGCGCCGGTGATCGTCACAGTCGGCGGTCGACGGGACGGTGACACCTACACCGAGGCCGTAGCCGGCCGCAATTACCTGACGTCTTATGGCATTCCTCCCGGCGCCGTGGTGCCGGTCGGGGAGGGCAGCGACACCCTCGAGAGCCTGCGTGCAGTTGCCCGCCGCGCGGGCACCGAGGGATGGCACACCGCGGTGATCGTCAGCGATCCCTGGCATTCGTTGCGGGCCCGAACCATGGCCGACGACCTCGGGCTCAGCGCGTGGACCTCGCCCACCCGCAGCGGCCCGATCGTGCAGACCCGCAATATCCAGGCCCAGTACATCGTCCGGGAGAGCGCCGCGCTGCTGCATTACCGGTTCACGCACTCTCCGGCCGAGTCGCTCGGCATCGATCTGGGGTGAGGCCGGTGGGCCAATATGACAGGCAGCACGGCTGTTACACCGAACATGAGTGGGCCCGGCTGGTGCCCGAGCCGGCCAAGCGAGCCGCGCTACCCGGATCGGGACCGGAGCGGCGCAGTCCCTTCGCCAGGGACCGTGCCCGGGTGCTGCATTCCGCGGCACTGCGCAGGCTCGCAGGCAAGACCCAAGTGGTCGGCCCCGGAGAGGGGGATGTGCCCAGGACCCGGCTGACCCACTCGCTGGAGGTCGCCCAGATCGGCCGCGGTATCGCCGTCGAGCTGGGCTGCGATCCGGACCTGGTGGAAACCGCGGGGCTGGCCCACGACATCGGCCACCCCCCGTTCGGCCACAACGGTGAGCAGGCTCTGAACGAGGTCGCCGCGGGCTGTGGTGGGTTCGAGGGCAACGCCCAGACGTTGCGGATTCTCACCCGGCTGGAACCCAAGCTGATCGACCCTGCAACCGGTCGGGGTCACGGGCTCAACCTGACCAGGGCATCGCTGGACGCCACCGTCAAGTATCCGTGGCCGCGCCGGGACGGGATGGTCAAGTTCGGCTTCTACGCCGACGACGCGGCGGTATTCTCCTGGCTGCGGGAGGGTGCGCCCGAAGGTGTGCAGTGCCTCGAAACTCAGGTGATGGACTGGGCCGACGACGTCGCATACTCGGTGCACGACGTCGAAGACGGGATCTTGGCCGGCCGCATATCGCTGGGCACCTTGGCCGACCCCGTGGAACGGGCATTGCTCGCCGAGCTAGCCGCCAAGCACTTCAGCGGATTTCCCAGCGCGCAGTTGGAGGCGGCCGCGGAGGGGTTGCTCAAGCTCCCGGTGGTCGACGCGCTGCGGCACTACGATGGTTCGCTGGCCGCTCAGGTGGCGTTGAAGGAGCTCACCAGCGAGCTGGTGGGCCGCTTCGCCTCGGCGGTCGTGTCGGCGACCTGGGCCCGGTACGGGAACGACCCGTTGGGGCGCTACCGCGCCCATTTGGGGATACCGGATCGGGTGGCGGCCGAGGTGGCGCTGCTCAAGGCGGTGGCCCTGCGGTTCGTGATGCAAGATCCGTGCCGGCTGGCCGTTCAGGCTCAGCAGCGGGAGCTGGTCACGCTGCTGTGCGCAGCCCTGGTGCACCAGGCGCCGGACCCACTCGATCCTGCACTGCGCCCGGCATGGCACGAGGCCCGCAGCGACAGCGCGCGCCTGCGGGTGATCATCGATCAGGTGGCTGCCCTGACCGACGCGCAGGCGGTGCGCTGGCACGCAGCGCTGCGCGCTGCGTGCTCGTGAGTGGCATT
>JBOHGX010000413.1:0-1952 GCA_050700255.1 Pseudonocardiaceae bacterium
TCCTCGACCAGCGACATCATGATCCGGTTGAGGTTGTTCGTAGGCAGCCCCACAATCATCCGGCGGGCAGTCTCGCTCTACTCCCAGAGAAATGACAGCTTCGGCTGGCTATCTGGGGACACTCGTACGTATACGTCCGCGTGGTGCTCCAGGACCGGGAGTATGAAGTCGAGGTGCCGCTCAAGGACGTCGGCTGCATCCCACTCGTTGCACTGCAGGAAGATATGCCGTCCGACCGCGTTGCGCCGCCGTCGCTGAGAGAACTCGCTGTCGTGACTGACCAGCACAGCCCGCTGGTTGTCGGAGTAGACCGTCAACTCGTCGTCACGGACCCTGCTGAGCCCGGCGTCGGCCGCAGTCCAGGCATCGTGACCGAGCTTGCGTAGCCGTGCGGCCACCCGAGCATCAACATCATGGTCGCACACGAATCGCAACGTCAGGCGACCGTCTCACGACGGACCGCTTCCACGTCGCCGGCCGTGAGCATGGGGAACGCCTCCAGCACGTCAGCAGTGGAGCGGCCAGCGGCCAGGTACCGCTGGACGGTCTCGACCGGTACCCGAGTGCCAGCGAGCAGCGGCTTGTTACCCAGCGCACCCCGACGGCGCTCGACCTTCCCGACCAGGGCCTCATCGCGCCGGGCACCTTCTGCTATTCGCTGGCGCAGCGGCTGCAGGTCGAGCACTTCGCGCAGGACAAGCTGGTCGGGTCGAAGGCCACCCTCCCATGTTCCGTCGTCGTGCTGGAAATACACTCGGTTGCCGACCGTGGCGAACGTGAGCTCGGACAACGGACGGTCGTAGCCCCGCGATGTCAGGTGCCCGACGACCTGCCGGATATGCCGCACCGACACACCGCGGGTGTTGAGCTCCGCGGCCACCACGAGCGCGAGCAGGTCGAGGAAGCCGTACAGTCGGACCCGTCCGGTGCTGCCCCGGGTATCCACGGTCGGTTCGACGAGCCGGGTCCGCGCCCAGTAGTCGACTTTGCGCAGGGACAGCCGCGAGATCCTGGCCGCGACATCGCGCGGCACAGCCATGCGCTGCTCATCCACCGTCACCGGTTCGGCCATCCCGTGTTTGCCCTTGCTCGGTCTTAGTTTCCCACGATCTCACAGAGCCGCTCCGCTGGCGCACACTTCGCTCCTACGACACGCCCGGCGGCTTGCTGGGCCCACACCACTGCACATCGGATACGCCCGTCGAGCTCGGATGAATTCGTGCATGGTTATCTCCTTCACTCATCAACCGTTCAGGAATTCTCGTGGCTGTTCCAGGTGCAGACTCGCGAGCGGTAGCACCGTGCACTGCCACGATGGTCTACGCCACCATTCACGCGGTGTTCGGCGATATCGGCACCACCCCTCCTGATACCGGGCAGGCCCGAGATCGCCCGACTCGGCCGGGCCCTGCGAGCCTGGCGCGAGCAGTTCCCGGCCACTTCACCACCAGCGAAGCCAACACCCCGAAAGGAAGCACCTCGTGCGCAAGTTCAAGCTCCAGGTCCAGACCACCGTCGATGGCTACATGGCCGGCCCGAACGGCGAGATGGACTGGATGACGTTGCCGTGGACCGACGACATCAACGCCTACGTCGACGCGCTGACCGAACCGGTCGACTGCATCGTGTTGGGCCGCAAACTCGCCGAGGGGTTCATCCCCGCCTGGGCGGCCGGGCCAGAGGGCGAGTCCCAGGAGTCCATCGACTGGATGAACAACACGACCAAGGCCGTGATCTCCAACACACTCACCGAGTTGCCCTGGGAGAACGCCGTCGTCGCCGGTGGCGATCTCGCCGAGACCGTGAACCAGCTCAAGGCCCAGCCAGGCGGGGACATGATCACCTACGGAGGCGGCACGCTCGTATCCGACCTGATCGCCAAGGGTCTACTCGACGAGCTCCACCTGTTCGTCAACCCGACCGCGATCGGCGCCGGAATGCCCGTGTTCCCC
>JBOHGX010000414.1:0-15511 GCA_050700255.1 Pseudonocardiaceae bacterium
CCCCCAGCCGGGCCGCTCCCGAGAACAGTTCAGAACTGCCCGTCACGGATTCCCGCGGTGAACGCCGCCCACTCCCGCGCGGTGAACCTCAACGGCTCACGGGTGTGGTCGGTGGAGTCCCGCAGCGCCACGGCACCGTCACCAAGGTCGGCGACCTCGACGCATTCAAACTCGATGTCGTTGCTGAACGAACTCTTGCGCCACGGGGTACCGCTCAGGTCACGTGCGTACAGCGCAGTCTTGTCCATGTCTCCTCCTTCAGCTCAGAATCTCCCGTACCACCTGTTGCACCGCTTCGGCTTGGTGCGCGTAGGCCACCGGGTCACGGGCGTCAGGCAGACCCCGCCCCAGCTCCCGGGCGTACTCAGTGATCTGCTCCTTCGTCGCGCCGGTAACGATAAACGCTTCGAGCTTGCGCCACGCCTCCATCCACGGGTCACCGTTGACCTGCGCGATCACCGGGCACGCCCGAGGATCGAATCGCACAGCGCGACCGTGTCGGCCTCGGACAGCCGTAACCCGGGCGCACCAAGCCTATGAAACAGTCCACGCGCCGTCGAGTCGTGGTTCACCAGCAGTACGCACCTGCGGCCGTCGTCGGTCCACCGGCCGTATGCCTGCAGGCGGCCGCGCTCGGTGCGCTGGTGCTGTGCCTCCGGTACGTCGATCATGGTTCTCGAAGATGAACGATCGGCAGCGACGAGTGTTGCTGTACGGCAACGCCACCCGGATAGGGGCTACACCGGCAGACCGGCGCGGTAGGCCATCCCCCGCAGCTCCCGGCCGACCGCCGTCCCGACCGGAACGTGTGCGCGCAGCTCCGCGAGCGTGTCCCGCGCGAACGGATTGCGCAGCACCCGCATCGGGAACAACTCCTCAGCCCTGCGCAGGGCCATCACGGCGTCGTCCCTGCGGCGGACGTGGGCCAGCGCCCGCCCGTAATCCATCCAGTAGGTAGCCCGGCGTTCCCTGCTGGGATGCTCCTGGGGGCGCAAACCTTCCGCGACCTGGACAGCCGTATCGGCGTCGCCTGCCTCCAACGCACCGGCCATGCGCCACAGTCCCACGTTGACCGGCCCAAACCCCATCCGGAAGGCGTGGCCTTGCCCGGTGCGCTGTGCGACCTGTGTGGCGTGCTCCAACGGTGCCTGCATGTCTCCGGACCGGTTGTCCGCCGCGGCCACCAGCGCCGACGACAGCGCGAGCATGCCGTCGAGCTGCAAGCCTTCGCTGGTGTCGGTTGGCACCGTCACCGAGTCCAGCTCGACACGTGCAAGGTCGAAGGCACCGGACGTGAGCATCTCGACTACGGCAGCCCATGCGGTGACACCCAGCCAGATCGGGTCGTCGAGCGTTTCCGCCGCCTGACGGGCGAGCATGGCCGCCTGCCAGCGCAGATCCAACGGCGCGCCAACGACCAGCAGCCATCCGCGGACGGTCTGGGCATGCGTCATCACCGCAAGTTCAAGTAGTTCAGCCACGTCCCGGCCAGCGGCCAGACTGCTGTGCAGATCAGCGATCAGACCTGGCAGCTCGATGCCCCGGCGCTGGTAGTCGAAGCCCTCAACCACGTCGGCCCGCGCGCGCAACTCCTCGATACCCAAGACCTGCCCACCGGGGCGGTGGCGCCCCACGGCCATCAGCGCAAGCCGCAACGCACCCACAGCGGCGTCAGAGTGCCCGTTGGCCGGCGCGGGTACCGGCAGCGCCGTTAACTCCGCCGGTGAGACCTGCAGGGCGTTGGCTAGCGCCACGATCAGCGAGCGGCGGTCCAGCGCGCGTTCCCCGCTCTCGATCCGGGACAGGTGCGACGCGCTGATCCCGGCCAGCCCAGCGACCACCCGCTGGGACTTTCGCCGGGCGTAGCGGATCTGTCGCACTCGCCGGCCGATCGTGCGCGCGTCGCCGTCAGCGTCCACCGCGGACCCCTCCTCGCCGAGACTCCCCGCCGGTCGCCGGGGCGTACACCTCGGTGACGGGGGCGAACCTCAGGGTTCGTACAGCATGCATACAGCCATTATGGGTGCTGCTGCAGCGCGGATCCGCGAAATGTACCTGAGGGGCGCAGCCTCGACGAGTGCTCCTGCGGCCAAGCCAGGACCGTGCGCACCGGCGGGTGTGTGTGATCGGACTCGCTAGGCGAGGATCATCCTGGGAGGACGTCGGCCACCACAAAGACGACGTTGTCCGGGGCGCCGGCTTGGCGCACGAGTTCTGCGAGTTCAGCGACCGCGGCTTCCGGATCGACTTGGTTGACGAGCACGCGCTGGATCTCACTGGGGGGCACTGGTACGTGCAGGCCGTCGGAGCACAGCAAGTAGCGGTCGCCGGGCTGCGCGCTGTGGCTACGCACGTCCGGCAGGGCAGCCGCACCAGCGTGCAAGGCTCGGACCAAGATCATCCTCTGGGGATGGGACTCGGCCTCTTCGCTGGTCAACCTTCCTTCGTCAATCATGCTCTGCACGACGGTGTCGTCGTGGGTGAGTTGAAGTAGCTCGTCATCGCGCAGCAGGTAGGCACGTGAGTCTCCGACGTGCACCAAGGCCAGCTCGGAGCCTGACCAGGCAAGAGCGGTCAGGGTTGTCCCGGCGCCCGCTAGCGCTGCGTCCGATGTCGTCATGGCTCGGACGGTGTCAGCGGCCTGTTCGACGGCGGTGTGCAGGGCCTCGAGCAGCGCACCGGTAGAGGCAGTGGCGTGGGAGGCCGCGAGCGCATTCAGCGCCGCTGTACTCGGTATCGCGGTCTGGGTGGATGGTCCGAACCCGTCAGCGACACCAAGAAGGCCTTCGTCGGCCCAGATGGCATCTTGGTTCTGCTCGCGGACGAGCCCGCGATCGCAGTAAGTGGCCCAGCGCAGGCGTAGCGGTGCCAGAGTGTCGGTCATGTCCTTTTCTCCTCGTGACAGGTGTTCGACGAGGAAGGACACCAGTTCGCGACGGGTGGCGGTCTCGATCTCGACTTGCGCCCAGAACGCTGCAACGTCCGCCGAGGCGGCGCTGGGCGGTAGGTCGCAAACGGTCGCGATCCGCGCGAGAGGCATGCCGATCCTGCGAAGCCAGGCCACCAGGCGAGCGCGGCCAAGCTGCTCAGGTGCGTACCAGCGATACCCGGTGAGCGGGTCGGTTCTGGCTGGCGGAAGCAGGCCGAGATCGTCATACAGGCGCAGCGCCTTCGGCGATAAGCGGCACATTCGAGCGAACGCCCCGATCGTCAGCAGTGCCATGACCGCGATCCTCCACGTCGCCGAGCAATTTGCGCTCGACGCCGCCTACGGTGTTGCTTGCCCCTTGGTCAAGGTCAAGCCCCGGCTCGTCCGGGCTCCTGCGTCACGCGGAAGCTTTTGCCACACGATCACCGGGGACCCTGCCCTTGCGCACGGCCACCGCCCGCCGGTTCACCGCGTCCAGATCGGCGTCCTCTCGCAATTCCTCGGCTTTGTGCGCATGTCCCGCAGATCTTCAGGTGCGGACAGCTCTTCTATTCCCGAACCCAGCAGGAGAGCTGTCGTGGCTGTGCCGAACAGCTCTGCTGTTGAGTTCGAGGGGTTGAGAGCAGTCAACCCCTGCTCAGAGATCTACGGGACACGCTTTAGTACCCGGTGGCAGTGTATATCTCGCTGCGGAGTGCGTCGTTGACCTTCTCGCCGTACTGTTCCAGATTGCCGGCCACCTCCCGAACCCACTTCTAGATTGCGGTACTGGCGTCTCGTCCTGGAGCGGTGGGGCGCATCTGGCAGGATGTCGCACCGGTCCCGTCCTAGCGATCAGCTGGAGGAACGTTGAGCGACAAGATTGAGCCGTACATCGATTATGTGGATCGCTATATCGAACAGGCCGAGATGTACGCCGCAGGACCCGACCCAGACCAGGCAGCCTATTACACTGGACGTGATTGACGTGCGGTGGCGTAAGGCCTTCCTGGTAGAGATCAAAGAGAAGCTTGCTCAACTTGGATTGATGAATTGCACGGTTTGTGGATCCGAACATCTCACGGTACATCGTTTTCCATTCTTGGCTCTGATGGGAAATCTTCCTCCCAATATCAGTAGTGTTGATGACACCGAGGTGATCGTCGAGTACCTTGTTCGAGTTGAGTGCGGCATTTGTGGTTACGTGATGTTGTTCAGTGCCGAGCGTTTCCGGACCGGAGATGATGAACTTCTGGTGCTAGGAATGACCGAACAGGAGGAGGACGAGTTGGAGCGTCGGCATCCGCTTTAGTGCTCCAGACGTAGAACGTGATCACCCCCGGCGCGAGCCGAAGACAGCGGCGAAGACCGTGTCATGCAGCAGCTCAGCAGCAACCAGTCATCTGATCTACGCGATGGGTGCGGGTGGGCTGGAGTGGCTTTCGTTCCAGGTGCGGTCGAGGGCAGTCAGGTAATAGATGTACGGGTGGCCGGGCTGCGCGGTTGAGTCTGTGTAGGTCTGTCGCACCCCGTTTGTCGCTCGTTGCGTGGCCAGTAGGTGGGTGGCGTCAGCGAAGCGGCACGGGTCAGGGAGGGCTGGACCGTCGAAGCGGTATATGGCATATGAGGTGGCCGTGCCGGATGGTGGGGTCTGGCTCGGGGGTTGCCAGGCGAGGGTTACAGCGCCGGTGTCGGCGTCGCGAGTCGCACCGGTGACGAGCGGCGCGAGCAGCGGCTGGGACGGCAGGTGCGCCATGCGTGGAACCAGTGCTGGCCCAGTGTAGTGATCGGCGACGTAGCGACTGACTCCGCCGAGTCGGTCCGCGTGCACGTCTTTGGCACTGAAGTGCATGTCACCGAGCACCTGTGGATGGTCGCGATTGAAGGTCAGGTGACGACTCATCTCGGCGGGGTCCAGCCACGCCCCGGTAATGCCGATCTTGTAGTCGGCTTGGCCGATGTAGAGCTGCACCCGGGTGCCGGACACCACGTCGGACCACCACGGGACGAGGAGGGCGTAGTCCGCCGGGCCGAAGCCGATGTTCCAGTACACCTGGGGCACGATGTAGTCGATCCACTGCTGCTTGACCCACAGCCGCGTGTCGGCATAGAGCGCGTCGTAGCTACTTTGCAACCCGTTGGTTGGCGAGCCGAGGGGGTCGGTCGCTTCGTTGCGCCAGATCGCGAACGGGCTGACGCCGAATTTTACCCACGGCTTGAGGTCCTTGATGCGCTGGCCGAGTTCTTGAATCAGGCGATTGACGTTGTCGCGGCGCCAATCGGCTTTGTTGGCGAACTCAGCGCCGTACCGGGCGTAGGTGACGTCGTCGGCAAAGTCCTGTCCGGCGGCGAGGTACGGGTAGAAGTAGTCGTCGAAGTGCACACCGTCGATGTCGTAGCGGGCCACCGCGTCGAGGATGGCGTCTTCGACAAACCGGCGTACCACCGGGATGCCGGGGTTGTAATACAGGCGGCTACCGGCGGCATTGACCGGGTAGGCCACGGCCCAATCGGGGCGTTGGCGAGCCGGATGGTTGGGCGCAAGCTTGCCAATGTCCGGCCCAGCGCCGCCGGGCATACTCACCCGATAGGGATTGAACCAGGCGTGAAACTCCAGATTGCGCCGATGAGCCTCGGCGACGAGAAACGCAAGAGGGTCCCAGCCTGGGCCCGCGCCGTCGCGGCGGCCGGTCAGCCACTCCGACCACGGCTCATAGGGTGACGGCCAAAACGCGTCGGCGGTGGGCCGCACCTGCACGACCACCGCGTTGTGGTGGTGGCGCTGGGCCAGATCCAGCCAGGCACGGTACTCAGCTTGAATGGTCCCAGCCGAAAGGCCTGGTCGGCTGGGCCAGTCGATGTTGACGACGCTGGCAATCCACATAGCGCGCAGTTGCCGCTTGGGGGTGGCGGGCTCGGGCGTGCAGGGGCCTTGACCAGTTGCTGCACGGGCCAGCGGGGGCGGGGGCGGCGCGGTCGTGGCCGGCAGGCCGACCGTGCACACGCTGGCCACCACGACGGCAGCAAGTGGCCACACGAGCCGTTTGCGATGAATCCCCATGTCAGACCGCCCTTCACTGGTACGGGCGTGTCACGCCGCCCGGTGCGTCGGGCCGCGGAGACCTTATTCCCACACTGGTGCTCGCCGGAAATCGGACGTGTATAGCGGACATCTCTCAACGGCTTTGCCATACGTCGCCGCTTCGGAGCTAGCCTGAGGACAGAGCTAAGGACGCGGCCTTAGAGGTGGAGACCTTGCGAGGTGGAGAGAGGAGGAAGTCGGATGGTGGTGACCAAAGTGGTGAAGCCGGCAGACCAGCCACCGGTTCCGTCAGCGGATGAGAAGCCCGTGGTGCCCTCGTGTGGCGATAAGCCGGTGGTGAAGTCGGCCGACGAGGGCCCGGTGGTCGGAGGGGCTGATAGAGAGAGCTGACGCGGAAAGTCGCCGTTTCAGCTCACCACTGATCGGGGATGCCCACTGATCGGGGATGCGACGGAGAGATACTGTCGGCGGCGCGGTGGACCACGGAGGGGAGCGCACAACCATGCCCGACGATCGCCATGGTGGGCAACCGCTGACCCCGTGGCAGGCGTGGTTGTCGATGTTCGGCATCCGCTCGCCGCTGTCCGGTGACGTGACCCAGGACATCGCGCCTCCGATCGGCGGCCAGCTCGGCCTGCTCAACATCAATGCCACCCGCTCCGGCGACCCGGGGTTGGAGCAGCGCATCATCACCCAGGTCGCCAGCTACGGCCGCCAGCTCGGCCGGCTGGTCGAGGCTGTCGATGTGCTGGCCCGGCGGCAGTCCCGGCGCGGCCTGGGCGAGGCCGACATCCGCGCGCTGGATCAGCTCCATGAGCTTGCCGAGCGCATCGCCGCGGTGAAGGAGCGGGAGGCGCTCGACCAGGTCGACCGCATCGTCTCCGAGGTGCGGGCTTTGAGCCGGGATCCACAGGCCAACGCGGAGGCGATCCGGCGAGTGCGCGAAGCCTTGCCCGAACAGTGATCCGCTCAGGGCCTGTCTTTGGTGCCGACCCCGGTGCTCAGCTCGGACAGCCGCCCGGCTACCCCGTCCCCGGGATGCAGTGCCGGGGTGTCGGCGCCAGCGCCGTCGCGCATGCCTGCGAGCAACTCGAGTAGGGCGTCACCGGCGGAACGTGTTGGCCGCCACCCGAGCACTTCGCGGGCCCGGCTGGTGTCCATCAGCGGCACCGCGAGGAGCAGGTCCACCATCCCCGGTTCGGTGGGCACCAGCCGGGAGTGCCAGGCGAACGCGGCGAGCGTGCGCAGGACCCCGGCCGGCACCGGCACCGTCCGGGCGTGGAACAGCGCGGCCAGTTCGTCGGGGCCAAGCGGTGGCTCAGCGGCCACGTTGAACGCACCACGGGCCTCCGGCCGCAGCGCGGCCAGCCGGAACGCCTGACCGACGTCGAGGCTGTGCACGGCCTGGAACAGCAGCCGCGGCAACCGGGGTATCACCGGGATGAGCTCTGGACGTAACAGCGGACTCGGCACGAAAGGCCCGGCGAACAACCGCCGGATCCCGCTGGCCGCAGACCGTTTGAACACGAAGCCCGGTCGCAGGCGGGCGACCCGTATCTCCGGATTGCGCATCTCGAAGGCGTCGAGAATGCGCTCGACGTAGGCCTTCTCCCGGGAGTAGGTAGCGGTCGGAACGCCATTGGTCGGCCAGGACTCATCCACCGGATGATCCTTCGGCCCCGGCGAGTACGCCCCTACTGACGAGGAGTAGACGATCGTGCGCACGCCGGCAGCGGCGGCGGCCTCGAATACCCGCGAGGAGCCGATGACGTTGGCCGACCACGTTGTGTGCGAATCACGGGACGGCTGAATCAACCACGCAAGGTGGATCACGACATCGGCGCCGGCGAACGCGCCAGCGAGATTGTCGGTAGCCACGTCGGCACTGGCCCAGCGAACCTTATCCACCGAGTGCGGCGGGCGGCGGCGAACGACGCCGACGATCTCCTCGACCGCGGGATCGTCGCCCAGCGCCGCCAGCACCGACGTGCCCACGTTGCCGGTCGCTCCGGTCACGGCGACGCGCACGAGACACTTCCTCTCCGTTTCGATATGGCTACCCCCGCTTCAGCCGGGTGAAACAGAGAACATCCAGCGTTAGGGCGGCGCCGTCCTCGGGTACCTAGGTCGCGTGTCCGCCGCCGCCGGCTCACCGGTCGACCTCGTCGATGACCTGGCTCGTGTCGACCCCGCCGCTCCTGGATGGAGCAGGCGCCGGCGTGGCCGCGGGTTCAGCTACCACGACGAGCGGGGGCGGCCGCTGACCAGCCCCGAGGCGCTGGATCGGATCCGCGCGCTGGCGATCCCGCCGGCGTGGCGTGACGTGTGGATCTCGCCACTGGACGACGGGCACATCCAAGCGGTCGGCACCGACGACGCCGGACGGCGCCAGTACCGATACCACGACCAGTGGCGACGGGCTCGGGACGCCGCGAAACATCAGCGGGTCCTCGCGCTGGGGCGGCGCCTGCCCAAGGTACGCCTCGAAGTGGCGCACCGGCTGGTCGAACCAGGGCTCGGCCAGCGGCGCGTCCTCGCCGCGGCGGTACGGATGCTGGACATCGGGGTGTTCCGTGCTGGCGGCGAGGAGTACGCCCCTAGCTGCGACGACGACGAGGGCAGCTTCGGGCTGGCGACGCTGCGCCGGGAACACGTCCGGTTGCACCGCGGGGGAATCTTGATCGCCTACGTCGCGAAGGGCGGTATCTCCCGCATCCTTGAGCTGCGTGACCAATCCCTGCACCGGGTGGTGGGCTCGCTGCTGCGCCGGCGCGGTGGGGGAGACGAGCTGCTCGCCTACCGGGACGGGCGCAGCTGGCGCGACGTGCGTACCTCGGACCTCAACGGCGCCGTCAAGGAACTCGCTGGACGTCGCTATACCTGTAAGGACCTGCGGACCTGGAATGCCACCGTGCTGGCCGCCGCTGCGCTGGCCGGCCAAGCCACTGATGGGATACCGGACACGCCGCGCGGGCAGGCCAAGTTGGTGGCCGCCGCGATGCGTGAGGTGGCTGACCACTTGGGCAACACCCCGGCGGTGGCCCGGGGTTCCTACGTCGACCCCACACTGATCGAGCGGTTCGAGCAGGGCCGCACCGTGCTGCCCGCGCTGCGCCGACTCAACGGTGCGGGCTTGGCCGACC
This sequence comes from Pseudonocardiaceae bacterium, assembly GCA_050700255.1. Lineage (GTDB taxonomy): Bacteria > Actinomycetota > Actinomycetes > Mycobacteriales > Pseudonocardiaceae. The sequence goes on from JBOHGX010000414.1 coordinate 9,095, forward strand.
TGTCCGACGAGGGCGTCCGGACTGCGATCGAGGCGGCGGTGATCCGGTTGCTGCGCAGCTGACAGCCCGGGCTTAGATCTGATCAGTCGCCGCGGGCTTGGGCGGTCTTGCGGTCATTGGCCTTGCGAATCGCATCCACCAACTGATCCTTGGTCATCCGCGAGCGTCCGGAAATCTTGAGCCGCCGGGCCACCTGCTCGAGGTGCTTCTTGCTGGCGTTCGCGTCGACCCCACCGGCGGTCGGACGGTCGCTGCTGGCAGCCCCGCCGGCGGCCTGCTCGTCCGACGGGCCTGATTGCTCCTTGGGTTCCCAGTGGTCGCCGACCTTCTCGTGGGTGTGCTTCACGGCGGCGAACGCGGTGCGGTGCGCCCGCTCACCCTCGCCGTAGCTGTCCACCGCAGAGTCGTGCGCCTTGATCCACGTCCGCTTCGCCTTGTCGTCGGAGCGCTCCAGCGTGCTGGGCAGCTCATCGCGTCCGGGCACGGCTCTCCACCTCCGGTCGTCTCTGGGTCATGACGGTCTGTCCGCTCGGGTACCCGTCAGCCAGATCGATGACACCTCACGGGTAAGCAAAACCGATCCGGCTGAACGGGTGGGGTTGAGACGGTCTTCAAGGCTGGCTGATCACATTCGGTCAGAAGCTGCGGATCCCACGGGGCCGATCGGAAATACGTGCACTGGGCACACGCTGCGCTGATCGTGGACCATGACGGCACCCTGATCGAGGCGGTAGGCACAGGCGTCAGAGAAAAGCCACTCGATTACTACACCGGGCGGCACTACCAGATCTTCCGCATCAAGGCCTCGGACTCCAACCGTGCGGAGGAAGTCGCGTTCGCCAGATCGGTGCTGGACAAAAAGGCCAAGTACGGACCGGCCGTGTAGCGCAAGGGGTGCCGGCCGGCGCCGTCCTCCCTGCTGCCTGGCCGCCGGTGAGCTTGATCGTCACGTATCGTTGCCGACCTGAACCGGGTTCAGCGGCTGAGGGAGTCCGAAGTGATCAGCACGATCGAGGTTGTCGAACTGGGAATCCCCCTGACGTATACGTTCGAAGACTTGATGCGCTACCACGGTCCGGGTTCTCCCGGGGGCGTGGCACATGCGTTCAAGGTGATGGAACGGGTGCTGCCGCTCCTGGAGCCGGCGGGGTTACTGGAGCGCCGCGAGATCGTGGTGCGGACAGCCTTCGCCGGTCCAGGTGCTCGCGATGCGTTCGAAATGGTCACCCGTGCCGTGACCGAGGACCGTTATGTCGTCGATGATGCGTTGGCGCGTCCCGAACTGGGTCCGACACGCGAGCGCTTCGTTTTTCAGCTCGGTTACCGGGGGCGTAGCGTCACGGCCATTCTTCGCGAGGGATACGTGACGAAGGACTTCCTTGCACTTGTCCGCCAGGAGGAGCGAACCGCGGAGGAGGAGAGCCACCTGGCTGTCCTGAAGCTGGAGATGGCCAACCGGTTGCTGGGCAGCCCCGCGGCAGCGGTGTATGACGTTGACGGCAAGGCCTGACCGCCAGCGGCTATCACACTTTTCGCCCGCTGGTGTGGCCGGCGCCGTCGTGGCGTTCCGCCAGCACCTTGTGCGGGACTTGCAGCAGTCGCAGCACAGTGACCAGTCCGAGCCCACCGACCATATTTCCCAGGGCCGCAAAGGCGAATAATCCCAGCCAGTCGGCGTAACCGAACGGAGCGCCGGCTTCCAGCGCGGCAAAACAGACCAGCGAGGCCACGATCGCGTGGTTTACCTGGCCCGCGCCCAGCAGGAAGCCCATGACGACTGCAGGCACCAGGCGCAGGCCGTCGGACTCCGTGGAGTGCTGGAGGTGGGTCATCAGCGTGATCAGCATGCCGCCGATAAGTGCCAGCGCAAAGGCCTTCCAGGTGGTACCCAATTCGATATAGTGCATCCCAGCCTCCACCGCGGTGGAACGCAGTGCCGGGAAGCCGGCCATCACGATGGCGGTGACCACCCATCCGCCCGCCAGATTGGTTACCATTGTTGCTGTCCACAATCGTCCGAGCGACAGCGGTGACGCAGCCTTGGCCACTACCGCCGCCACCGGGACGAGGAAATCCTCTGTAAATAGTTCACTACGCGCCAAGGTCAGCGCGATGAAGCCGATTGAGAACGCGAGGCCGCCGAGGAGAACGCTGTGGGTGACGCTTTCCACCAACAACAGCGCCAGTACGCCCACCCCAACGTCCAGCCCACCGAGGAAGCCGGTCGCAAACAACCCCGACCAGGAACGGCCAAGACGTTGCTGACCCTCGTCCACCAGCCGGTCGAAAGTCCGCTCGGAGTCGTGTTGCGGCACGGCAGGGCTGGTGGCCGAGCGATCGCTCATAGGCCGATGCTAGAGAGCCGCGGACCCATGTGGGAGCGGAGAGAATTCTCACTTCGATACCGGGCGCAGCAGGAGCGACCATGATCCGTGCCGCTCGAAGCGACGAGCTACCCCTGCTGCAGTCCCTGGAACAGGCCCGCTGGCGCGCCGTTCCGAGAACTGGCGATGTACGCGGTCGCCGATGACGGCCTCGCGGCGTTGACCCTCACCACGTTCGCCGACGTGCCACGGAACGGGCCTTACTACGAGCGGCTTGACTTCCGGCACCTATGCGAGACAGAGCTGACGCCGGGCCTGTGAGCTGTCCGCGGCCGCGAGGCAGAGCGCGGACTTGACGCCGTGGGCGCCGTCAGCGGCGAGGCGTGTCGCGACCGCGGCCCCGATCCCGGACGCGGCGCCGGTGACCAGGGCAACCCGACCGGCGAAGTCCTTTGCTGTGGTCACCGTCAGCCATCCTTGCGGGCCAGCACCCGGTAGGCATTGCCGCCGCGGGTCCGGCGCACAACCTTGTGAAGCAGCTCGTCGAGCAGGTGGGTAATCACCAACAACGGCCGACCCACAGCCCACACCATGGCGTGTCGAAGCTGCCGCCAGCGCGTCGGCCCAGTGGCCAGCCACGGCAACCTCGGGTCGGGGGCGACGGTGATTAGTGCGAGCACCAGGCCGACGAGCAAGTCGCAGGCCTGGTGGGCTGCGCCGCGCTCGATGGTAACCACCGAGAACCCACGGTCCCCCAGCGCCTGTACCAGATTACGCACCGGGATCATGTGCTGGTGTTGCGGCTGGAGCCACGGTATCCACCAGCGTCCGAGTACGTGGCCGAAGAACGACTGGGGGTCGGGCAGCTCAATCAGTAGATAGCTGCCGGCCGGGAGGACCTTGGCGGCAGCGTCCAGCTCGTCGAACGGCTCCCGGGTGTGCTCCAGGTAGTGGTGCATGCTGACCACGTCGTACCGGCCGGCCAGCTCGTCGGCGAGGGCAACGAACTCTCCCCGGTAGCCGTGGTCGATCCAGCCGCGGCGCTGCGCCTCCTCGATACTGACGCTCTGATCCAGCCCATCGAACAAGGTGTCGGGCCAGATCTCGCGGGCGAGCTGGCAGAAGTGGCCGTGGCAGGCGCCAACGTCCAGCCATGCCCTGGGTGTGGTGAACGGCTTGAGCATGTCGACCCGCCCGCGATAGGAGCGTCCGCCCGCTTTCAATATGTCGTTGCTCAGCTCCGGGCCGAGGCCGTCGTAGAAGTCCCGGTAGTAGAAGTCCAACCCCGCCGGAGTGAGCCGGGGGTTTTGGAAGATGTGCCGGCAGGTCCCGCACTGCTCCAGGGTGAACCGGCCCGGTTTGCGTTGAATGAGGTCGGAAGTCCGCAGCCGCACCGACAGGTCCGTGGAGCCGCACCAGGGGCAGGTGTCCCGGCGGGGTTCGAGGAAGCGCTCGACGCCGGCGGCCAGCTCCGCTTGGTAGTACGGCCGGCGGACCTCGTATGGATCGGTCATGTCAGTTTCTCCAGACGGTCGGCCGCCGCGGCGGCGCCGCCGGCGTTGGTGAACGAGGTCTGTACTCGCCGCGCCGCAGCACGGTAGGACGAGTCGCCAAGCACGGTCGTGATGGCGCTGCGCAGTTCGGTGGCGCCGACCCGACCGAAGTGCACCCGGATTCCAGCCCCGGCGTCGACGACCTGTCCCGCGATCACCGGCTGGTCGTCGCGGATCGGGGCCACCACCAGCGGCACGCCGTACGCAAGGGCCTCGCACACCGTGTTGTGACCAGCGTGGCTGACCACCGCTTGCAGGTGCGGGAGCAGACCGAGTTGTGGGACGAACGGGCGGATCATGACGTGGCCGAGCGGCGAGTCGACCAGATCGGGCGGGGCGACGACGATCACCTGCAGCCGGTCGGCCAGCGGCGCCACTGCATGCACCGCAGTGGCGAAGAACCGCCGACCGACCTCCCGGTTGACCGTGCCCAGCGAGACCAGGACATGCTGCCGGTCCGGGTCGAGCCAGTCCCATGGGAACTCAGGTGCACCGGCCCGGGCACCGATCGAAGGGCCCACGAATACGTAGTGGCCGGGAAGGTCGCAGACCGGTCCGACCAGCGCCGCCGTCGTGAACGCCAGCACAAGATGGTCGGAAAACCGCAGGTCGGCAGGGTCGGATACGGCGAAGCCACGTTGGAAGTCGGCCAGAAGCTGCCGTGCCCACTCCCCGAGCTTGGGCATGGTGACAAACTGGTCGGTCAGCTCCGCCGAGGTGGTGGCCGACGTCGCCCAGGGCAGCCCGCGTTGGCGAGCGACCAGCGCGCCGGCCAGCGCCTGCTGGTCGACGACCAGGGTGTCCGGGGCGAACTCATCCACTGCGGCCGCGACGCCAGTCACCATCGAGACCGCCAGTGGGATCAGGAAATCCGCCCACAAGAACCGGAACGCCGCCGCTCCCCGTAGGCCCAGCGAGCGGTGGCGGACCTGGGCCAGCGTCTGACCGCCGAAGTCTGCTGCAATCGGGATCAGCCTGTCCCCAGGTGACAGCAACGGGCCGACGGTCTCCGCGTGCCCGGCCCAGCCGACATGGTGACCGCGGGCGGCTAGTTCCTGCCCGACGGCCACCGTGGGTAAGATGTGCCCGACCAGCGGCGGCACCACGAACAGGAACCGGCTCACTGCAGACCCGCCTGCGTCGCCATGGTTTGGGCCGTCAACCAATCCAGGATGATGGCCCGCACCTCCCGAGGTGCCTGCGGCAGCAGCCAATGGTCGACGTCCGGCAGGACGGTGAGCGCACACCGGGGCAGCAGACTGTCGAGTACGTGTGCATGGTGGAGAATGTCGGACTGCTCCCCATACACGGCGCAGACCGGGCGGTTTATCATCCGCAGCTGCCTCTCCGTAAGCGGCTCCGTGGCCAGCAGATCGTTCACGTAGGTGGTGTGGTGGATCAGGTCTCTCCAGATTGCGCCTAACCTGGCGTTCTTACGGCTTTGGGCCACCCACCGTTCCAAGTCATCGCTCGCGAGCTCCGACCCGGTCTTCCTGATCGTGGCGGTCCACTGCTCGGCCCAACCTGCGAGGGGCGCACGGGCCTCGATCAGCACCATGCTGGCCACCCGCTCGGGATACCTGACCGCGAAGCCGAGCGCGACCGTGCCGCCGTAACTGTTGCCGACCAGATGCACCGGACCGTCGACGCCAAGGGCGTCCAGCAGCCCGGCGAGGTCGGCGACCGAGTCGTCTACCCGGTAGCCGGTAGGCGGCCGTTCGGACAGGCCATACCCGCGGAGGTCGTATAGGATCACTTCGGCACCTGCGTTGGCCACCGGGTTGGCTAGCGTGTAGTAGAAGCTAGACAGGTTGTCGATGCCCAGCCCGTGGATGAACACGACCGGGTGCTCTAGTTGGCTCGGTCGGTGCCGCCGCGTCAGCCGCTGGACGTGGAGCCGTACGCCGTTGGCAACGATCTCAGCCATCGATCGCTCCCGCGAGGACTAAACAGCTCGCAACGTAGGTGACCAGCTCGCCGACCGTCATCTCGATGATTTCGTGGAGCTCCTTGGCCGCGAGGAACGACACGAAATCGACCCGGTCGCCGTACCGTTCGGTGAGCATCGTGGCCAGCTTGACGAACTCGATGCTCTCCAGCTCGAGATCTGTGTTGAATGAGGTGTCCATGCCGATGTCGAGACTCAGAGCGTATTCCGCTCCGATGATCTCGGTCAGCATCCCGCGAACCTCGGCCAGGATCTGGTCAAGCAGCATCAGGTTGCCCCTCCTGTGTGCGCTGATATCTGTTCGGGCGCTAAGCCTGCCGCCGCCTGCGGGGTCCAGGCCATCGCGTACGGCTCGGATTCGGTGCCCACCCTGGTCTGCACCCAGCGGCTGGGCGCCCCCTTTCCGGTCGTCGTCACCAGCAGCCGATCTCCGTCGACCCGCTGGACCGTAAATCGATGCGGTCGCCCACCCAGCCCGGTGCCCGCGGCCTTGGCAACGGCCTCCTTGGCAGCCCAGAACCGGGTCACCCAGCTCGGTCGGGTCGAATCCGATGAACACAGCGAGTTGAGCAGGCGGCGTTCGGCGTCGGTG
>JBOHGX010000415.1:0-3478 GCA_050700255.1 Pseudonocardiaceae bacterium
GGCTGGTCAGACGTGGTGTCGGCGGGTGGAAGTGGAGCGGACGGACCGCAAGCTACACCCGCCCGAAAACTCTGCTCAAGTGTCGAGCTTCTAGGGATCGAGGGGCTCTAGGCCGTGTCCTGCAGATCTTCGGGCTGGTGGCCCTCCTTGCCACCCCGGACCCGCCGACGACGTCCGAGGTCAATCGACGACGTCACCGAGGACATCACCGCCGTGAACACGACACCACCGACGTCCGTGATAGGGCGAAACGTCCGTAGCGTCGAGTTCACGGGCCTTACCCACCAGCAGCGGGTTGCGCTGGTGGCGGATGGACGAGTGGAACTTGCTACGCATGGAGTGCATCCTCGCCGGAACCATCGACGTCGCCTCGATCTGGATCTGGCACCGCGATCCTGTTCCATGATCTGTGGGCCACGCAGGGCTAGCTGGCTTTCCGCCGCGAGGTCACTCACACGCTCGGGTACCCGCGAGTGCCTGACGAAACGAGCGACTTGATCATCGCGTTGTACACTGCTCGTCTGGGAAGCGTGTAGGCGACGTGGTTGCGGGGGAAGGAACTGGCATCGACACAGGCAACAGCGGTGCAGGCGGCTTCCTCGGCGGACTTGCCTTTCCTGCCAACCATGTCGCTGTCCAGGGCGGCCAAGCGTGGTGGCGCCTGCGTTACCGGTCGGCGGGCTCCCTGGTGTCTTCGAGATCATCACCCGCGGCAGTAGCACAGCCGTGCGTGGGGTAGACGGCGACCTCGGCGGCTTTCACGACAAACCAGACCTCGATGCCGGTGCCCAGCCCGAGTTCCACGGTGGCGGCCGGTGTGATGTCTGCTGCCAGCCCGGCCGCTCCGCGAACCCGGACCAGGGTGCCGTTGGGCTCCAGCGCTGCGACGCGGTCTTGGATCACATTGCGTGGGCTGCCTTTGGGTCGATCGATGTACACGGCCACCGCGGCGGGGGTGAACACAGCGACCGCCGCCGCGCCGATGATCGTGGATTCGGTCGCACCGGTGAACTCGGTGCCATCGTCGGCACGCAACCCGCCAGCCGTCGCAGTACCGGATATCAGGTTGAGTCCGGCCAACCGCGCCGCGAATGCGCTACGTGGCCGGGTGAGCACGTCACGTGTTGGGCCCTGTTCCACCACGCGGCCCCCTTCCAGTACCACTACCCGGTCTGCGAGGACCAGTGCGTCGATCACCTGGTGGGTCACGATGACGGCAAGGCGGTCTTGCAGTACCGAGTGCAGCAGTGACCGCAACGCGGGGGCGAACTCCACGTCCACTGCCGACAGTGGCTCGTCGAGCAGTAGCAGGTGGGGCTCTGAGGCCAGCGCCCGAGCCAGCGCGATGCGCTGGGCCTGGCCACCAGACAGTCGCCGAGGGCGTCGTTGGGCGAACTCGACCGCGTCCACTTCGGTGAGGCCGCGCATCGCCGCCGCCCGGGCCGGTTGTTTGCGGGCACCGGCGACGCGTGGACCGAACGCGACGTTGTCGAGCACCGACAGGTGCGGGAACAGCAGCGGCTCCTGGGCCAGCAGTCCGACGCGCCTGCGGTGTGGCGCCAGCTGCACCCCCGCGGCGGTGTCGGTGAGTACCCGGCCGTCCAGGACTATCCGTCCGGTGTCGGGGCGGAGCAGGCCGGCGATCGCGGCGAGCAGGGTGGATTTGCCCGACCCGTTGCGTCCCAGCACCGCGACCACCTCGCCGGGGCCCACCCGCACCGTCGCGTCCAGCGCGAAATCCCCGCGGCGTACCGCGACATCGACCTGCAACCCCGCGCTCATCCCAAACCCTCCGCCGAGCGGGGGCGGGCTACTGCGATCACCGTGATCGCCACCGCCACCAGCAGCAGCGACAGCGCGATTGCCGCGTCGGCGTCGACCTCGCGCTGCAGGTAGACCTCCAGCGGAAGGGTGCGGGTCACACCCTGCAGGCTGCCCGCGAAGGCGATGGTGGCGCCGAACTCTCCCAGGCAGCGCGCGAAGCTGAGCACCATGCCTGAGCCCAGACCGGGCAGTACCAGCGGAACGGTGATCCGGCGAAACACCGTCCACGGCGGCGCCCCGAGGCTCGCGGCGATCACCTCGTAGCGTTCCCCACCGGTGCGCAACGCCCCTTCCAGGCTCACCACCAGAAACGGCATCGCCACGAACGTCTGCGCCAAGATCACCGCCACGGTGGTGAACGGCAGGCTCACACCGAATGCCACGTCCAGGGCATAGCCGGCGAAGCCGGTGCGCCCCAGCAGGTACAGCAGCGCCAGGCCACCGACCACCGGTGGCAGCACCAGCGGCAGCAGCACCACCGAGCGCAACAACCGCAGACCGGGCACCGATCCGCGGGCCAGCACGACCGCCAGCGGTCCACCGAGCACGACACACAGCAGCGTGGACACCACGGCGGTGCGTAGCGACAGCTCCAATGCCGCCAGAGCCGAGTCGCCGGTGATCAACTCGACAAACCGGGGCCAGGGCGCCCGCACCACCAGCCCTACCACCGGCAGCACGATCAACCCGAGCGCTGCTACCGCGGGCACCCACAGCGCACCGGGTAGCCCGGTGCGGATGGTGTGCGGGTCCCTTGTCTGGGTCAAGAAGCGGGACTGAAGCCGGCAGCGGTCAACTCCCGCTGGCCCGCGGGGCCCAGGATGAACGCCACGAAGGCGTCCGCGAGCTGGGCCTGCGGGGCACCCTCGATCGCGGCGATCGGGTAGACGTTGACCGCGTCCTTGGCCTCCGGGAAGTTGATCTGCTCGACCGTCCCGGCGGCACTGCGGGCATCGGTGATGTAGACCAGCCCGGCGTCGGCTTCCTTGGCCTGGACCTTGGCCAGTACCGACCTGACGTCGGGTTCCTCGCTGGCCGGGCTCAGCTCGATGTTGGTGGCCTGCTCGATCTGGGTGGTGGCCGCGCCACAGGGCACCTGGGGGGCACACACCAGCTCGGTGACGTCCGGCCTGGCCAGATCGGCGAACGACCGGATGCCTTTCGGATTGCCCGGCGGTACCACGATGGTCAGCACGTTGGTGGTGAACGGCTTCGATTGGCCGGCTACCTTCCCGGCGTCGGCTACTACCTGCATCTGCTTCTCGTTGGCCGAAGCGAACACATCGGCAGGCGCGCCGTTGACGATCTGGGTGGCCAGATCCGACGAGGCGCCGAAGCTGAACCTCAGGTCAGCACGGGGATTGGCGGTCTCGAACTCCGGCTCCAACTTGGAGAACACGTCCGTGAGAGAGGCCGCTGCCAGCACCGTGACCGGCACCCGCTCCTGGCCACCCGGCCCGGTCTGGGCCGTATCGCCGGCCTCACAGCCGGCCAGCGCCAGCCCAGCCGCCAGCGCCACCATTACCGATCGCTTCATGCTCGTCCTCCTGGGGTCTCGACCATGACCTCGGTCGACTTCACGACAGCCACTGCCAGTACCCCCGGCACGAGCCCCAGTTCGCGTACTGCCTCGCTGCTCATCAGTGAGACCACC
>JBOHGX010000416.1:0-10931 GCA_050700255.1 Pseudonocardiaceae bacterium
CCGTGGGGATCTTGTCAAGGGCGAGATAATGCTCTGGTGCAGCAATCTATCCGAGTTGAGGTGCGGGTCGAAGGCGTCGTACAGGGCGTGGGCTTCCGGCCTTACGTGCACGGCCTGGCGGGCCGTCTGGGCCTGTCCGGCCGGGTCGGCAACGACACGGCGGGGGTCTTCGTGGAGGTGGAGGGAGCCGAGCAGACGGTCACCGAGTTCCTCGCGGTGCTGCCCATGCAAGCTCCGCCACTGGCCGTCATCGAGCAGGTGCGGACCAGCCCGCTGGTTCCGACCGGGGAGCTCGGTTTCCACATCGTGGCCAGCAACGCCACCGGTCGCCGGGACACCCTGATCTCGGCGGACAGCGCCACCTGTGCGGACTGCCTGTGCGAGCTGGCCGATCCCACCGACCGCCGCTTCGACTACCCGTTCATCAACTGCACCAATTGCGGTCCCAGGTTCACCATCGTGCGAGACGTGCCCTACGACCGGCCGTTCACCACGATGGCGCCGTTCAAGATGTGCAACGCCTGCGCCGCCGAGTACCACAATCCCGCTGACCGGCGCTTTCATGCTCAGCCGGTGTGCTGCCCCGCCTGCGGGCCGCGGCTACGGTTGCTCGCCGCCGACGGCACCGAGCTGCCCGGCGAACCGCTGGCCGAGGCTGCGGCATTGCTGGCCAGTGGAGCCGTGCTGGCCGTCAAGGGGCTCGGTGGCTACCACGTCTCGACACTGGCCGCTGACCCCGTCGGGACCGCAACGCTACGCGCCCGCAAACACCGCGAGGACAAGCCGTTCGCGGTGATGGTGGCCGATCTGAACGCCGCTCATCAGCTTTGCGTGATCGACCAGGTGGGGGAGCGGGTCCTGGCCGGCAGGCGGCGGCCGGTGGTGTTGCTGCCCCGGCGCCCGCAGGCTCCCATCGCCCCGGCAGTCGCGCCCGGCAACCGGTCACTAGGTCTGATGTTGCCCTACACCCCGCTGCATCACCTGCTGCTACGTGCCACCGCCGCTGCCATCGTGTTGACCAGCGGCAACATCTCCGACGAGCCGATCGCCTACCGGGACGACGACGCGCAGCGCCGGCTGACCGGGATCGCGGACGCCTTTTTGACTCATGACCGGGCGATCCACATGCGAACTGACGACTCGGTGGTGCGGGTGTTTCGCGGTGCTGAGCTGCCGGTGCGCAGGTCTCGCGGCTACGCCCCCGAGCCGCTGACCCTGGCGCAAGCGGTGCCCCGGCCGATTCTGGGCTGTGGCGCCGAGCTCAAGAACACCTTCTGCCTGGCCCGCGGGCGGCACGCCTTCGTCTCCCACCACATCGGCGATCTGGAGAACTACGAGACCTTGCGCTCGTTCACCGACGGCATCGCGCATTTCGGGCGGCTCTTCGACGTGGCGCCGGAAGTGGTCGCGCACGACCTGCACCCGGAGTATCTGTCCACCAAGTACGCCCTGGAGCGCGCCGACGCGGAGCCCGTCGAGCTCATCGGGGTGCAGCACCACCACGCGCACATCGCGTCGTGCCTGGCCGACAACAGCGACGCCGGCCCGGTACTCGGAGTGGCCTTCGACGGGTTGGGTTACGGCAGCGACGGCACCTTGTGGGGCGGCGAGTTCCTGCTGGCCGATCTGACCGGTTTCCAGCGGTTGGCGCACCTGGTCCCGGTCCCGATGCCCGGCGGTGCCACGGCCATCCGGCAACCCTGGCGGATGGCCGCTGCCTACCTGGGCCCAGAAGTGCCCGAGGAGCTGGTGCGGCGCAACGCCGAGCAGTGGGATGCCGTGCTGGCGATGGCAGACCGCGGAGTGAACGCGCCGCTGACGTCCAGCGCAGGACGGTTGTTCGATGCCGTGGCAGCGATCCTCGGAGTCCGGGACTCGATCAACTACGAAGGCCAGGCCGCGGTGGAGCTCGAGCAGCGGGCCGACCGCGCCGAGCAGGGCAGCTACCCGGCGACGGTGACCGAGGGGCCTGCGCTGCAGCTACACGGCGCGGATCTGGTCAGCGCCGTGGTGGCCGACCTGCGAGCCGGGGTGCCTCGGGAGGTGATCGCCACCCGGTTCCACCACGGCGTCGCCGATGCGATCGTCCGGGTCTGCCTGATGCTGCGGGAGACGACCGGAGTGAGCGCTGCGGCGCTGTCCGGCGGCGTGTTTCAGAACATTCTGCTGCTCGAACGCACCGTGGCCGGTCTGGAACAGGCCGGATTCCGCGTCCTCACCCATTCCCGCGTGCCCCCCAACGACGGCGGGATCAGCCTCGGCCAAGTCGCCGTCGCCGCCGCACTACTGCGTTCTGGAGCGCAACGGTCGACGAGTTGCTGATGTTCACTGTGGCTAACCAGTGTCCGCTGGTCCGCGACTGGTGCCGTTGATCTCTGAGCAGGGTTTGGCTGCGCTCAGCCCCCCGAACTCAACAGGAGAGCTGTCTGCACCTGAAGATCTGCGGACACGCCCTGGTGCCACTGATCAGCGGCATGTCGGGCGAGACGCAGCGGGATGGGTGCAGCCCGGGTCGGCCTCCTGCGCCACGCGCTCCAGCTGGCTTCGGTAGCTCTGCCACCATGCCTGGTCGCCTGGCGGGAGTCCCAGTAATTTGAGATGAGACAAGATCACCACCCATACTGGGAGGACACGGCTCAGGTCGAGGTCTCCGGACCAAAGACCGTGTCAAGTTGAGCGTCCAGCGCGGCCTCGGCGGCCTCGGGCGAGAGGTGCCTGCCGAGTACGTGGGCGGCGAGACCGTCCGCGAGTGCCATCAGGGTGGCCGCGGCGAGCTCGGGATCGGCTGCGATTCCGGCCGCGGCCACCTGCCCGGTGACGAACTCCCGCAGCTGGCCCATCCCGGTACGCAACCGCTGTGCGAGCTCGCCGTGGCGCAACCCGCCAGCGAGCAACGCGTACAGCGAGTGCCCCTCCGCACGCCGGGGTTCGTCCAGCGGCAGCAGCTGCACGAAGAACGCGCGCACGGCTGCCCGGGGTGGGGGCGGGTCCGGGAGCGTGGCGAGCTCGGCGGCGAACCGCGCTCCGACCCGCTCCTCCATGGTGTCGAGGGCGAACAACAGCATCTGTTCCTTGGTGTGAAAGTAATGCTGCACCAAACCCATGGACACTCCGGCCTCGGCCGCGACGTGGCGCAGGCTCACGCCCTCGAAGCCCTCGCGCGCCACCACTCGCCAGAGGGCCTCGGCGATGGCGCGGCGGCGCTCGGTGTGGTCGACCTGCTTGGGCACCGACTGAGGATACGACGACCAATGCGTCTGCATTGCCAAGGATCGCCCTACTGGTTACAGTGCGTCTGCATGGTAAAACGAGAAGATGACGATCAAGGAGACGGGATGACCGCGCCGACTGGCCCGTTGCCGAGCTATCCCTTCCCGCCCGCTTCGGGCTTGGACCCGCCCGAGAGGCTGGCCGAGCTGCGCGCGCGTGAACCGGTGACCCGGGTGGAGTTCGACGGCCGGCCGGCATGGTTGCTCACCCGCCACGCCGACATCCGCGCCGTGCTGGTCGACCCCCGGTTCGCCCCGTACATCCCCGGCGTGCCGATGGACCCGGATGAGGCCAACAACACCGGCATGCTGTTCCTCATGCACGGCGCGCCGCACGCGCGGTTGCGGCGGGTGCTCGCCGCGGCCCTGAGCGCGCGGCGGATCGCCGCCCTGCGCCCCGCGGTGCAGCGCCTCGCGGACACCGCTCTCGCCGAGCTCACCGCGCACGGTCCGCCAAGAGACTTGATGTGCGGCTTCGCCCGCCCGCTGGCCGCCGGAACGCTGAGCGAGCTGCTCGGCGTCGCGCTGCGTGAGCGGCCAGGGTTCGAAGAAATGATCACCGACGTGCACGCCCTGTTCACCACCCACGACACCGCCGAGCTCGCTCAGCGCGGCCAACAGCTCGCTGGGTTCCTCGCCCGGCTGGTCGCTGAACGCCGTGCCGAACCCGGCCCCGACCTGCTCAGCGAGCTCGTCACGGCCACCGACGAGCACGGTACTGCGCTCACCGAGTCTGAGGTACATGGGCTCACGTTCAGCCTGCTCGGGGCCGGACTCGTCCCACCCGCCCAAGCGCTCACCCTCGCGGCGCTGCGCCTGCTGCTCGACCCGGCCGCGGGTAACGCGCTGCGTCAAGACCCCGGACGGCTGCCCGCCGCGGTCGAGGAGCTGCTGCGGCTCGACCCCGCCGGCGCCGGCAGCACCGACCGGTCACTGCGGGCCAGCGCTGAGGTCGACGTCGCTGGGGTCCGCATCACCGCTGGTGAGATCGTCGTCGTCTCCCTCGGTGCAGCCAACCGAGACCCCGCTGAATTCCCCGAGCCCCAGGCGCTGCGGCTCAGCCGCACCGCCAACAGACATCTGTCCTTCGCCCCAGGCCAGCACCACTGCCTCGGCGCCGCCCTGGCCCGGCTACAGCTCGAAATCGGCCTCGGCACGCTGCTGGCCAACCTGCCCGCGTTCGCACTGGCGACCGACTCCACCGCCCTCGACTGGCGGCACGGCATGCTCGGCGCCCGCAACCTCGCGGCCCTGCCAGTGACCTGGTGATCCCATCACAGTCACCGAGACCACCGGCAGCGACAGCTGCAACGTCCTACCTTGCACTTGATCGTTCATTCGGGAGCGCCGGGTCGTGTCGTTGCTGCGGAACTCCAGCACGTCGAGGAGTTTGATCAGGCGCGGGTAAGGCTCATTTTCGGAGGTCGAGCACGCTTCCGTTGGGAAGGTCGCGGGTGATCAGGGCCCAGATCTGACCAGCAACATGCGCGGGATCGGCGAGCTTGCCCTGCGCATGGAGATCAAGGAACTTCTGGCGATTCGGGAAGTCCGCTTCCGATGTCTGGCGGAGTCTTTCCTGCATGGCAGTGTCAACCGTCCCTGGCGCAATCGACAGCACCTGCACGCCTCCGCGGATGTCCTGCTCGGCGCCGACGTTGCGCACCCATTGGTCAAGCGCAGCCTTACCCGCACCGTAGGGCGCCCATCCCGGATAGACGCTTCGGGCCGCACCCGACGTGAGCATGACGAGGTGACGGCGAGCATCGAGTGACCGGGTGGCAGCGAGAAACAGCTGACCGAGTACCTGCCCACATGCGCTGTTCACCAGTACGTTGCGCAGGTACGCGTCGCTATCGACCTCCGCAGTGAAGCCCGTGGAGTCGACGGTGCCGGCTGCATGAACGAATGCCACGTGCTCGCCGTCGAAGCCTTTCGTTTCCCGCTGAAATGATGCACCGATCGCGGGCCATATCGATGGATCGGCCAGATCCGCCTTGATGTGCTCGATGGCGAGCTCCGGACGCCCCCGGCTTATCCCGATCACCCGAGCGCCATCCCACGGGACAGTCTTCGCCAGCGCCTGCCCGATACCGCCGGATGCTCCAGAAATCCACACAAGAGAAGTAGCCATGAGCCGACCCTACGGACTGCGTGGCCACCGGGGTGGCGCCGCACCGCGGTTCATCGACCACGTCACACCGCCGAGCCGTCCCTCCTGGACCGGCTCCGGCGAGCGGTGCCGGTAGGACCCCAGCAGCTCGGCGGTGGCGTCGCCACCGTGGTTGAGCGCCAGGCAGGGGGAGCGATAGGAACAGCGCGCACAGATACCCGGCTCTGGGTTGGGATAGACCTCGATGTCGGTGCTGGCGGCGGTGCTGGCTTCGGCGGCCAAGCCTGCGCCAGCGGCCGCCAGCTCGGCGTCGCCGCGCCGGATGCGAGTACGGCGAAACGCCTCCGTACCCTCAGCATGCAAGCGTTCGCCAGGGACGGTGCCGCTCCGGGCATACATCCGCCGGTGACGCATCTGCTGATGCCCCGCTTGCAACGGGACTGTCGTGCCCTGCTCACCCGCTGCCGGCTCGCCGGCATCGGCACGGATCTCGTTGTACACCGTTCCCGCGATCCGCATCCCGAGGTAGAACAGCGGCCACGCCCAGCACCACGCGATCGTTCGCTCATCCAGCTCTAGCAGGTCCTGATCGGCCCAGCCGTCAGTGACCAGCCGGTGCTGGACAACCCAGTAGGCGTCGTCGGAGTCGATGGCGAGCAGGTCGACCCGGTCGCTGTACCGGATCTCCTCCCCAGCCGGGGTCATCAGGCCCACTCCGGGCGCTGCCGGGTCCGGGACGTTCACCTCGAAGTCGGTGTCGACGCGGATCGGGGTGAAGTGGTCTACCGCCGGCGCCCACGCCGCGTAGGCATCCAGCACCGCATGACCGCGGGCCAGCACCTCCTGCACCTCCTGCTGAGCCTGTTCGTCGGCGGTCTCGGATCGGCCGCGCACCGACCGTTCCAGAGCCTGGTGCACCAGGGGCCGCACGATGGCCCGGTCCCACTCCCACATGCCGGGGAAGTAGTACACCGCAAGCGCATCACGCAGCGCCTGATTTAAATAGATCGGGGCCTGATTCAGGTTGATCGGACCCGGCCGTGGATTAGGTTCGAAGTTCTGCCGGTTGGGCGAACTCAGATCCCATTCCCGGCGGCAGCGCTTGAACGCCGCCCGGTCGGACGCGTGGATACGGTACGCCATCGCCCCTCGACTCAGTGCCGTGACTCAGTGCGCGTGTGGCCAAGGGTCATCCGGCGACCAGCGGCAACGATCATGGCCTCCGGCCGCCGCCTCCATCTCGGCGAGCAGATCCTCGACGAACGCTGACACGTCATGCTCATGCTGTGCCGGCCACCCGCCGTAGTAAATCCACGCGTCGGGCAGCGACGCATCCTGCTCTGGCACAGGGAAAGCCTCACCGGCGCCGATGCGACGCAACGTGTAGCTGTCTCCCCGGCGTTCGATGTAGACCAGCTCACCGGATTCCGGCCAATCGGCCACGATCTCGGTGACCAGCTCACCCCGATTCAGCGAACCTCCCTGCAACGTAGTCAGCAGATCCGTGGCAGCGGGTCACCGACCAGCAGGTCGATGATCCGGGTGCCCCCGAACCCGGTCTTGAGCAGCACCAGCCCCGGCGGATCATCAGCTACCCGACCGACCACCGTGGCCCCGGCACCCAATGGATGTGCCCGCAGCGCGGCCACCGCAGCGTCGGCCGCGCCGGGATCGACGATCACCACGATCCGTCCCTCGCACGCGACGTAGAGCGGGTCGATGCCCAACAGCTCGCAGGCTCCACGGACCTCCGGGCGTACCGGGACGGCGTTCTCCTCGACCACCACAGCAACGCCCGCAGCCGTGGCCACCTCATTGAGGATGGTTGCGACGCCGCCACGGGTGGCGTCGCGCATCGCCCGGACGTCCGGACCCACCGCGTCGAGCAATCCCCGCACCAGGCCGTGCACCGGCGCGGTGTCCGAGACCAGATCGGCCTCGAGGTCCAGCTCGCCGCGCGCCAGCATGATGGTCATCCCGTGGTCGCCCACCGGGCCTGAGACGATCACTACGTCCCCGGGCCGGGCGGTGGCGACTCCCAGGGTCAGGTTATCGGTGACCAATCCCACCCCGGCCGTGTTGATGTAGCAACCATCGCCCTTGCCCCGCTGCACGACCTTAGTGTCACCGGTGACGATCGAAACCCCGGCCGCCGCAGCGGCCGCGGCCATCGACGCCACGATCCGCCGCAGGTCCTCGACCGGGAAACCCTCTTCCAGAATGAAACCCGTGGACAGATGAGCTGGCCGTGCCCCGGAGACGGCCAGATCGTTCACTGTGCCGTTGACTGCAAGGTCACCGATGTCGCCGCCTGGGAAGAACAGCGGCGATACCACATAAGAATCCGTGGTGAAAGCCAGCCGCGCATCCCCAGCGACCACCGTCGCGGCGTCCTCGAGCGGCTCCAGCAGGGGATTGCGGAAGGCGTCCAGGAAGACCGCCTCGATCAGCGACTGGGTGGCCTTGCCGCCGGCGCCGTGCGCGAGCGTGATGAGCTTCTCGCGCACCCGGGGCCGGGCCCGCCGGGCGCGTTCGATGCGTTCCAGCACCAACTGCTCCCGGCCGGTGTGCTCTGTCCCGGCCGGGCCATGCCCAGGCTGCCCGGCGGCGTGCTCGGCAACGGCTGCCTGCGCCCGGTCCGCCCGGTGCTGCTGGGTGGTGTCCTGGTACTGGGTCATGCCCGGCTCGCCCTGACCTTATGCATCTCTATCTGATGTACCTCAGTAGCCTCGCGGACCCGCTCTCGGGTGAACCGGCCGAAGTTGTAGTACGCCGCGCAGGCTCCCTCGGAGGACACCATGCAGGTGCCGATCGGCATCTCGGGCGTACAGGCCGTGCCGAACACCTTGCACTCCCAAGGCTTGAGCACACCCTTGAGCACCTCACCGCATTGGCACGCCTTCGGGTCGGCTACCCGAACGCCGGGTAGCTCGAAGTGCCGTTCGGCGTCGAAGGCAGCATACTTCTCCCGAACCCGCAGTGCCGAGTGCGAGATGAATCCGAGCCCGCGCCACTCGAAGAAGGGGCGCAGCTCCATCACTTCACCGACTGCCCGCAGCGCGACCGTGTTGCCATCCCACGGAACCACCCGGGAGTACTGGTTCTCCACCTCGCAGCGACCCTCGGCCAGCTGCTGCAGCAGCATGTACACCGACTGCAGGATGTCCAGCGGCTCGAACCCGGCGGTGACCAACGGCTTGCCGTACTCCGAAGCAATGAACTCATAGGGCCGGCAGCCGATGACGGTCGAGACGTGGCCGGGACCGATGAATCCATCCAGCCGCAGGTCGGGGGAGTCCAGAATGGCCTTGATCGCCGGGACGATCATGACATGGTTACAGAAGATCGAGAAGTTCTCGATGCCCTCAGACGCCGCCCGCAGCACGGTCATCGCGGTAGACGGCGCGGTGGTCTCCATCCCGATCGCCATGAAGATCACATGCTTGTCCGGGTTCTGCCGGGCGATCTTCAACGCATCGAGGGGGGAGTAGACCATCCGGATGTCAGTGCCGGCGGCCGAGGAGTCGAAGAACGATCCGCGCCCGCCGGGCACCCGCATCATGTCGCCGAAGGACGTCATAATCACATCTGGCTGTTCGGCCAACGCGATTGCGTCGTCCACCCGGCCCATCGGGATCACACACACTGGGCACCCCGGTCCGTGTACCAGGCTGACCGACTCCGGGAGGTAGTCCTCCAGTCCGTGCTTGTAGATGGTGTGCGTGTGCCCACCACAGACTTCCATGAACTTGTAGTGCCGCCCGGGCTCGCACAGCGTCGCAATCTTAGTAGCCAGCGCACGAGCCTTCTCGGCATCCCGGTACTCATCGACGAAGCGCATACCGCTCACTGCCTTTCGTCAATCCGCGATTCAAGCAGGGCGGCGATCTCTTCCTCATAGGCTTCTCCGATGCCTATCAAGAAGTCCATCGCTGCCTTGGCCTCCTGCTCGTCAATCTTAGACAGCGCAAATCCGACGTGAATCAGAATCCAGTCGCCGGGGACAGGCGGGTCTTCAGTGAGCAGGCCGATGTTGATCGCGCGCTTGACCCCGCTGACGGAGACCTGAGCCAGGTCAGGCTGGTCGGGCAGGATCTCGATCACTTCGCCCGGGATGCCGAGGCACATGGGGAATTACCTCCGTGGTGGGATTGAAATCACAGCTCGCTCATTTGCTTATAGCGAGCCACGTCCTTGGACACCTGCACCGCTACACTGGCCAGGCCGATCACTGATCCCCAGAATACCAGTCGACGCAGCAGACTGAACATCGCTTGCACTTCCTTCCTTCTTGTCAGTGAGCAGATCCAGAACCACTTTCGCCGCCCTGTCGACGGCTGCGGTGACGGTGGTGGACAGCCCGATACCTTCCTCGGTGCTGACCGGCTCACAGCCGACCAGGAGAGTCCGCCCCGCCCTGCCGCCGAGGTTTTCCAGCAGCGCGAGTACCGCGTCGGGAGTCATCCCGTGCGCGTCGACAGCTGACGGCTCGATGTCCGGCACGTCACCGTGCCCGATCTCGAGCACATAGATGGTTCCTGGCTCCCCGCCGCGAGAGACGGTGTCGAGCAGGATCGTGGTGTCGGGGGCCATGTCCATGAGGTCATAGGCCAGGTGCATCCCACGAATCCCGTAATCGACAACCCGCACCCCCTCGGGCAGCGCCTCGGTGGTGAGCCGGCGAGCCAGCTCAACGCCGAACGCGTCGTCACCGAGGAAGATGTTGCCGATTCCGGCCACCATGGTTGTCATGGCTGGGGTTGTCATGGCTGGGGTTGTCATGACTGTGATCCCGACTGGGTTCCTGGCTCCATCTCCAGCGGCGCGAGCTCGTCGGGGGAGAAGTAGCGGAACCGGCCGTGTGCGGCAGAGATCTCGGCGCCCGGGTCATCGTTGACGGTGACTGCGACGTGGGTGTTGCCGTCGACGTCGAGCAACACCGCAGCGACGGTGGCGGTGCGCCCGGCCAGGAACATGTCCTGCGCATCCGCCCGGCGCAACCCGGGCATCAGCAGTACCTGGCTCCCCTTGGCCACCTCGACTCCGGCGATGAGCACGCTGTCGGTCTCCGGGTTGACCGAGGCATCCGCACCGGGATCCCACCACGGCGTGCCAGGGGTTGCGATCGTCTCGATGGGATCCGGCTCGCTGCGAGTGCCCCGGGCCTGAGTACGGGGAGTCTCACCGAGATAGCGGATCGCACCGTGCAACTTGTCGAGCATCTCGGGGGGCATCGAGTCCACTCGGTCCATCAGCTTGCGGGCCCGCTCGTCAGTGGCCCGCGCCTCGGCCTTCTCCTCATCGGTGAGCGTCATGGTGCGCAGGGTGAGAATCTCATCGATCTCGGTGCCGTCGAACAAGTCGCCAGGGCTCTCCGGCGCGATCGCCGGATAGTCATAGAGAATGATCGGCGAGGCCAGGATCACGTCACGGCGCCCCACTTCGCCGATCATCACTGGCCAGACGCGTTCGTTGCGGCAGGCCGCGGTGGCAGGCTTTGCCCACTCCGGCGGGTCGATCAGTGACATGAACTCCCCGTCGGTGACCGCGAG
>JBOHGX010000417.1:0-3446 GCA_050700255.1 Pseudonocardiaceae bacterium
GCACCGCCGTCCGCACGGATTACCGGGGTACCAAGCGTGCAACTCGTGTCGTACTTACGGGGTCTCGGCGCCCGGTACCCCACTGGACCCGGTACGCAAACCCTTGACGACAAGCCTCCCGCGGCGCGCTGCGCGTGGGTGCCCGGCGTCCGTGCGCGGAGCCCTGATCGGGGTGGACGGTACTTCTCTGCTGCACCGCCCCTGGCCTTGCAGGGGTCCGTGTAGTCATGTCTACGCGGTGACGGGAGACACAGCAAGGGGCCCGATCAGGTACACCGATTCGGCTACTCAGCGTGCGAAAAACTCGGGGACACTCACTCATATGGTGTAACGCCAGCCCATTGAGCGGAACCGACTCACCGCTGGCGCCGGCGCCGTCCGTACCACGCGACGCCGGCAGCGGCAACGGCTCCCAGACCTACTGCGGCGGCGATCTGGGCGCCGGAGGGAGCCGGGATCCGGCTCCGCAATGACACCGGGTCGGAGAACGCGAGCACCGGCCAGCCTCGCTGGAGAGCTTCCCGGCGCAGGGCCCGATCCGGGTTCACCGCCGTCGGATAACCGACTGCCTCCAACAGCGGCAGGTCGGTGATCGAGTCGGAGTAGGCGTGGCAATGCTGCAGGTCGTAGCCATGCTGCTCGGCCAGCTCCCGAGCGGCGAGTGCCTTGTTCTCTCCCGCGCAGTAAAACTCCACGTCGCCGGTGTACCGGCCGTCATGGGCGACCATGCGGGTGGCCACGGTGTGGGTCGCACCGATCATCTCGGCGATCGGTTGCACCACCTCCGCCCCGGAGGCGGACACCACGACGATGTCGTGACCGCGCTCGCGATGCGAGGCGATCAGCTTGGTCGCTTCGGCGTAGACCAGCGGGTCCACGATGTCATGCAAGGCCTCCTCCACGATCGCCGTCACCTGGGCGATGTCCCAGCCGGCGCACTGGGCGGTGATGCGGGCGCGCATCCGCTCCATCTGCTCGGTGTCCGCTCCGGCCAGCAGGAACATAAACTGGGCGTAGCTACTCTTGAGCACCGCGCGCCGGTTGATCAGGCCTTCTTGGAAGAAAGGCCGGGAGAAGGCGAACGCACTGGATTTCGCGATGATCGTCTTATCCAGGTCGAAAAATGCTGCGACGCCCGGGGAGTTCGGGGCGGGAGGGGTCACGGCGGGCAGCATAAGGTCGCCACGGTCGGGTCGGAGGGCAGATGTCAATCCCACCAACGGCACACTAACGGCAGGTGGGCGGGCGATGGCGGGAAGGATACGCTGGAACCGTCCGGTCTGTGAACCGGAAAGGTTCAGCCCAACCCCCAGGGACTGAGCCTTTGGCGACCCCCGTCCTTCCCCCTGGCGGGGGTCGTCCCATGTCCGGGCTCGATGTGACCCGCCACGCCATCCACAGCACCCCCACTGTCCACATGTCGATCATGAGTGACCACCGGATCTGATCTGGCTGGTTGACAGTGATGCTGGACGCTCCGGGTAGCACGGGGCAGAGCAGCTAGGGGACACAAGTGGGGACAAGCGTTGAGCGGGCACACAGCCGGGGTGGGATCGCCCGGCGGCCGATGATGATGATGACCCCGGGTGAGCTGGCCGACGAAGTGGTCCGGCTGGCGGCGGCGGCAGGATGCGAGCCGGACCGAGTCACCGACCCGGATGGGCTCCGGCAACTGTGGACCACCGCCCCGCTGCTGTTGCTGGACGTCCAGGCTGCGATGGCCAGCGCGAACGCCGGTCTACCCCGCAGGGACGGAGTCGTGATCGTCTCGCCGGTACCTGACCCGGAGGTTTGGCGGTGCGCGGTGGCGGTGGGTGCCGAGCACGTGGCGGTGCTGCCCGACGCCGAGGCCTGGCTGGTGGCCGCGTTGGCCGATGCGGCGGAATCGCCGGCTGCCCCGGGGCGGGTGCTGGCCGTCCTCGGCGGCCGGGGTGGCGCCGGGGCCTCGGTATTCGCCGTCGCCGTGGCGGTGGCGGTAGCCGAATCCGGTCGCCACGCCTTGCTGATTGACTGCGACGCGCTGGGCGGTGGCCTGGATCTGGCCATGGGCGCGGAGGAGGCGGACGGGCTGCGCTGGTCCGGGCTCGCGCTCGGCGGCGGCCGGGTGCCGGCCGCCGCACTGCATGCAGCGCTGCCCACGCCCCGGATCGGGTACCGAGCTGAGCTCACCGTGTTGTCCTGTGACCGCGACGGTACGGGGCCGGACGGGGCGGCGGTGCGCGCGGTCTGTGCTGCCGGACGGCGGGCCGGGGAGACGGTGGTCTGCGATATGCCCCGGTATCCGTGCGAGCCTGCAGCCGCGGCGCTGGACATCGCGGATCTGGCGGTGCTGGTTGTGCCGGCAGAGGTTCGGGCCTGCGCGGCGGCCGCGACGGTAGCGGCGCAGGCGCTGCGCCATGGGGTCGCGCTGCAGTTGGTGGTGCGTGGACCCGCTCCGGGTGGGCTCACTCCTGACGATGTCAGCCGGGCACTGGACCTGCCCTTGCTCGCCGCCATGCGGCCGCAGCCAGGGCTGGCCGGAGCACTGGATCGTGGCGCGGTGCCAGGTCGATCACGGGGACCGCTGGCTACCGCTGCCCGCCAGGTGCTGGCGGCACTGGATGGTTCGGGCCGCGCGCTGGGCAGGGTGGCGTGACCGGGTCTGGCGTGACCGGGTCTGGGCAGCACAGCGGCACCGGTGCGGCCCTGGTCGATCGGGTCCGCCATCGGCTAGCGGCTGATGGCGCAACGGTCTCTCCGGGCGCGGTGGCGGCCGCGGTGCGGGCTGAGTCCGATGGTGTGCTGGCCGACCTGCAGGTGCTCTCGGCGCTGCGCGAGTTGCAGCGCGAGCTCGTCGGAGCCGGCCCGCTGGAGCCTCTGCTGGCCGATCCAGCGACCACCGACGTGCTGGTCAGCGGTCCTGACCAGGTGTGGGTGGAGCAGGCTGGCACGTTGCGCCGGACCGAGGTGCGGTTCGCGGACGCCGAAGCGGTGCGCCGGCTGGCTCAGCGACTGGCGCTGGTCGCGGGCCGCCGCCTGGACGACGCCTCGCCTTATGTCGATGCTCCCTTGCCCGGTGGTATCAGGTTGCACGCCGTGCTGCCGCCGATCGCCACCGGCTGCACCTGCATCTCGTTGCGCGTGCTCAGACCAGCCACGCACGGGCTGGACGCGTTGCAGCAAGCAGGCAGCGTGGCACCCGAGGCTGGTGCGCTGCTACGCGCCATCATCGCCGCGCGGCTGGCCTTCCTGGTGGTTGGCGGTACCGGCAGTGGGAAGACCACGTTGCTGGCAGCGTTGCTGGGCTGCGTCGCCGCCGGCGAGCGGATCGTGTGTGTGGAGGAAGCCCCCGAGTTGGAGCCGTGCCACCCACATGTCGTCCGGTTGACCGCCCGGCAGCCCAACATCGAGGGCGCCGGCGAGGTGACGCTGCGCGATCTGGTGCGCCAGGCGCTGCGGATGCGCCC
>JBOHGX010000418.1:0-2046 GCA_050700255.1 Pseudonocardiaceae bacterium
GTCCTGGCCGTTGAGGTGACCGAGCAGCATGTGGCTCTGCAGTAGCCGGGCCATGAGCTGAACCTCGGACTCCTGAGGGTTGACTGTGCCGTCCCCGGAGGCCACCTGGCACAGGAACGCCTTCTGCTCCGCCGTCATCTTCATGAAGTCGTGCGCTATCAGGCCGATCGCCTCCTCGACGTGCTCATCGCGCAGCGGTGGTGTCAGCGACCTGCGGAGCAGGAGGTTGACCACCTGACGGAGCAGCGTGAACAGGTCGCGCAGGTGACCCCCGGACGCCTGGATGATCGTATCGAGCTGCTTGCCGGCGAAGATCTGATCGACCGGGAGCCGGCGGGACACGACCTCCCGCAGCTCCGCGACCGTCTTGGCGACGGTGTCCGCGGCCTGGCCGGGGCGCGGGCGGACGTGCGGCACCGGAACCGGCAGCACCCGGGAGTCGAAGGGCAGCGCCCCCGGCGCGGTGAACTGCAGGTAGGTGGGCACGGTGTAGATCATGTGGTGGGAGCCGAACTTCAGCTTGCCGGCGTGCGCGACGAACAGCGCCTGGACCGACTCCTGCACCGCCACGTCGTTCACGCTCGTGCCGCGCAGCTTCTCCAGGCCGTCCACGATGAGCACAGAGCCCTGGCCCGGGTCGTCCGCCGGCAGCAGCGTGGTGAGGAAGGCCGCGACCTCCTCGTACAGCTGGCCGATGTGGTAGGTCAGTTTGCTGCGCAGCTCCGCCACGACCGCTTCGCTGCTCTTCAGCTCGCGCTGCAGGTCGACATCGACCGACGCGCCCAGCGCCTCGACCGCGAGACCGTCCCGCGACACCGAGGCGGACAGACCGGGGATGTCGACGGAGATCTTGAGCTGTTTCAGCAGGTTGCGCAGCCGGCCCACGAACCCTGGCCCCCGGTCCGCGTCAGGTGCACCGAGCACGTCGTGCGCGCCGAGGGCCAGCGCGATGAGGAACTCGGTGACGTCGATCGGCGAGGACTCGTTGACGTAGCTGCCGACGTCGAAGATCGCGGCGTGGAAGCCATTGCGTTCCAGCTCGCCCTTGAGCCGGTACAGCTCGGTGGTCTTGCCGGAGCCGGACGGGCCGGAGAGCAGTTGGGTGGTGGTGTCGATAGCCAGCTCGATCGTCGCCATCAGCTCGTCCACCGCGGCTCGGCCCGCTTCGGCCAGCGGGACGTACCGGGTCTCCTTCGGGTCGGCCGGATCCAGCGGGCCGAGCGTGAGCGCGGCGGACCATTCGCGGAGGTCCTCCCGCGATGGCGTCGTCATGGTCGAGATCATAGGAGGTCAGGCGGCAGATGTGGTTACCCGGCGGGATGCCGCAGGGTGCCGTTAAGAACGGTGACGGCGTACCCGGTCAGGTGCACACGATCACCGTGCACGGCGGTGCGGACCAGGCCAGTGCGGGCGGACGCCTGCAGCCCGGTGAGGCTATTGCGGCCCAGACGCCCCGACCAGTAGGGGGCCAGGGCGGTGTGCGCGCTGCCGGTGACCGGGTCCTCGGGGATGCCGACTGCGGGGGCGAAGAATCGGGAGACGAAGTCGTAGCCGCTGCTGGGATCTGACGTCGGAGCGGTGGCGATGACCCCGCGGATACCGCGCCGGCGGGTGAAGTGGGTGAGCGCGGTGAAATCCGGAGCCAACGCGCGGACGCCTGCCTCGTCCGGGAACACGGTGAGTAGGTCGCCGAGGGCGCCGGTGCCATACGTTGCGTCGGGCTTGGCGTTGAGGGCTTCGGCAAGGCCGTCCGGCGCAGGAAGCTCCGTCACGAGCGCGGTGGGGAAGTCCAACGTGATGGTGCCATCATCGTGGGCGTTGGCGATCAGGATTCCGCTGCGGGTGCTGAACCGGACAGCGCCGTGGGTTCCGTGGTCGTTGTGTAGTGCGTGAGCGGTGGCCAGGGTGGCGTGCCCGCACAGATCGACCTCAATGAGCGGGGTGAACCAGCGCAGCGCCCAGTCAGCGTCAGCACTCTCGGGCAGTGGGTGGGCGAAGGCGGTCTCGGACAGATTCATTTCGGCGGCGACCTGCTGCATCCAGTCC
>JBOHGX010000419.1:0-2539 GCA_050700255.1 Pseudonocardiaceae bacterium
GTTCGTGTCCCTAGGGATATGAACCCCCATGTGTCCGAGGGGGGACTTGAACCCCCACCCCCTAGTCGGGGACTAGCACCTCAAGCTAGCGCGTCTGCCATTCCGCCACTCGGACATTTCCATTTGACACATTCCACCATGGGAACCCTGCGCCGACGGCTGCCCGTGCGGCGCGCAACGAGGGTAGCCGATCACCACCTGAGACCCCAACTCGCCACGGGCTCACTCGCGCGACGGCCCCAGCTCAGGGGTGGTAGGAAGGCCCAGTGAGCGGACCGGCAGCAAGCACCAGCACGGCGGAGGACGAGGTCGTCGGCCTGGCCAGCGACCTGATCCGCATCGACACCACCAACACCGGCGACCCGGACACCCTTATCGGTGAGCGTGCCGCGGCCGAGTACGTCGCCGGCAAGCTCGACGAGGTGGGCTTCGAGACCACCTATGTCGAGTCCGGCGCTCCCGGACGGGGCAACGTGATCGTCCGGCTGCCCGGTGCCGACCCGAACCGGGGCGCGCTGCTCGTGCACGGTCACCTCGACGTGGTGCCTGCCGACGCCGCCGAGTGGGCGGTGCACCCGTTCTCCGGTGCCGTGCAGGACGGCTATCTATGGGGTCGTGGCGCGGTCGACATGAAGGACATGGTCGCGATGATCATCGCTGTCGCCCGGCGATTCCGGCGTGACGGCGTTGTCCCGCCGCGTGATCTGGTCTTCGCGTTCCTGGCCGACGAGGAGGCCGGCGGGCTGCAAGGCGCGCAATGGCTGGTCGACCACCGCCCCGAGCTGTTCGAGGGCTGCACCGAAGCGGTCAGCGAGGTCGGCGGATTCAGCCTGACGGTACGTGAAGGGCGCCGGCTGTACCTGGTGCAGACCGCGGAGAAGGGCATCGCCTGGATGCGGCTGCGCGCCCGGGCCCAGGCCGGGCACGGAGCAGTGGTGCATGAGGACAATGCGGTGACCGCGTTGTGTGAGGCGGTAGCCCGGCTGGGTAGGCACCGTTTCCCCCTGGTGATGACCGACTCGGTGCAAGAGTTCTTGGCCGCCGTCGGCGAGGAGACCGGGCTGGACTTCTCCGGTGACGACCTGGAGGGTGCGGTCGCCAAGCTCGGCGTATTGGCCCGGCTTGTGGGTGCGACACTGCGGGACACCGCCAACCCGACCATGCTCGACGCCGGGTGCAAGGCCAACGTCATCCCGTCGACGGCGGAGGCAGTCGTGGACTGCAGGGTGTTACCGGGGCGCCAGGCGGCGTTCGAGCGCGAGGTCGACGAGTTGCTCGGTCCGGATGTCACCCGCGAGTGGGTGATGAACGCGCCCGCGGTGGAGACGACCTTCGACGGCGATCTGGTCGCCGCGATGGACGCGGCGATCCTGCAGGAGGATCCCGGTGCGCGCACGATCCCCTACATGCTCTTCGGTGGTACCGATGCCAAGGCGTTCAGCCGGCTGGGAATGCGCTGCTTCGGCTTCGCGCCGCTGCGGCTGCCGCCCGATCTCGATTTCGCCGCAATGTTCCACGGGGTCGACGAGCGGGTGCCTGTCGACGGCCTCACCTTCGGTACCCGCGTCCTCGACCGATTCCTCCGGAGCTGCTGAGAGGGGCCGGCACGGGCGTGTCGGTTAAGTCACCCCTCCCGGGGCGGACACATTCTGCTAACGTCTGCGCCCGTAGCAGTCTTGGTTCCAAGGACGCCTGTGGAGCAAGCGCGCCACAGGCGTTCGTTGTGTCCGGCCAGCGCAGTGCGTGCACAGCGCCCCGGGTGATCACGACAGCGAATCCGGGACACCCGCATTGCGGGCCGCACAGGCGGCCCGAGAAGGAGATGGAAGATGGCGACCGGCACGGTCAAGTGGTTCAACTCGGAGAAGGGGTACGGCTTCATCACCCAAGATGGTGGCGGCCCCGACGTTTTCGCCCACTTCTCGGCGATCCAGGCGACCGGCTACCGCACGCTGGAGGAGAACCAGCGGGTGGAGTTCGAGATCACCCAGGGACCGAAGGGTCCGCAGGCCGACCAGATCCGCACGATCTAAAGACCTGCTCATCGTAGGGTCCGCACCACGGTGCGGGCCCTACGTCATTCCCGGCCCTACCACGACAGCGTGGGCTGCGCGGCGGTGGTTCGTCGCCTGCGCAGCCACACGGTGCGCGTACCGTCTCGGTACATTCGCGTCCGGGACAGCTCCCAGCCTGCGAACTCGGCCTGCACTGCGAGCTGGGTAGCCGCGGTCAGCCGGGACACTCCCGGCGGCAACCGCAGCGGCTCGTACTCCCAGTCGAGGCCATCACCGTCAACCGTCTCGATCATCATCGCACCACCCGTTCCGGGTCGATCACCTGCAATCCTGCGCCCGATGCGGAGACGACGACCACTCGGCCGCTGGCCGGGTCGACTGCTACCGCATCGGGTTGATGCACAGTAGGGAACCGGTGGACGACCACCGGCTCGCCCCCTGCCACATTCAGCCCGACCACCTCATTGCGGGCGGTCAGGGTCACCCACGCCAGGTCCCGCCGGGCGTCGTAGGCCACCCCGTAC
>JBOHGX010000420.1:0-16756 GCA_050700255.1 Pseudonocardiaceae bacterium
CGCATCAACCCGATGATCGTCGAGGGTCAGATCATGGGTGGCATGACCGAGGCCTATGCGATGGCCAACATGCAGTTCATCACCTATGACGCCGAGGGCAACTGCGTCGGCTCGAACTACATGGACTACCTACTGCCCACGGCGTGGGAAACTCCAGGCTTCGAGCTTCATGAGGTTGTCACACCGTCACCCCACCACCCGATCGGTGCCAAGGGCGTTGGTGAGTGCGCAGCTGTCGGCGGCCCCGCGGCATTCGTGAACGCGGTGATGAACGCCATCGACGACACAGGGGTGCGTAACATCGATATGCCTCTGATTCCGGATCGCGTATGGGAGGCCATGAAGTACAAGCGTGACATCTCGGGAGCACCGCCGGTCAAATCCGACGCCTAAGTAGATTGGATCGATGGGTCGATGACCATGGACGGGTGGGACGTCCTCGAGCACGCCCGCGAGCTGTCGAAGCGGGGTGAGGCGTTCGCGCTGGCAACGGTTGTGTGGCGGCGCGGCCCGTCCTCGGGCAAGGAGGGATGTCGGGCTGTCATCACACCGACTGGGCAGGTGTTCGGTTGGATTGGTGGCGCCTGCGCAGAACCGGTGGTTGTCCGCGAGGCACGGCACATCCTCGCAGAGGGTGTGCCGCGCCTCGTGTTCCTCGGTACTCCGGACGAGCTTGAGTCGGTGGCAGTGCGGGATGGCATCAGCTACGTGCCGATGTCGTGCCAGAGCGAGGGAGCCTTGGAGATCTACATTGAGCCCGTAGAGCCCAAGCCCCACCTCGTTGTCGTCGGACGATCCCCAATGGTGGAAACGCTCGTGCAGATGGCACAGGCCATTGGATGGCGGACGGTGCTTGTCGACCCCGATGGCGGCTCCGCCGAGAGCCACCCCTCGGCGGCGTGCGTCGTCAGCCAGCTGGACTTCAAATTGGCAGGGGTCGATGAGCGCTCACTCGTCGTTGTAGCCACTCAAGGCCATCACGACGAGGAAGCCGTAGAGCTGGCGCTCGCGGCGGGCCCGGCCTACATCGGTCTGGTGGGTTCCCGCCCGCGGGCTAAGTCGGTGCTCGAGTACGTGGAGAGCCGAGGGTCGTCCAGGGAGGCCCTGGACCGGGTGAAGGTGCCAGCAGGCCTTGATCTAGGTAAAGTCTCTCATCGTGAGATTGCGGTCGGGGTGCTAGCTGAGCTGGTGCAACTGAGAGCGGCTGGCGAGCTGGTCAAGGGCGCGCCGGCAGAGATACCGGAGATTGAGGAAGCGATCGACCCCGTGTGCGGTATGACCGTGGAGGTCGGTTCTGCACGCCACAAGGCAGATCACGACGGGACCACGTACTACTTCTGCTGTGCTGGATGCCGCAAAGCATTTGTGGAGAATCCCGCAGCGTTCGCTGGGTCGGGGACAAAGCCGTGAATCCCAAGTTGCCGACGAGCGTGGTAAGGAGAGCGAGTAGTCGATGCTGATCGAGAACGAGTTCGAGGTTGCGGCGCCGCTCGAGCAGGTGTGGAAGCACATGCAAGACGTGCCGCGGATAGCGCCCTGCATGCCCGGTGCCGAGCTGACTGATGTCGACGGCGACGTGTACAAGGGACGAGTGACAACCAAGATGGGGCCAGTGTCGATGAAATTTTCCGGCACGGCAAAGATCGTTGAGCGCGACGAGGCCAACAAGCGAATTGTGATGGACGCGTCCGGGTCCGAGGAGAAGGGCAAGGGCCAGGCGACAATGAAAGTGACATCGACGATGGTGCCGTCCGGCAGCGGGACGCGCGTCAAGGTGGCCCAGGACCTCCAGCTCTCCGGCGCAGCTGCTCAGTTCGGCAGAGGCATGATTCAGGACGTCACCAGCGTCATCATGAATAGCTTCGCCAAGTGCATCGCCGACGACATCGGACGGGCCTCCCGGGGAGAGGCAGCGACAGAGCGTAAGGCCGTTCCGGTGAAGGGCTTCAGTATTGCAATGCAGGCATGGGTTACGGCGCTTAAGCGGTTCTTTGGCCGGCTCTTCGGCGGGGGCAGCAAGTGACAACGACCTTTCAGCGAAAGAGAGACCGGACATGATCTTGTGGTGGATTGGTAACCTGATCCTGCTTTTCGCCGTGTTGCCCATCGTTGCAGTGTTGATGAACCGAATCGTCACTCCAGTTGATCGAATCCGGGCGACTGTGGACGATATTCTCTACAACGGTGTAATCCTAACCGAGGAGCTCGACAACGTTCCGGCGCTGCTGGCCGAGACGGATAGCACGGTCAAGGAGGTCTCCATCGGCGCGACCCGTTATGTCAAGCGTGTTGGGGCGCTGCTGGGCGGTTAGTAGCAACGTGACCAAGAAGACGATCGAGATTAGGAGGAAGCCATGCCCGTAGTTGCGTGGGTCACGCTGCTGGCCATCGCGCTGATCGTAGCCGTAGTCGGTATCTCTCTGTTGAGGGTAATTTCTCAGCTCAAGCACGTTTCATGGACGCTTGGTGCGATCATCGTAGGGGTAGGCGCGATCGCTTACCAGACGAGGACAGTTCCAGAGGTTCTGCCCTCGGTCAACGCCAACCTCGCACCCGTGAGGGCAATGGCGGAGCAGGTGTAGTTGGCGCGATAGGCGCCCACGTTGGGTGCCGCCGGTGCCGGAATGGAAGGAGTTTTCCAGATGCACGAGTTCAATTGTGGCCACCAGGAATGCAGCTCGCAATTCACGGCGTCCGACAAGGACTACCTGATGCGGCAGGTTGCCGAACACCTCAGGGAGGTCCACAACGTTCAAACGGCGACCCAGACGTTGCTGGGTTACCTTGAGACGACTTGTGTGACGACGACACCGGACCGTCGTTAGGTCTTTGTTTTGACTTCGTGACAACAGCTACCGAAGGGAGGGCCGCGGGATGATGTGGCTTGCGGAACATGTGCCCGGCGAGGCGCATCTGTTTGGTTGGTACCTGGGTTTCGCGATCGCTTTCGCCGTCACCGCGGTCGTGGTGATGTTGGTGGCTCCGGTCTTGGTCCTCGCTGGCCGGATCGGCCGTCAGGCACCACAGATCAACGCGGGACTGCAGCAGTCGTACCAGAACACGCTGGCGTTGGCAGACCTGCGACAGACGATCGATCACGCTGAGGTCATCATCGGCGGGCTGGAACGCGGACGCGCTCGACTTGGAGGTTAGGGATGCCTGGATATGCACCTGAAGAGATCGCCTTCTGGTGGGTCGCGATTCTGTTTGGCTTTGCGGTAATTGTCGTGGTTATTCTTCTGCTCGGTACTCTCGTATCAATGGTACGGGTCATCGACAGGAATGTGGTGGGAGTCCGCGACACCCTGCGGGCCATCCCTGAAAACACGACCAACGCCTCGCTTATCCCCATCACGGCTGACAGAGTGGACGCCGTACTGGCAGAGGGCCTGCAGCATCACCTGTTCCTGACCAGAGTTCTCACTGGTTCCGGTACGCCGACTGGTGGAAGGGGCTAGAGATGCTTATCGTCATGACAATAGTCGCGATCGCAACTTTGATCGCTGTACTGGCGATTTTCCTTTTGGTCATCGGTATCATGCTCAACCGCATCGCAGACAATCTTGATGACTGCCTCGGTAGCGTGAAGACGATCGTCAAACAGTGCGAGGTCATTATTCCTGAGGTTGAGCACATCAATCGGACGGGTGGCGTAGTGGCAGGCGCATTGCCGCTGTTGTACGGGGGTGCAGAACGTATCGCAGCCAAGCTCGCCCCTCCGGTACCTGCTCCGGTTAATGGGCATAGCAATGTCCCGGCAGCGGGGCGGCGACGTTCCCGTCTGATGGACACGGTGGGTTTCCGAGACGCTCGTCATTAGATCTGCGCGACCGGGGGGACGGGCACCGATAGGAATTTCAGTGGGCAGCGACCATATCTGGCCGCTGCCCACTGTCTGCTCTACTAGCTGCTACTTCTTAGGGGCGTCATCCGGGCCACGCTGGGCGAGCGGGCCGGTGAGTTCGGATTTATACGACCCGATCCAATGGTCCTGCCACGCTTTATCGTACTTTACCTCGTTGCAGTGCGGGTTGTAGACGGCGGTGAGCTCCTGCGCGATCTCTTCGCGGTGCGATCGGGCCCATCCCTGAACTTCGTACGTACAGATATGGAGCTTCCAGCGCGAGCCAGCCCGATTTATCCAACAGTTGGCTCGCGGGTGCTTGAAGGGAAAGCCGGCTTCGGTCATGTTGTCGGCGTGGCCAACGTAGATGACCGCATAACGGTCGGGTTTCTTCTCGGGATCAGGCTTGTACATGATCGCGAAAACCGCTGGCCTCGCCGGTGGAGTCCAGCCGCCGAGAATCCGTGGGCCCTCGAATGAGTAGCCGGCGAGGGATCCGAGGCGGATCATGTCCCGACCTGTATGTTCATAAGGCGTCCTAGTGGTGTGTCAGAAGGTCTCAGTGCCAGCAGTCAGTATAAGATAGTCGGGGCGCGCGTTCGCTTCCCGGCTCAGGCTTCCACGTCGATGTCTGCGTCTTCATCCTCACTGGTCGCCTCGACTCGCACGATGGGGTACACGGGCAGGCCAGCCTTCTGCACTGCGTCGGCGAACCGCTCCTTGCCTTTCTTGATCGCGTCTTCGCGGGAGTCTGCGAACACGACAACCTGTGCAC
This sequence comes from Pseudonocardiaceae bacterium, assembly GCA_050700255.1. Taxonomy (GTDB): domain Bacteria; phylum Actinomycetota; class Actinomycetes; order Mycobacteriales; family Pseudonocardiaceae. The sequence goes on from JBOHGX010000420.1 coordinate 4,620, forward strand.
CATATCGGTTGGTGCCGATACCGGTCGCGATGCCGTCGCACGTGGCGACGGCATCGGCCAACTCGACGACTTCCTCACGCTTCATGATGCGGTCGCCCTCGGCCTCGATTCCGACGCTCCATCTGATCAACATCGATTCGACCTCCCTAGCCGAGTTTCGGTAGCAGTGTGGCGAGATCCTCAAGGCTACTCAGGTCGTGGCCGGACAGGAGCACGTCAATGTACGGCTCTGCAGCCATCATGCCGACCGTCTGAGGCTGGTAGTCGGCGTTGCTGCCCTTGTGCGGGTTCATCCACACAATGTTGTGGCACAGCCGCGAGAGCCGATCCATAGCGTCGGAGAGAAGTTCGGGATCCCCCCGGTCAAGGCCATCGGAACAGATCACGACGACTCCGCCGCGGCACAGGCCCCTGCGGGCCCAAGTGCGGACGAACTTGTCGAGAGAGTCGCCGATCCGCGTTCCGCCTTCCCAGTCGACGACAAGCTTGGCAGCACGCTCCAGTGCCTCGTCCGGCTTGCGGGTCTGAAGTGTCTTCGTCACGCAGCTCAGGCGGGTGCCGAAGCAGAACACCTCAACCCGCTGCGCGGTGCGCTGAGCGGCACCGCGCTTGGCCGAGTAGGCGAACTGCAATAAAGCTCTCGAGTAGTCCGACATCGACCCGGACACATCGAGGATGAGGATCAGCGGACGCAGCCGCATCCGGCGCCGGCGCCAGTACAGCTCGACCATCTCGCCGTTCGTGCGCATCGAATTCCGGATTGTCCGGCGCATGTCCGGCCTTCGCCCGTCTTTCGCCGTCGTCGTCCGACGGGTGCGACGTTTGGGGGGGGTCAGTTTGATCCGCTTCATGATGCGTCGGATCGAGTCCAGCTCTTCTTTGGTGCACTCGCCGAAGGATCGGTGCTTGAGGGTCTCGACGTTCGACGCCATCAGCCCGAGGATGGTTTCCTCATCCTGCTCCTTGCCCGAAGGCTCCGTGGAGGGGATCTCGAACGGCGCCTCTTCTTCAGCGGCGGCCTGCGCCTTGACCTTCAGCATCTGTTGGACCGGGCTGTGGGACGCAAGGAAGAAAGCCCTGAACACCTCGTCGTAGACGACTATATCCTCGCGACGCATGACGAGGGTGGTGCGTCCGGCCCAATACAGGTCGACGAGATCGGTCGGATCCAGCGGTGCCATTGCCTCGCAGAAGGTCAAGATGTCACCCGAGCCGACGGCTAAACCCTTTGCGCGCAGCGCACGGCCGAAGTCGACGAGCACCGAGACGAATCCATTGTCGTTACGCGACATCGCTGTCAGACGGATCCGTGAGGCGTGTCAGGCATTGGACGTCACTTCCTTGAGGTTGTCCCGCACGAGGTCGAGGTCGTCGCGATCCTTCACGATCGAACCGAGGGTGTCTTCGGCGGCGGAAGCGTTGAGACCGGTCTCACCGAGGAAGGCAAGGGTGCGGGACCAGTCGATGGTCTCAGCGACGCCCGGCGGCTTCGCAAGATCCATCTCGCGGAGCCGGTTGACCGCTGCCACTACCTTGCGGGCGAGCGCCTCGGATACCTCGGGCGCCTGAACGGTGACGATCTCCACCTCGCGGTCGGGTTCCGGGTAGCCGATCCAGTGGTACATGCAGCGCCGCTTCAGGGCGTCGTGCAGGTCGCGGGTGCGGTTGGAGGTCAACACCACCAGCGGTGGGTGTTCGGCTTGGATGGTGCCGATCTCGGGGATGCTGATCTGGAAGTCGGACAGCACCTCAAGCAGGAAGGCCTCGAACTCATCATCGGCGCGGTCGACCTCGTCGATCAGCAACACGGCCTGGTCACCGGCCTGGATGGCTTGCATGAGGGGACGCTCAAGAAGGAATCTCGGTCCGAAGAGCTTCTCGAGTGCCTCCTCGTCGCCGATGTCACGATCGGATAGGGCCCGGATGTAAAGCAGCTGACGAGCGTAGTCCCACTCATAAAGAGCTTGGTTGGTGTCGATGCCCTCGTAGCACTGCAGCCGAATCAGCTGACGGTCGAACACCGACGCCAGAACCTTGGCGATCTCGGTCTTGCCGACGCCTACCTCACCTTCAAGGAGGATGGGTCGCTGGAGGGACATCGCCACGTACACCGCCGTCGCCAATCCCCGGTCCGCCAGGTAATTACCCTGGCGCAACGTTTCGGTAAGTTCTTTGACGGTACTCGGATAGTTCATCGAGCGGTCTCCTTGACGAGGCTGGCGGCCGCTGAGCGGCAAAATCGATCAGGTACAGAATGAGCGGCAAAATCGATCAGGTACAGAACTAGACCACGTCCACGGTGCTGACGTCGGCCGACATGGCAGGCAGCTCGTGGGGGATCCCGACCATCGTGCCAAGATCCCCTCCGGGCATCAGTTGAGAGTTTCGTACCCTCGGCCATTGTGTTGCATGGCGTTTACGTAGGATGTTGTTTTCGGTGTACCGCCTGACGGCGCGCTGTCCTGGTCTACCCGGTATGAGGTGATGCGACCCGAATCAGTCGAGCCGGGTTTGTCGGTGGATTTTGCCTCAGGCTTCTTGCGTCCAAACATAACGCCGTGTCCTTCCGTTGCCTCCGACCACCGCCCGGACGAGCGGCGACTCCCTACTCCTTCGGCTCAGATGAGCCGAAGACCAGATCCCGTACGCTGCCAGCCTCGGAGCTCAGCTTGCCCTCGCGCTCAAGCTTCGTCTTCCACGCGGAGCGGAGATTGCTGCCCACCGCCTGGTTCGCCTGGTTCTCCTCCTCGTCGGCCAGCCCCTGGAAGCCGACGGAGTCCATGCTCTTGCACGGTTTCGTATTGCCACAGGCCTCGTCGAGGTCAGCGCTTGTCTGACCTTGTGCTTGCCAGACGCCGCGCAGCGCGGAGAGCGCCTGCTTGCCGTCGTCGGTCAGGTTGTCGGTTGGCTCTGCGTTCTCGTGCTCTGGGCTCATGTTCGCGCCCCTCCGAATGCAACTTGTCAGGTATATAGACGTGTAAACCGTACCTGGCCGGAGCTGCTCGGGCGAACGCCCGCAGGCACCGGCAGCTGGGCTACGATGGCGCCGCCTCCTCGAACCGACGGTTTACTTCTTCCCAGTTCACCACGTTCCAGAAGGCCTCGACGTAGTCGGCGCGTGAGGCCAGGTACTGCAGGTAGTAAGCGTGCTCCCAGAGATCGAGCCCGAGGATCGGGGTCTCTTCGGCGGTGAGCGGCGAATCCTCGTTGGGCAGGCTGTAGAGCACCAAGCGGTTGTGTGTCCGCACCAGCCATGCCCAGCCACTGCCGACGTGTGCGGTGGCGACCGCGGCGAACCGCTGCTTGAACGCTGTGAACGAACCGAACTCCTCCGAGATGGCGTCGGCAAGCTGACCGGAGGGCTCGCTACCGCCATCCCCGCTCAAGATCATCCAGAAGAAGGAATGGTTGGCGTGCCCGCCGCCGTAGTTGCGTACAGCGGTACGGGACTCTTCGGGGATCTTGCCGATATTCCACAGCAAGTCGTCGATGGACTGTCCGCCAGCGGCGCGCAACTCGTCGGTGAGGCCCAGCGCTACGTTCAGGCGTTCGATGTAGCGGCGGTGATGCTGCTTGTGGTGGACCTCCATGGTCCGCGAGTCGAAGTGAGGTTCGAGCGCGTCGTACCCGAACGGCAGGTCGGGAAGGCTGTAGGCGCTCATAGGCCCCTTCCTGAACTCGGACTCCCGGTTGGCCGGCCAGTTGCCCATCGTACAGGAAAACCAGTGCCGGAGGACGCTGCGCAAGCCTGCAAAGGCCCTCTACACGGTGGTCATCCCCTGGTCCAGCAGCTTGCCTGCTGAACGTTCGTTTACGGGGTCGGGATTGGTTCTGCCAGCCATGCGATCGTCTGCTTGCTGGCGGTCGCCGACCGCGGCTCAGTGGCCAGCGTCTGGCCGCAGGCAGTGCGGTGCCGGACCCCGCGGCGGGCGCGGGGCGGCCGTCCAGGTTACTAACTCGTACTATCTCTCAGAGGCAGCCAGCGGGACATGAAACGCCTAGACTCGGACGCGATGCTGGTCATCTGGCGTGGCCCGGCTAGCGAGAGGGATTGGTGTGCAATGAGCGAGAGTTACACCGCAGTAACTTACACCGCAGTAACTTACACCGCAGTATACGAACGAGACGGTGAAGCTTGGCTAGTGGAGATCGCCGAAGAGCCGCGGGTGCACAGTCAGGGCTCCAGCCTCACCGAGGCGCGAGGGAGCATAAGGGACGCTCTTGCCCGTTGGCTCAAGACTGATCCCGGTGAGCTTCGCATCGTCGATAACTTCCGCCTACCTGCACAGATCCGGACCGCCCAGGCGACGGTGAAGGCAACACGGACAGAAGACGAGCGCAACCAGATGATGGCCAGCATGACTGATTCCAAATCAGCAAAGAGCTGGGCCAAGGAGCTTGGTATCGCCATGCGGGACCCAGTGACGGTCCAGTGGCTAGAGGGCCTAGGGGACCGGGAGGTCTCGATCGATACGTTCTGCCACACGATTACGATGATGGAAGAGCTTTCGAGGTTGTCGGCGAACGAGACTGAGATCTCTCCGCGGGGAGTCTCCGAGAAGAATTGAACGAGGCGAGGTCACCAGGTAACGGGGAGCTGGCTGACGGCGCCGGCCACGGCTTCGCGGACCGGGGGAATCTCGCCGAGTGCAACGGCGAGACGTAGGGTGGGGAAGCGTTCGAACAGGCGGACGAAGAGGTACTGCAGCTCCACCCGGGCCAGCGGAGCTCCCAGGCAGAAGTGGGCACCGTGACTTAGTGAAAGGTGTGGGTTGCGCTCGCGGGTGATGTCAAAGCGCTCCGGATCGGGGAAGACGCTCCCATCCTCGTTAGCGTCCTGTACGGCGAACATCACCGTGTCACCCTCGCGGATGGTGACGCCATCGACTTCGACGTCGACCGAGGCGTACCGGGTCAGGCCGCCGCGACGAACTGCTCGCTGCCGCTCGATCGGGCTGGCGAAACGAAAGATCTCTTCCAGGGCCGGGGCGGCGAGAGCCGGATCGCGCTGCAGCGCCTCCCGTTGCTCAGAGTGAGTCAGGAGCAACAGCATGCCCCGGTCGATGATGGCGACGACGGGTGCGTGCCCGGCGAAGAGGAGTCCGGCGGCGAGGTGGGCGATCCCGTCGTCGGTCAGCTTCGGGTCCAGCTTGGCAGCGTGAAGCAGGTCCGAGATGACGTCGTCGCCTGGGACCCAGCGCTTGCGCTCGATCAGGGTGCCCAGGTACCGCCACAGTGACTGCAGGCCACTTCAGGCGACGGCGGGCTTGCTGACCTGTTTGCCCTCACTCTGCCACCGGCGGAAGTCCTCGCGGTCCTCGGTCGGCACCCCCAGCAGCTCGCAGACCACCAACGCTGGTAGAGGAACGGCGACGATGGTGTGGAAGTCGGCTGGGGGCCCGCTCCGGAGAAGCTCGTCGAGCAACTCGTCGACGATCGCCTCGACGCGGGGGCGCAGGCCTTCCATGCGACGGGCCGACAACGACGGTGTCAGCAGCTTGCGCATGCGGTGCAGGTCGGCGAGCTCGCCTTCTGGATCGGGGATGGCGCCACCGAACAGACCGGGCTGGGTGAGGCGGACCGGGTGGCCCGGGTTGGGGTGCGAGCGGGACAGCCGTGGGTCGGCCAGCAGATCGCGCACCCGCTCGTGGCCTGACACGAGCCAGGCGGGGCGGCCCTGGGTGTCACTCACCCGTTGGATCATGTTGGTGCCTGTCATTCGTCGTCCCTCGGTGCCGCAGTCGACCAGGATTATGCCGAGCTTAGGGTTCGACCGCAGGGTAACTGGATCTTTGCAGTGAAGCCGGTGTGCGGATCACCGAATCGCTGGCCGACGGGCACACCGCTCAAGGCCCGATCGGTTCATCGAGCGAGGTCAACAGGTCGCATTCTGCGCTTGACCAGCCGGGCTGAACTCCAGCCGCAATGCTTCGCTGCGTGGCAATACTATGGTTGTTCCGTTCGCGTGTGTCCAACCGGCGGGCAGGAAGAGGTACTGGTTGCCCGACTGCAACACGAGCTTGAGTCCTTCATAGCGGAATCGGTAGGCAGCGTCGGGTTCTTGACAGGTCACCTCTCGTACACCCGGTGCTTGCAGGCTCAGCCTTTTCTCGCTGTATGCCACTACATCTGCGCATCTGCGGACCCGGGCAACGTGGTCTCGATTTGTTGCGCACGTCCGGCCCCGACAAGGTTCGCGTAGTCCCCAACTGCCCAGAAAAGTCCGACGCTCACCAGAATGAACAGGGCTCCCCACTCGGCCACGACCGCCGCGCCCGGTGCTCGAAGTGACATCAGCGCTGGTCTTCGCTGCGATGTGAATAGCCGCAACATTCGGACGGCGTAGGCCAACAGTAAGACACCGATCGAGAAGCTGAGCCCACGGCCTTCCGGATAATTTTGGTAGTTGGGCCCCCGTGACCCCCCGTGACAGCTCGCCCTGGCGGCCCGGATGGACGTAGGTCTGCCAACCTGATGTGAGCCGCTACTGAGAGTAGGACCGGCCGCCGCTGTGGGATGGAGTCACCTGCGAGCCTCCTCCCAAGTCCATCAACCGGCTCCGATCGGTCCGGCTCACTCGGACTCGGCACGCGGGCGGCGTCGCAGCGGCATCAGTAGTCGTAGCCTCCTCCGGAGAAGCCGAAACCTTGAAGGAGCCTCTGGAAGCCGTCCCAGGTTGCGTTGAGAATCCGGCTGGTCGACTCAGCGAATTCCGGCATCTGGTTTGTGACGAAGGGCCCGACCAGGGGTATGAGGACGAGGATCAAAAGTACAACCACGACGACAGTAAGCACCTTCATAACCGCGTCTACCATCGAATTTCCTCCCTGTGCAGGCGGTGCGATCGGATAATGTGTCGTCCTTGAGCCAGGGCGGCGAGTGCACTGCGGTCGAGCTGTAGAACGGGCAACTCGGCTCTCGTATCAGGGCCGATGGCACTAGCACACATAGTCGTGATCCCAGCATCTCCTGCCGAAATGACTGTATGAAACGGCACTCGCGAGCTGTGCTGGTTCTTGTCGTGAGCTGGCCGGCGCGAGTCACTCCGAACCGATGCGCCAACCTCGGGGGTGAGGTCACGTCCTAGAGCCAGCTCAGCGCCGCGTGCCGTGCGCCCGTGCCCGTAGGCCTGGCGCGCATCGCGTAGCGCCGCTGCGGGGTCGCCGTGCGTGATCACACGCCTAGGGTACGGCGTGCGTCTAGGTCTCCTGACATGGTGGCCGCGTCAATCCCCCAGACGGGATTGAGCCGGCTGGATGACCTGGTTGTTCAGGAGGCGTTCAGGAGGCCGTTGGCAAAGCCACCGGCAACGAGCTCGAGTAGCCACCGGTCCGCGCGGCAGCTATGGCCCGACGGTGGCGTCATCGTCCACGGAGGCCTCCGATTGGGTGGCAAGATGTGCGCTGATCAGTCCTAGAAGCAGGTCGGTGTCGACGGGTTTGGTGACGTAGTCGTCCGCCCCCGAGGCGAGGCTCTTCGTTCGGTCCTCCTTCATCGCTTTCGCGGTCACCGCGATGATGGGCAAATCAGCGTAGCGGCTCAGGTTGCGGATCGCCGCGATCGTCGCGTTGCCGTCCAGCTCAGGCATCATCACGTCCATCAGGACCAGAGCGGTGTCGTCGTGGCGCTCCAGCGCGCGAACCGCGGCCACCCCGTTGTCGGCGAAGACGACCTGCAGACCGTAGGCCTCCAGAAGGCTGGTCAGCGCGAATACGTTACGTAGGTCGTCGTCGACGATGAGGACCTTCTCCCCATGGAAGCGCGCCGGGGACTCGTCGGGCTCTGAGTGCAGCTGGGGCAGCGATCGGGCCGCCGACACCAGGTCGGATGATGCGAGCTTGTCTCCCCCGCCCCCCTTGAGGGCTGCGCCGCCGGGCACCGCCGTTGGCCGGGGTAGCTCGGTGACGCCAGGCAGGTAGACCTCAGGGAGATAAAGGGTGAAAACACTGCCCTTGCCCGGTTCGCTGCGTACCGCGAGCTCGCCACCGAGCAGCTCGGTCAACTGCCGGCTGATCGACAACCCGAGCCCGGTGCCGCCATAACGCCGGCTGGTCGTACCGTCAGCCTGCCGGAATGCTTCGAAGATCATAGAGAGTTTGTCGGCGGCGATCCCGATACCGGTGTCCGCCACCTCGAAGGCCACTCGCGCCGACGCGGCGCGCAGCGTGTCGCCGGTCACTTCAGCAGCAGATGCCAGCCGGATCCGCAGTTGCACGCCGCCTTCGTCGGTGAATTTCAGGGCGTTGGACATCAGGTTGCGCAACACCTGCTGCAGGCGCTGTTCGTCGGTGTGCAGGATCGGCGGCAGTGCCGGGTCGAGCTCCACGGTGAAGTGCAGAGCTTTTTCCACGGCGAGCGGCTCGCACAGCGCCGTGACATAGCTCACCACGGCGGTCATCGTCACGTCGGACAGTACGGGGTACATCCGGCCGGCTTCGACCTTGGCCAGGTCGAGGATGTCGTTGATCAGCTGCAATAGGTCGCTGCCGGCCGAGTAGATGGTTTTGGCGAATTCCACCTGCTTGGGCGACAGATTCCCGTCCAGATTGTCGGCGAGCAGCTTGGCCAGCACCAGGGCGCTGTTGAGTGGGGTGCGCAACTCGTGGGATATGTTCGCCATGAAGTCCGATTTGTACCGGGAGGCGGCGGCGAGCTGGCCGGCCCGTTCCTCGAGCTCCTGGCGGGCGAGCTCGATCTCGGCATTCTTGATCTCGATGTCGCGGTTCCGGGTCGCCAGCAGAGCAGCCTTTTCGGCCAGCTCGGTGTTGGACTTCTGCAGCTCGTGCTGCTGGGCCTGCAGGCGCCGGGAACCCGAGCCCAGCTCCTGTGCCAGCCGCTGCGACTCGGCCAGCAGCGCCTCGGTGCGGGAATTGGCCAGGATGGTGTTGACGTTGACGCCGATCGTTTCGCGAAGCAGTTCGAGCAGGTCCCGGTGCACTGTCGTGAACTGGTTGACTGAGGCGAGTTCGATCACTCCCAGCGCCTGATCCTCGAACAGCAACGGCAATACGAGCAGGTTGGCCGGTGCAGCGCAGCCAAGGCCGGAGCTGATCGTTGCGTAGTCCGGCGGTGCCTCTGTAACCAGGATTACCTGCTTGTCCAGGGCGGCCTGCCCGACCAGTGACTCGCCGAGCGCAAAGCGGCGAATCGCCGCCCGTTCCGGGATGCCGTAACCCGCGGTGAACTCCACCATCGGCGGCCCGTCGTCCTCCAGGCGGACCAGGAAGAATGCCCCTTGCTGGGCCGACACCAGCGGGGCTAGTTCGCTCATCACCAGCGTCGCAACGGTGGCCAGATCGCGATGACCCTGCATGAGACCGGACAACCGGGCGAGGTTGGTCTTGAGCCAATCCTGTTCCTGGTTGGCCCGGATGGTCTCCTTGAGGGTGGCGATCATCTGGTTGATGTTGTCCTTGAGCTCGGCCACCTCGCCGGAGGTCTCGACGGTGATCTGGCGGGTCAGGTCGCCGGCGGTCACCGCAGTGGCCACCGCGGCGATTGCGCGCACCTGAGTGGTGAGGTTGCTGGCCAAACCGTTGACATTCTCGGTCAACTGCTGCCACGTGCCGGATACGCCGATCACCTCGGCCTGCCCGCCGAGCTTGCCCTCGGTGCCGACCGCGCGGGCCACCCTGGTCACCTCGGAGGCGAATGCGGACAGCTGGTCCACCATGGTGTTGATCGTGGTCTTGAGTTCCAGGATCTCGCCACGAGCGCTCACGTCGATCTTCTTGGACAGGTCACCGCTTGCCACCGCGGTGGTCACCTGGGCGATGTTGCGCACCTGGCTGGTCAGGTTGTCCGCCATGAAGTTGACGTTGTCGGTGAGGTCCTTCCACGTGCCGGCGACGTTGGGTACCCGGGCCTGGCCGCCCAGGGTCCCCTCGGTGCCGACCTCGCGGGCCACCCGGGTGACCTCGTCGGCGAACGCGCTGAGGGTGTCGACCATCCGATTGATCGTCTCGGCTAATGCGGCGACCTCGCCGCGGGTCTCCACGGTGATTTTCTTGGACAGGTCGCCACCGGCCACCGCGGTGGCGACCGCGGCGATGCTGCGCACCTGACCGGTCAGGTTCTCCGCCATCCCGTTGACGTTGTCGGTGAGCGCCTTCCAGGTGCCGGCCACCCCACGCACCTGGGCCTGGCCGCCCAACTTGCCCTCGCTGCCGACCTCGCGGGCCACCCGAGTGACTTCGTCGGCGAACGCGGAGAGCTGGTCGACCATGGTGTTGAGGGTGTTCTTGAGCTCGAGAATCTCGCCGCGGGCATCCACGGTGATCTTGCGACTGAGATCGCCCCGGGCCACTGCGGTGGCCACCTGGGCGATGCTGCGCACCTGACCGGTGAGGTTGCCCGCCATCACGTTGACCGAATCGGTCAGGTCTCGCCAGGTCCCGGCCACGCCGGGCACTTCTGCCTGACCGCCCAGCATGCCCTCGCTGCCGACTTCGCGGGCCACCCGGGTGACCTCGGCCGCAAACGCCGAGAGTTGGTCGACCATGGTGTTGAGGGTGTCTTTGAGTTCCAGCAGCTCCCCGGACACCTCGACGGTGATCTTGCGGCTGAGATCTCCCCGGGCTACCGCGGTGGCCACTTCGGCGATGTCACGCAGCTGAGCGGTGAGGTTGCCGGCCATCACGTTGACCGAATCGGTCAGGTCTCGCCAGGTCCCGGCCACCCCGGGGACCTGCGCCTGACCACCCAGCCGACCCTCGGTGCCGACCTCGCGGGCCACCCGGGTCACCTCGGTGGCGAACAGCGACAGCTGATCGAGCAGCCTGTTGACGCTGTGACCCAACCGAGCGAAGTCACCCCGAAGTAGCTGGTCGGACACTCGTGATGACAGGTCACCCTCGGATACCGCGGTCAGTACCCTGGCCAGCTCGGTGGTTGGCCGGGTCAGATCCTCGATCAGGCCGTTGGTCGCCGCCGCTGCGATCGACCATCCGCCGGTGCCATCATCGGCGAGCCGCTCTTCTGTCCGACCCTCTTGGCCGACCGCCTCGCGCACCCGGACCAGCTCGCCGACCAGGGACTGGTTGCGCTCGGCGATCTGGTTGATCACCGTCCCGATGCGGCCGACAAGGCTGGTGTCATTGATCACCAGCCGGCGTCGGAAGTTGCCGTCGCGCAACTCTTCCAGGGCAAGCAGGAGCCGTTCCAGCACGGCGGAATCGGCCGGATCCACTCGTTCCGAAATCGATCCCGAGGCCGACACGGGCTGCGCGCTCACGATGAGCCTCCCAGAAAACCATGGTATTGACGAACGCCCGTAGAGTGCCACGATCGGCCCTCAGTTTCGACCCTGAGCACACCGCCCTTCGGGCTACCCTCGTCGCGACGCGTTCTGCAACCGGGTGAGGAGATGCAGTGGCATCTGAGGTGAACCCCGTTGCTGATCTGCTGGTGCCAGGGTTTCCCCGGCTACTCGACGGCGTGAACCAGGCTGTCATCGTGCAGGACCCGTGCGGCCGGATCCATCTGCTGAATGTGGCGGCCCGGCGCCTGTTTCCCGAGCTGAGCGTCGGCGATGAATTGGACAACACCGGCGAGTTGTTCATCGCCGAGTCGGGCGGACGCCGGGTGTCCGGACGGCTGCAGCGGCTCGCCGATAGTTGGCAAGCCTGGGTGGTCAGCGAGGTCCCCGAAGTCCCCGAGGCCGCCGAGGTCGCCGAGGCCGCCGCCAAATCGGCTGACCACCACGACTTCATGCTGGCGGCTGGACGCGAGCTCGCGGCGGGAGTCGCCCATGACGCGGCAGCAGTGGCACTGGTCCGGATGGCCGTCCCGGTGCTGGGCGAGCAGGCCGCCGTGCTGCTGCCGGCGCCGCGGGCGAGGCTGTCGTGGTGGCGTTTCGGGCACGGCGAGGCTCGGCCGGCCCGCGGTACCAGCCGGGCGCCCGCCCCTCGAACGGCCCCGGTATTGACCAGCGCGCTGCGCGGAGCCACCGGGGACACGGCCACGGTGCCGGTCGACGAGCTGGGGGCTTTGGCTGCGGCGCTCGGCCGTGACGTCACCGAACGGCGGCCGGTCGTGGCGACGCCGTTGCGGGGGCCGCAACGGACTGAGGGGTTGCTCGTGGTGGTCCGGCCGGTCGCGACGGAGCTGCTCGCACCGCTGGCGGCGCTGGCCGGCCA
>JBOHGX010000421.1:0-4492 GCA_050700255.1 Pseudonocardiaceae bacterium
ACCACGTCAGATTCGCCGCGCTACCGATCAAAGTGATCCGCGTCTCGGCGGTCCGAGGCTCGCCTCACTGGATAGGCTGCTAGCTCGGGCGAACAGGCTGATCGGAGTGGTCGGTAACAACGACGGGCCGTCGTTGTCGGCAAGGTTGCCGGACATCGCAACGGCTGAGCTCGACGGCGTCCGGTTGACGGTCGTGCATGAGACTGGGCCGGCGCGCGGCAGGGAGGAACGGTGCGCCGCCCAGTTTCCCGACACCGACGTGCTGGTATTCGGGCATAGTCACATCCCGTGGGACACGGTGGCCCCTACTGGCTTGCGGCTGTTGAACCCGGGCTCCCCGACCGACCGGCGCAGCCAGCCGACCTGCAGTTGGATGACCGCTGGCATCAAATGACGGGCGCCTCGGCCGGGCGCGGATACACCGGCCGAGCAAGAGCGGATCACCGCATTGAAAACGTGTCCTGAGAACCTGCTCAGCTCTCACAGGTCGGCACTGCCCATCCGCTGTGGGCGTGATCAGCCCAACCAGCGGTGAGGCTCATGGTATGGCGAAACCCGCTCCAACTCAGCGCGGGGAGACGCTCAGGGCTTGGGCGTTCTCGGATCATCACCTCATAGCCCGCGGCCCAGGTGTAGGGGATGGTTTTGCCGTCCATGGTCCACACCCATCGCGGGAAGTGCGCAGCGGCGGCGAGCACTTCAGCGTGCGCTGAATATTGACCGCGAACGCTGCCAGGGCGCAGGTAGTGGCCTGGTTGGTAGTGGGCGCCCAGGTCAACGGTCACCCGGCGAACACCGGGCCGATTGGACGATTCCGTCGAGCAGGCGCACCGGTTTGGGGCGATCCTTCCACTTGTCCCAGTACCAGTCCCAGCACCAGGTGTGTGGCTGGTGCTCAGCGGCCACCGTCCACAGTTCGTGGCATGTCCGTCGGACGCCGTTGAGTTCGTCGTTGCCGCCCAGGTAGACAGCGATGATGTCGACGACGAGCGGCTTGTTCTGAGCCGTGGAGGCCGCCGAGGGGATAAGATCGACAGAGTCGAGATCGTCAGCACGCAAGCCCCACCGGCGCCGCTGTTGACCAGCACGTCCAGCCGCTCGAATTCGTCGATAGCCCGGCGCACCACGTCAGCGCAGTGTTGCGCATCGGCGAGGTCACCACCGATCATGAGGCAGCGTCGACCCTGGGAATGCACCAGTTTTGCCGTATGTTTCGCGTCAGAATCCTCGGACAGGTATGCCAACGCGATATCGGCGCCTTCCTTGGCGAACGCGACGCACACCGCCCTACCGATACCCGAGTCCCCTCCGGTGACCAGTGCGACTTTCCCCTCGAGAAGGCCGCGGCCGGCATAGCCGGCCATCTCGTCCGCCGGTTCAGGACGCATCACGCTGGTGTGCCCGGGTGGGGGCTGCTGCTGTGCCGGCGGGTTGGTGTTCTCTGTCATGACAGCGGCCTGCCCCAGGCGCCGAGCCGGTAACCGTGCTGCAGGTCAGCCGGCGCCACCGCTGGGCGATCGGTCTGCCGCGCGGAGGTCCTCGGCGTCGATATCGGCGTCGGCGCTGGTGTTGTCACCGGGCCAGCTGCCCTCGCCTCGCTCCAACCCCCTGCTCAGTCTCCCTGCCTGTGCTGCGGTCGCTTGCGAGCGCGCTGCTCGGCCCCACAGCTGCTCACCAAGCCGTTCCGGTAGGGCGGCCGCCGCCGCGCCTGCCACACTGTCCGGTAGATGCTCGCCCAGAACCGCCAGCGTCGCGTGGGTGACGCGTTCGGCTTCGGCGCGGGTGCTCAGCCCAGCCCTGGTTTGCACCTCTGTGATGAACTCCTCGTCGCGCACCTGATCCCTCCTGCCCGTTCAACGCTCATTAGTTCAGTCCGGGACGGACATGCGTTCCCGTAGATCTGCCAGTGTCTGGCGGAGCACCCGCGAGACATGCATCTGCGAGATGCCGACCTGCTCAGCGATCTGAGTCTGCGTCATTTGACGGAAGAACCGCAGTGTGAGGATCGTCCGTTCGCGGGGTGGGAGGTCGGCCAGTAGCGGGCGCAGCGCTTCCCGATCGTCGATGAGCGCGAGATCACTATCCAGACCACCCATGAGTTCGCCGAGGGTCGCGCTACCCTCCCCCGAGCCGAGCATCTCGTCCAAAGACGAGCTTCGGTAGGCATCTCCAGCCCGCAGCCCCTCGATCACGTCGGCGAGGGGCAGGTCCAGCCAGACGGCGATCTCACTGGGTCGCGGCGCCCTACCTAGCTGCTGGGACAGCTCGGCGAGAGTACCCCGGATGGCTATGTGTAGATCCTTGAGCCGGCGCGGCACTCGCGTCGACCAGCCGTGGTCGCGGAAGTACCGGCGCACCTCGCCGGTGATCGTGGGCACCGCAAAGGAGAAGAAATCCGAGCCGCGGTCTGGCTCGAACCGGTCCACGGCATTGATCAGCCCCATGGTGGCGACCTGAACCAGGTCATCCAGCGGTTCGCCGCGGCCGGCGAATCGGCGTGCGATGTGTTCGGCCATCGGACAGTAACCGTTGATCAGCTGCTCGCGTAGCCGCCGGCGGTCAGGATCGTCGGTTGCCAGCTCGGCATAGCGCCGTTGCAACGGGATGAGATGGGCGTATTCGCCGTCGCGAGTGGCGGCGGCTGACGAACCGGGCGAAGTCACGTCTGCGGCACGGCCACGGCGCCCTTGGCCAGGGTGATGCAGACCTTGCCACCCTCGCCTTGGACACCCTCGCCTTGGACACCGGGCAGATACACGACGCTGACCTCGTCAGCAAGGGATTCCAATACCCGCCACCCGAAAGACTTCGTCGGCACCGGCTCCGCGAAGGCGTCCGCGTCGATCTCCGCGGCCAGCTCGATCCGGTCCGCCAGGACGGTAAAGCTGCAGCTCAGCGTGGCGTCCCTGGCGGCGATCCGGACCAGCATGGCGCACACATCGTCGACTGCCATCCGCAGGTCGTCGATCGAGTCCAGGTCGAAATCCGCCCGCGCGGCGAGGTCGGCAGCAACCGTACGGATCGTGGGGATGGCGATGGCACTGGCCGTGGTGCGCAGCTCGATTGACAACCCAGACTCCGGTGCAGGGGCCGCCGACGCTGCATGGCCATTGAGGAGGGAACGGTCTGTGTTCACAAGATCCAAACTTGAGCTAAGGCGGGCGATTAAGACAAGCCGCAGAATGGCGGGTGCGCCGGTAGATCTCACGGCGCACCCGCCGTGAGAGGTGGCCTCTTCACCTCACTTCCCGGTGCCGTAGATCACTAAACCACCCGCTAGGGTGAATCCTTGAGAGCCTCCGGCACATTGTCGGCGAAGGAGAAGTGCTCTTTCAGCTCAGTGGCCTCCAGCGCCCGATTGGCGATCCGGGAGTTGCACACCAATCGAAGAACACGGTCTTGCCGGCTAGCCTGCTCGTTCGTCTCGAACAGCACGGATAACCCGGCAGATCCTAGGAAGCCCACACCATCGAGATCAACCACCACGACTCGGGCAGCGGCCAGCTGCGCGGTCAGGAAGGCCGCCAGTTCCGGCGCGGTCAGCGCGTCGACCTCGCCCAGCACGGTGACGATGCGTGCGTCGGAACCGTGCTCGGTCACCTGAAGATCCATGATGTCGGCGAAATCGCTGCTCACACGCCGCACGATATCGGGCACATCACAGCGCGCGCTACGCGGCCGGGTCGGGGATGGCACCCTCACTACGTACCCCGTGCAACCGCCTGGACGGCCAACACCGCCAGATCGTCGCCATCATTGCGCCCCAGCCAGTCGGTGACGGTGTCTTCGACACGGCTGGCCACCGCCTGCGCGGTCATTCCGGCGCAGCCACGCAAGCACGCGGCCAGCCGGGCCGGCCCGAGCTGCTCCTGCTCCTCTCCCGTACGGCGGGCAGCCTCGGTGACGCCGTCGCTGTAGAGCAGGCAGATCTCGCCTGGCTTCAGTGTGAGGGAGATCCGGCCAAAACGGGCGTCCGGCAGGATTCCCACCACCGTTCCGGGCACCGCGACCTCCTCGACGTGGCCGTCGTCGCGCAACACCAACGGCGCGGGATGGCCGCCGGCGGTCAGCGTGAGCGTCAGCCCCATCGGAACGGGCTGCAGCGCGCCGAGCACCAGCGTGGTGAAGACGGTGCGGCCGGCCGCCAGCAACGCGCGATTGAGCAGGTGCAGCAACCGGGCCGGCTCCTGCTCGACGACCATCAACGCGGCCAGCGAGTGTTGCACTCGGCTGCTCTCCGCCAAAGCCTCGGCGCCCTTGCCGCACACATCACCGAGAGCGAACAGGGTGTATTCGTCCGTGATGGGACGGACGAGATAGAAGTCGCCGCCCACCGCCAGCTCCCCAGGAGCGGCACGATGCGCTACACCCAGTTGCGCGCCAGGCAGTTCCGGCAACGCCTCGGGCCCACGTGGCAGCAGCGGCGCCTGCAGCTGAGTCAGAGCGGCAGCTCGGGCCCGCCGCCGCCGCCCGGCCTCGAGCGCCGGGCCGG
>JBOHGX010000422.1:0-1528 GCA_050700255.1 Pseudonocardiaceae bacterium
ACGCAGTACAGGTCGGCGGGCACCCCGACCTTGGGCACCAGGATGGTGTGCACCCGGTCGCCCGCCTGCTCCATCACGTCGATGACGTCGCGGTACATGTAGTGGGTGTCGAGCCCAGTGATGCGCACCGACACCGTCTGGCCCTTGGCCGCCCAATCGATGTCCCGCAGCGCCTCGACGACGTTGCGGCGAGCCTGCTCCTTTTCCGGCGGCGCGACCGCGTCCTCCAGATCCAGGAACACGAAGTCGGCCGCGCTGTCCGCCGCCTTGTCGATGAAACTGGCGTTCGAGCCCGGCACTGCTAGCTCACTACGCTGCAACCGGGGCTTACGCATTGGGTAGAGGGTGTGGCTCATCGCACTGGCTCCTCCTTGAGCGGCTAGCAGCGGGGCGGTCTACTGGGGTGACGCGGGCGCCGCCTCCTCGATGAGGTCGGTTTCGGCTTCCAGGGCAGCGATTGCGCTGCGGTAGTAATCCTGGGCTGCCGCGACACCGGCCCCGAGCTCGACCTTGGCCCCGGCGTCGGCCAGCGACATCTCCGCGCTGGCCAGCGCGGCAAGGCACATCACCTCGTTGAGATCGCCGAGGTGGCCGATCCGGAACACCTTGCCCGCCACCTTGGACAGGCCGGCCCCGAACGCCGTGCGGTAGCGGTGATAGCCGATCCGGCAGACCTCCCCGCCGTCCACACCCTCGGGCGTGCGGATTGCCGTGACGGTGTCGGAGTACCACTGCGGACCCAGCGCGCACAGCGACAGTCCCAACGCGTCCACCCCGCGACGCACCCCCTCCGCGAGCCGGTGGTGGCGCTCGAACACCTGCGGCAGACCCTCGGCGAACAGCAGATCCAGCGAACACCGCAGGCCGTGCAGCATCGGCGCGGAGGGGGTGTAGGGGAAGTAGCCGAGGTCGTTGGTCTTGAGCATGTCTTCGAAGCTGAAGTAGCAACGCTCCATCGTCGAGGACATGTGCGCATCCAGCGCCTTAATGCTGACCCCGAGCATGGACATCCCGGCGGGCAGCATCAACCCCTTCTGCGAGCCGGTCACCGCCAGGTCGACGCCCCAGGTCTCCTGTTCGAACGGGATCGAGGCCAGCGAGGACACCGCGTCGACGTACAGCAGGGCGTCCGAACCGGCCTCGTCCATCATCCTCCGGACCCCGGCGATGTCGGAGGTCACCCCGGTGGCGGTCTCGTTGTGGCAGGCGAAGACGCCCCTGATGGTCTTGTCCTCGGTGAGGTGGCGCGCGTAGTCCCCCAGCGGGACGCCTTCACCCCACTCCCGGTCGACGCAGATCACGTCGAGACCCAGCCGCTCCGCCATACTGGCCCAGAGCTGGGAGAACTGGCCGAAACGCGACATCAGCACCCGGTCGCCCCGGTTGAGGGTGTTGGTGATCGCCGCCTCCCAGGCCCCGGTACCGGAGGACGGGTACATGAACACCCGGCCGGTCTCGTTGGCGAAGACCTTCTTCAGGTCGGCGAACAGCGGCAGGGTCAGCTCGGGGAAGTCCGGTGCCCGGTGGT
>JBOHGX010000423.1:0-51237 GCA_050700255.1 Pseudonocardiaceae bacterium
GGCGACGGCCGCGGCCACGCCTAGCCCGATGAGACCGGCGAACAGCAGCACGCGCTGCCCGCGCAACGCCCGGGGTAACACCGGCACCGGCTGCCCCGAAGCGGGGCTGGCCGGACCCGGCCGGCTCATGCCACGGGCTCCTCGACCGCCGCGGCCGGAGTGGGCCGTGCCGGCCGGCTGGTCGGCGACACCCGCCGCAGCAAGCTGCACGCCACCTCCGGGTCGGTGAGCTCGGCCGGGCCGTACACCGGCAGATCGAGCTCGGCCTGGGCTTCGTGCACCGCCAGCGGCGACGCGGTGACCACTCCGGACACCGCCAGCAGTCGCGTCCGCCGCTCGCGCAGCAGTCGCACGCCGAGCAACGCGCCCGCCGCGTCTCCCGCAGCGAACACGGTGCCGTCGACCAGGTCACGCATCCTGGGCGCGTCGATGAGTCCGGCGGTCTCGGCGTAGAGCAGCCCGTCTGCAACCTCCATGACGACGGCGTCCACGCCGCGGGCCACCAGGTGCGCGTGCATCGCGACCGACGTGCGCACCAGCCAGTCGAGTGGCACACCGCAGGTGGAGATCAGGCCCAGGTCGGTGAAGTCGAGGACCTCCGCGGCCCCGGCGTCGATGTAGCTGTGGCGGTCGCCGCCGGCCCCCGTGCCGGTCAGCTTGCAGGCACCGACCCGCAGCCCGGCGCGGGTCAGCCCGTGCACCAACGCCGCCATCGACGTCGTCTTGCCCGCGTTCATCCCGGTGCCGGCGACCAGCACCGTCGGCACCCGTCGCAGCGCCGGCCCGAGCGTGGGCAGTGCGCCGTCTGCAACGTTGACCACCCGCCCACCGGTGCTGGTGAGCAAGCCCTGCGGCTCAAGTCGGGTCGGGTCCTTCATCCCGCTGTGCTTGCTGCGCACTGCCGCCGCCACCCCTCCGGCCGCGACCAGGTCGCACGGCTCGAGGTCCGCGGGCATGGCAGCCTCAAACTGGTCGGGCGCGTACCGCGCGCCCATCCCGACGACGATCTCGTCGCCAACGTACAGCGCCGCGCGGCGGCTGGTGGCCAGCTCCAGCTTCGCGTGCTGCCCGATCTCAGCCACCCGCGCCAGCACCAGGTCACCGTGGGCCGGAGGCACCCCGGTGACCAGGCCGAGACGGCCGCTGAGATCCACCCTGCGCACGCTGTAGGCCACCTTCAGCCGCCCGATGCGATCGCTGTCGAGCTGGTCGACGGTGAGCAAAGGACCTCTCCTCACGTGCTGCGTCGGCCCATCCGCCGACAAAAGGGGACGATTCCCCTACTGGGTGAATGGTCTATGAGCTGCACATGAGACGTTCTTCATCGCCGACGGCCGCGCTGCGGACCTTGGCCCCGAGCGTTCACCGGGCATGCACTGCGCCGTTAACCCACCGTCCGTACCGTCACCCACGTTTGGCAGCTACCAGGCATGACAGGTGGTCGGCGGAAGGGAAGGCACGGTGCGGAGGATCCTCATCACCGAGGATGACCACCGCGCGGCGGCGTTTCTGGGCAGTTTCATCATCGACTTCGCCGTGGGAACGCTCCGCGGCAAGATCGACCACGAGCAGATCGCTACCGTCCGAGGCGTCGGCTACCGCTGCACCCGAGTCCCTATCCGGACCGATCAGGACGCCTTTTTGAGGGCCGACCACGGCGGCGGCTGGCGCTCCTTGACCGACGATGCGTACATGTCGACGTATTCCTGGCCGGAGAGCTCCATCAAGGAGTACATGATTTCGTCGACCATCGATCGTTCGACGAACCGGTCACCGGCCAGACCCGCGTAGCGCGAGAAGTCCAGCGGCGCGCCGAAGCGCACTTCTACCCGATGTGGCCGCCACATTTTGGTGCCCCTGGGGCTGACCTTGTCGGTGCCCACCATGGCGACCGGAATCACCGGGACACCCGCCTGCAGCGCCATCCGGGCCACACCGGTCTTGCCCTTGTACAATCGGCCGTCCGGGGATCGGGTGCCTTCCGGATAGATGCCGAGCAGGTTGCCCGCGGCCAGCAATCGCACTCCGGTGTCCAGGGCAGCCTGCGCGGCCGAGCCGCTGGATCGGTCGATCGGAACTTGACCGGAGGCACTGAAGAACTGCCGCTTGAACCATCCCCGCAGTCCCGGCGTGGTGAAGTACTCCCGCTTGGCCAGAAACGTCACCCGGCGGCGGACCACCAGGGGGAGGAAAAACGAGTCGGCCACCGCGAGATGGTTGCTGGCCAGAATGGCGCCGCCGCGGCGTGGGAGATGCTCGGCGCCATAGACCCGCGGCTGGCATGCCAGGCGCATCAAGGGGCCCAGTAGCAGGTGCTTGAGCAGCCAGTAGAACACCGCCTACCGATCCTTCCCTCGCCCTCGCGGGCCGCCGCATCGGCAAGCCTACGGAGCACGGTATCGGGCGCACAACGATCCCGCGCCCCACACCTGGTACGCAGCTTGGGCTGGCCCGGTTCGATCGTGCAAGCACTCGCGCGCCCGCCACCCCCGCCCGGTACCGTTACCGCTGCAGCGATTCCCAGCCGAGCCCGAGAGTGGTGTCGGAGTTGACCTTCCCCGATCCCGAGGAGCAGGACCGTGAAGGTCCAGCCCGCCACCGCAGCTCCGAGGACACCGGCGCTGCCTTCGCCGGGATCGTCGCGGGCCTGCATACCGGACCGGACTCCCCCCGTTGGCCCGCCGAGGAGGATCATTTCGAGCCGCCAGAACCCCCGCCGTTGCCGGTGCCCCGGCCACGGACGGTTGGCGGCGTGGCACTGCTGGCGGTCGGAGTGCTGCTACTGGTAGCACCGCACCTGCTCAGCCTTGGCCAGGCAGTGGCGACACCGCTGGGCCTGTTGGCGCTGACCGCCGGCATCGGCGCCCTGGTGCTCGGACTACGTTCCGGTCCCCCACCGGAAGGCTGGGACGACGGGGCGCGGCTGTAGCTCAGCTCTCCCGCAGCCGACCTTGTCAAGGCTCACCACCTCAGCACGTGCGGGGTGCCGGTGCGCTGGAAGTGCCCGACGTTGACGCATTCGGTTCGCCCCACTCGGACCCGCCGGGCCAGCGGCTGATGCACGTGCCCGAACAACGCGGCACGCGGCCGGTCCCGGCCGATCACCGCAAGCAGCTGCTCGGAGCCGACTTCGGGTCGACGGGCCTGCACGTCGTAGACCAGCTCAGGCACCGCGGGCGGGATGTGGCTGCATAAGATGTCCACCCGCCCCAGGGCCTCGACCGCCGCTGCGTACTGCTGAGGGGTACGCAGGTATGAACTAAAGGCAGTGTCGGGTGGCCGGGAGATCCCTTCAGGGAACAGTCCGCCACCGACGAAACCGCAACGCAGGCCGCCGATCTCGGTGGTCTGGCCATCCAGAATGTGCACGCCGGGGCGCGCGAAACGCGGCCACAGTTCGGGCAGGTCCACATTGCCCGGGGTGGCATAAGTCGGGATAGGCAGCACCGCGAACAGCCGCTCGTACTGCTCGACGACGGCCTCGCGAACCACCCTGCGAGGGTCTGGCATAGCTGCCCACAGGTCACGCACAAACGCGAACGCCTCGCCAGGTGCGCCATCTGATCGCAGCTGCGCGAATCGGTGGACCACGGCTGACCCGAACACCGAGCCGAGGATCCCTGCGGAGTGGTCGTGGTAGTTCACGAAGTCGATCAGGTCCCCTAGCACCAGCAGCGCATCGGCACCCGCGCCCGCCCCGGCCAGAGCGTCCGCGTTGCCGTGCACGTCGGACACCACATGGACCCGCACGAGCAGGCAGGCTACTCGCCGGCGGTTCAAGCACCGCCGGACTGTTGGACTGTTGGACTGTTGGACCCAACGCTGGTCGCGATACGTTCGATACTCCAGGCCAGGCCGGTCGACGGCCTGGCCAGAAAGCAGTGGAGCAGCCCGAGCCACGGAGGTACCCGTGCGGGAGTTCACAGTCCCGGCCACCGTGACGGTGACCGACGAGGAGAACCTCACCGATGCGGTGTGGGCCAATGCCGAACGGTTCGCCGGCAGCGTGAGCTTTCGCCGCCGGGTCGACGGCGGCTGGGTGGACGTCACAGCGGCGGACTTCGCGAAGCAGATCACATCCGTGGCCAAGGGGCTCATTGCATCGGGCGTCGAACGCGGAGATCGAGTCGCGCTACTGTCCAAGACCCGCTACGAGTGGACCCTGCTGGACTATGCGATATGGGCGGCCGGCGGATCGACGGTGCCGATCTACGAGACGTCCTCTTCCGAGCAGGTGGAATGGATCCTGTCGGACTCCGGCGCTATGGCGGTCATCGTCGAGACCCTTGCGCACCGCAAGATGGTTCAGGAGCTAGTTGATCGCCTGGGTGAACCGCGCCTCATCTGGCAGATCGAGCCGGCGACGAGCAGCACAAGCCCGGCAGCAGCGGTTGATGAGCTCACTGAGGTGGGTGCCGGAATCAGTGACAATGCCGTTCGGGAACGCGCCACCGCGGTGAGCGCCGACGACCAGGCAACACTGATCTACACCTCTGGGACCACAGGTCGTCCCAAGGGCTGCGAGATCACCCATCGCAACCTGCTCGCCGTGACCCGGTCAGCGCTGGCGGAGTTCCCCGGCCTGATGCAGCCGAGCAACTCGATGCTGCTGTTCATTCCGCTGGCGCACGTTCTCGCCCGAATCGTCCAGTGCTGCTGCGTGTACGGGCGGATCACCCTCGGGCACACTCCGGACGTGAAGAACCTGGTTGCCGCGTTGGCCGAGTTCCGGCCCACCTTCGTGCTGGCGGTGCCTCGGGTGTTCGAGAAGGTTTACAACACGGCCAAGCAGAAGGCACACGCCGACGGCAAGGGCCGCATCTTCGATATCGCCGACGCGACCGCCACCGAGTGGAGCCGTGCCCAAGACACCGGCGGGGCGGGGCTGGCTCTGCGGGCCAAGCACGCGTTGTTCGACCAACTGGTCTATTCCAAACTACGGGCGGTGCTCGGCGGTCGGTGCGTCGCGGCGGTCTCCGGTGGCGCCCCGCTGGGCGAGCGGCTCGGGCATTTCTTCCGCGGTATCGGAGTGCCGGTGCTGGAGGGCTACGGGTTGACCGAGACCAGCGCGCCCGCCACGGTCAACACCGAGAAGCACTTCAAGATCGGTACCGTGGGTCAACCGTTGCCCGGTGTGACGATCAAGATCAACGACGATGACGAGGTGCTGATCAAGGGACCCGGTGTGCTACGCCGGTACTGGCACAACGAGCAGGCCACCGAGGAAGCCATCGTCGACGACTGGTTTCACACCGGCGACCTCGGCGAGCTGGACGCCGACGGCTTCCTGCGGATCACCGGTCGCAAGAAGGAGATCATCGTCACCGCGGCCGGCAAGAACGTCTCCCCGACCGCGCTGGAGGACCGGATCCGCGCTCACCGGCTGATCAGCCAATGCATGGTGGTGGGCGACAAGCAGCCCTTCATCGCCGCCCTGATCACCCTCGACGCCGAGGCCCTCCCGGCCTGGTGCGCTGATCACGGCAAGCCGGCTGGTATCTCCGCCGCCGACCTGGTCGAAGATGAATCCCTGCGCGTCGAGGTGCAAGATGCGGTGGACGACGCCAACAAGACCGTCTCCAGGGCCGAGACGATCCGCAAGTTCCGGATCCTGCCGATCGACTTCACCGAGGTTGGCGGCCAGCTCACTCCGAGTCTCAAGATCAAGCGTGCGGTGGTGGCCAAGGAGTTCGCCGCCGAGATTGAGGCGCTGTACGCGCCGTGAGTGGGTAACAGCGTCATGACACTGTTACCCACTCACGAGCTCGCCAGCAGCAGCTCTGCCAGCTTCTGCTGGCGGCATACCCAGTCCCAGTCCTGCAGCATCCAGCGCCGCCCGCACCGACCCATCGCAGCGGCCCGCTCGGGATCGGCAAGCAGTGTCCCGACGGTCTTGGCCACCGCCTCAACGTCACGGCCGTTCACCAGCTCACCGGTGTCGCCAGTGCAGACGGTCTCCCGTGCCCCCCCTGCGTCCCCAGCGACCACGGGCAAGGCGGTCGCCGCGGCTTCGAGATACACCAGCCCGAGCCCTTCGACGTCCAGCCCCCGGCCACGGGTCCGGCAGGGCATCGCGAAGACGTCACCCGCTGCGTAGTGCGCGGGCAGCTCCGACCACGGCACTGGTCCCGTGCAGACCACGGCGTCGGCGACACCACATTCCGCAGCCAGCCGATGCAGCGCTGCGCGCTGCGGCCCGTCCCCCACCAGCAACAGCGTGGCCCCCGGCACCTGGCGCCGGATCGTGGGCAATGCCTTCACCAGCGTGTCCTGTCCCTTGCGGGCCACCAGCCGGGACACGCACAGCACCACCGGAGCCTCCCCCAGCCGATGACGCCGCCGGATCTCTGCCCGTGCCGCGGGATCTGGTCGAAACGCTGCGCAGTCCACTCCAGGCTGGAGTAGTTCAAGAGCGGCCAGTGGACCGAATGCGGATGCAACGCGGCGGCGGGTGTACCGGCTCACCGCGGTGACTACGTCGGCATCCATTCCGATCCGGCGCAGTGCCATCCGTCCAGGGGGCAGCATGGACCAGCCCACCTCGTGCCCATGGCTGCTGGCCACCACTCGTCGCACCCCGGCGCGACGCAACGCCGGCCCCAACAGTGCCAGCGGAGCGGCGGCGCCGAACCACGCGGTCTCATAGCGCAGCTCCGGCAGCAGCCCGACGGCCCGTCGCAGTACCGCCGGGGTGGGAAGCATGAGAGATCCAGGATGCCGGATGACCGGGAACGGCAACTGCGCATCGAAGGATGCCGCCCCCGGCCAGTCCGGTGCGTAGACAGCGATCTCACTAGCGGGTAACGCCATGGCCAGCTTGTGCAGGTAGGTCTGGATGCCGCCGGCCCGGGGCGGGAAGTCATTGCTCACCAGCAGGATGCGTGGCACCGCCGGAGGGTAGCCGGATCGGGTGTGCTCAGACGATCCGGCTCATCGCCGTGACCTGACCCCACGGGACCCGAACCACTTTGACCACGTCACCGGGCTGCGGTGCGTTCACATAGAACCCGTCACCGACATAGATGCCGATGTGGCTGATTGGGGAGTAAAGCGCGATGAGGTCGCCCGGCCGCAGCTGCGACCGGCTGACCCTGCTCCCCATTCGCGCCTGCTCCTGGGACGAGTGCGGTAGGCCCGACATCCCGGCCTGCGCGAAGGACCATTTCACCAGCCCTGAGCAGTCGAATGTGATCGGACCGTCGCCGCCCCACACATACGTCGAGCCTTGCTTGCTCAGCGCGGCCCGCGTCGCGTGGATCGCGGCACCGCTGCCGACGAGATTGACCGGGAACTCGGTACTACCGCCGGACGTGTAGGCGGCCCGCTCCTCACGGTCGAGCGCCCCGAGGCGCTGCTGGACGACCTGGATCTGGCGATCCATCTCGTCGCGGGAGCGGGTCAGGTCGCCTTCGAGCCGTGCCGCATCGCGCTCGGCCTGGCCCGCCCGCGCTGCCGCCTCGTTAGCCGTCTGCTCGGCCTGCTGGGCCGCAACGACGGCACCGGTGAGTCGGTCCAGAGCCTGTTTGTTGTCCACCGCGAGCATGTCCAACGCCGACATCTGATCCAGGAACTCCTCGGGGGAGTCACTGATCAACACGGCGGACAGCCGATTGAGGCGCGCCCCCTGGAAGGAGGCATTGGCCAGCCGGTCGACCTGACCGCGGTACTGACCCTGGACCGCTCTGGCACGTTCGCCCGAGGCGGCCGCGGCGGTGGCGTCAGCCCTGGCCCGCTCCCGGTCGGCCCGGCGGGCATTGAGCTGGTCACGGGCGTAGTGCCACCGCTCGGTGAGCACCTCAGCCTGATGGTTCAGCTCGGCAAGCCGTTGCACAGCCGCCGGGGCGTCCTCGGGCGGTGCGGGATCGGCCGCAGCCGGAGCGGGAATCAAGGCCATCAGGACAGCCATGGCGCCGGTAATGACCGCTGCCGGCACGCTGCGCTTCAGACGGTGCGACGACACGTCCCGTCTGTCTCCTCTTCCCTCGGACCGCCTACCGGGTTAACCGAACGGGTTCAGGCCCGGTGAGCGGACATGAGCCCTTCCATCTGGGCGCGAACGCTCATCCGGATTCATCCCGAAAGAGTTGGATCCCCGGCTCGGCTGTCGTATGGCAGCACCGACGAAGCCGATTCGGCAGCGACCTGCGTGCCTCCAGGCTTGGAAGCAGCTACCGCTAAGTCGCGGCAAGGCTACGAAAGGTCACTAGCACTGTCCACCACCGACGCACCCGCAATGGGGCGAAGTGGCTTCCGGACACGGTTGGCGTCACCGCAGCCGCGCCAGTGTTCACCCGGCCCGATCAGCCTACGTAGCGTGTCGACCGCTCACCGCCAGTCGTCGACCGCTCAGCGCCACTGCCTAACCGGACACCGGTAGCAGTGCGGACCGGCATCGTGTTGTGATCTCCGGCAAGATCGACCAGTTGCAGATGGGGCACCATGCCGGCCTCGGCGAGGGTGTCCAGCGCCTGTCGCTCTGCACCATCCAGCTCAACGGCCCCCGGCGGTGCTCCGAGCAGAACGGTGATGACGCAGTCCTGGCAAGCGTCGCCGCGCACCTGGCATCGGTCGCAATCCACGATCATGTCGGGCTCCCGTCTTACTCGTGATCTCGTCACGACAGACGCTAGATCGTCACACCGACAATCTCGGGAGTGCGGCTGGCTACCCGGTAGATCCCGACCAAGGAAGGGCGCGGGATCAGCCGACCCGCCGGATCGCCGTGACGACGTGCCACGGAACCCTGGCGACTTTGACCACATCGCCACTCTGCGGCGCGTGGAGGTACAGCCCGTTCCCTACGTACATACCGATGTGGCTCACTGGCGAGTACAGCGCGATCAGGTCACCTGGCATCAGCCCCGAGACCACCGGGGTGCCAATCCTGGCCTGGTCCCAGCTGCCCCTGGGCAGGCTCACCCCGGCCTGACGGTAGGCCCACAGCATCAGACCCGAGCAGTCGAAGGTCCCGGGACCTTCGGCGCCCCAGACGTATGGTGCGCCCTGCCTGGTCAGTGCCGCCCGCAGCGCCCTGACCCCGAGCCCGTCACCCGCGATGTCGAGCGGGAAGTCGGTGAATCCCTCCGAGGAGTACCGGGCGAGTTCATCCGGAGTGAGCCGGCCAAGGCGAGCCTGCACCGCATCGATGCGGCGGCCCATCTCGATGCGGGCCTGGGCCACATCTCCAGCTATCCGGCCCGCGTCCAGCTCCGCGACGGCTGCCCGGGTCTCGGCGTCGGTGGCAGCGGTCTCTGCCTGTTCGGTACGGGCGACGGCGTCGGAGAGCTTGTCCATCGCCGCTCTGTTGCTCACCGCCAGTACATCCAGCGCAGACATCTGCTCCATGAATTGCTGGGGCGAGTCGCTGATCAGCATCGCGGTCAGGCTGCTGATCCGGACGCCCTCAAAAGTCGCGCTGGTCAACCGGTCAACCTGGGCGCGGAAAGCTTGCTGCGCAGACCGGGCCTGGTCGGCAGTGGCCGTCGCCGCCGCCGCGTCGCTACGAGCCCGGTCGGCATCTGCCCGGCGGGCCAGCAACCGGTCGGTGGCAAGATGCCACTGCTCGGTGATCACTTCGGCCTGGTGACTCAGCTCCCGGACCTCTTCAACGGTTTTGGCCGGATCGGGCGCAGGGCCAGGTGCCGGGTCGGCGGCCGCGGGAAGCGCGGACATGCCGAACACAGCAGCGACAACAACACCAGCCGCCACACCGCGAGCAGCGCGGCTCAGACGATGGGACACCACCCGCGGCGTCTCCTGTTCTCGGATGTCAACGTCCGGTGCCGGACCGGTCACGGGAGATCATCCCGCGACCGGAGTAACGGCCTTTTGGGCGGATGGGCGCGGATCTTCACCCGGATAGTGGGATTACGACACCCGAAGGGGTGAGCTAAACCCCGTACCAATGCGTTCCGTGCTCAACGCAGTGTCACGGTCGCGGACAGCTCCGTTGTCATCCTTGCCCAGCGCTCCAGCAATGCGGCCGCAGCGCCGGAGTCGATAGCGTCGGCGGCGCTTCGCGCTGTACCCATGAGATCGCCGGCCAGATCGCTGGTGAGACCGCGGTGGGTGGCAAGCGCGGCGGCTGAGTTGAGTACTACGGCATCTCGCACCGGACCGGGATCGCCGGCGAGCAGGCGCCGAACCACCTCTGCGTTGGCCGCGGCGTCCCCGCCGCGCAGGTCCTCTCGACGGGCAACCGGCACGTCCAGCACCGCCGGGTCCAACTGGTCACGCCGCACCGTGCCGCCCTCGGCCACCCACACCGAGGTGGTGGTCGTCGTGGTGATCTCATCGAGCCCGTCATCGCCACGGACCACCAGCGCGCTGACACCCCGGTCGGCGAGCACCTGTGCCATCACCGGGGCCATCCGCAGATCCGCGCAGCCCACCAGGCCGACGTCCGGTTGCGCCGGGTTGGTCAGTGGCCCAAGAAAGTTGAACGCCGTAGGCACACCGATCTCACGCCGTACCGCGGCCGCGTGCCGCATCGCCGGATGGAACACCGGTGCGAAGCAGAACCCGATTCCCAACTCGGCCACGCACTGCGCCACCTGCTCGGGCCCGAGATCGATCGCCACACCAAGTTTCTCCAGCACATCCGCGGTGCCGCACCTCGACGACGCCGCACGGTTGCCGTGCTTGACGACGGTTGCACCGGCCGCGGCCGTCACCAGCGCGGTCATCGTGGAGATGTTGACGGTGTGTGCCTGGTCGCCCCCGGTGCCGACCACGTCGATCGCGCGCTGCGGCACGTGCACCCGCCGGGCGTGTGACAGCATGCCGGCGGCGAGTCCGGTGATCTCCGCCGAGGTCTCACCCTTGCCTCGTAACGCCACCACGAACGCGGCCACCTGCGCGGGCGTCGCCGCACCGGTCATCACCTGGTCCATCGCCCACGCGGTGTCATCGGCATCCAGATCGGTCCCGGTGATCAACTGAGTGAGCAGCACAGGCCAGGTACGGGGACCGGCCGTCGTCACCATGGGCGCGTCAACCGTTCGCTGCCGGCAGCCGGTGCGAGCGAAGCACCTCGGCCACGGTCTCCGCGGCGACCAGCGGGTCCAGCGGGTGCACGATCACTGCGTCGGCTTGTGACCAGACGGCCAACCAGCGGTCATCCCTACGCTGCACCGAAACGATCACCGGCGGGCACTGCGCGATCTCGTTCTTGAGCTGGCGGGACAGCCCCATCCCTCCCGTGGGCTGGGCCTCGCCGTCAAGGATTGCCAGGTTCACTGCACCCGCGTCGACCTGTGCTAGCACCTCGGCAATCGTCCCCACCTCGACGTAATTCAGCCGGCCGATATCCGGCGCGGGACGTCGCCCGACCGCGTTGATGATGGCCTCGCGCACCTCCGGTCGGTGGCTGAAGACCAGAACAGTGGTGGCGTCGCTCGGAGCGGTCATCTGGTAATCATCTGGTGGTCAAGGTCCTCATCTCAGGGCGCCCACAGGCCGCAGAGCCGCCGGTGGCCGGCTCGGGTTCATCGCGCCGAGGTCACCCATGCGGGCGGTGGCGTTGATGATATCCGGTCAAGGTTCATCACTCCGGGCAGCCGTCCGGCTGGCCCCGGCCCCACCAAGGCAGGCGCCGTTGGCCATAATGCTTGGTGTGACCTCCTCGTCCAGCCTGGCGGCGCCCTCTATCAGTCAACGGGTGCACTCGCTGAACCGGCCCAACATGGTCAGCGTCGGCACCATCGTATGGCTGTCCAGCGAGCTGATGTTCTTCGCCGGTCTGTTCGCGATGTTCTTCACCGTGAAGGCGAATAACGACGACGCCCATTGGCCGCCGATCCTCGAGTCCACCGGCGAGCCGATTCATCTCAACGTGCCCTACGCGCTGGTGGTCACGATCATTCTGGTGTCCTCGTCGGTCACCTGCCAGTGGGGCGTGTTCAAGGCCGAGCAGGGCGACGTCTTCGGGTTGCGGCTCTGGTACACGATCACGCTGATCATGGGCACGCTGTTCGTGCTCGGCCAGGCCAACGAATACCGCAACCTCATTCACGAGGGTGTCACGATCCCCTCCGGGGCCTACGGCACTGTCTTCTACCTCACTACCGGCTTCCACGGCTTGCACGTGACCGGCGGTTTGATCGCATTCATCTTCCTCATCGTCCGGACCAAGCTGAGCAAGTTCACTCCGGCACAGGCCACCGCCGCGATCGTCGTGTCGTATTACTGGCATTTCGTCGATGTGGTGTGGATCGGCCTGTTCGCCACGATCTACTTCTTGCCTTAGCACCAGCACCGAGCCGAACCAGACAGCAGGGGTAGCCGAGACCGATGACCACCGCAAAACCCGATGATCGATCGGACCCCACGGGATCGGACCCAGCCCGATCGAGGCGGGGGGGCCGCGGCCGGCTGCGTCGTCGGGTATCCGGGATGCTGGCACTCGCCGTGGCGCTGCTGTCTGCCGGCGGGCTGTACGCGGTGCTGGCACCGCAGCCGCAGATCGCGCACGCTCAGGAAGATCCGGCGCTGGTGCGCCAGGGCGAGCAGCTCTACAACAACTCCTGCATCAGCTGCCACGGCGCCAACCTGCAGGGAGTGACCGACCGAGGACCCAGCCTGATCGGCACCGGAGAGGCCGCGGTGTACTTCCAGGTCTCCACCGGGCGGATGCCCGCGGTGCGCCAGGAGGCGCAGATCCTCGAGAAGCCGGTCAAGTACAGCCCGGAGGAGATCGACGCGTTGGGCGCCTTCGTACAGGCCAACGGCGGCGGCCCGACGGTGCCGGTGGGTGACCTCAGCGGCGGTGACCCGGCTGCGGGTGGCGAGATGTTCCGGCTCAACTGCGCGTCCTGCCACCAGTTCACCGGACGTGGCATCGCGCTGTCCTCCGGCAAGTTCGCTCCCACCATTGAGGACGTGAACCCCCAGCAGGTCTACACCGCGATGACTACCGGGCCACAGAGCATGCCCAAGTTCTCCGACCGGCAGCTCACCCCTGAGGACAAGCGCGACATCATCGCCTACATCGAGTCGATCAGCGGGGAGCAAAACAACCCGGGTGGCTACGCCCTCGGTGGTTACGGGCCGTTCTCGGAGGGTCTGGTCGCGTGGATCGTCGGGATCTCAGCCCTGGTCGCCGTCACGCTGTGGATCGGCGCGAAGGCATGAGCAGCCACGGTGAACCCACCAGCGGGCCGGCTGAGCAGCGACAACCCCCGGGTGACGCGGACCTGTCCACGTTGAGCCGCGAAGAACTGGTCCGGCGGGGCTTGGCCGCCGACGGAGTGACCCTCGCTCATCAGGAGCACCCATTCCCGGTGCCCGGCACCCGTGCTGAGAAGCGCACCGAACGCAAGGTCGCGTGGTGGTTCATCATCGCCGCGCTGACCGGGTTGGGTTTCCTCGCAGCCTACCTGTTCTGGCCATGGGAATACGCCGCACCCGGCAGTCCGAACAGCCAGCATCTGCTCTACACGCTCTACACGCCGATCATCGGACTGTTGCTCGGTATGTCGGTGTTTGCCGTCGGCGCCGGGACCATCGGCTACGCCAAGAGCCTGCTGCCGCACGAGACCGCGGTCCAGCAACGCCATATGGGCGCGTCGGCAGAGGTGGACCGCGTGACCACGACCGCGATCCTGACTGACACCGGTGCCCGCAGCCAGATCGGGCGACGATCCCTGATCAAACGAGCGGCTGGGTTGGGCGCCGGTGTCATGGGTCTCGGGATAGGAGTTCTCGCCTTGGGCGGGCTGGTGCGCAACCCGTGGCGGGGCGGTGGCGAAGCCGCACTGTGGGTCACGCCCTGGCGTTCGCACGACGATGAGCCGGTGTTGCTGCGCTACGAGGATCAGGAGATCACCCTGGCGCGCCCCGAGGACCTCGCCGCTGGGAGCATCGCGACGGTCTTCCCGTACAAGCGCTCCTGGTCGGAGGAGGAGGCGCACGAGGCACTGCGGGCTTCCGACAGCCCCGTGATGCTCATCCGGTTGCGCCCCGAGCAGGCGGCGCAAGTAATCCAGCGCGAGGGCCAGGTCGACTTTCACTACGGCGACTTCTACGCCTACTCCAAGATCTGCACCCACCTCGGCTGCCCCGCCTCGCTGTACGAGGCGCAGACCGCACGGCTGCTGTGTCCATGCCACCAGTCGCAATTCGACATGTTGGCCTACGCCAAGCCGATCTTCGGTCCGGCCACCAGGGCCTTGCCTCAGCTGCCCATCGATGTCAACGATGAGGGATACTTCTATGCCAAGGGTGATTTCATCGAGCCCATAGGACCGGCGTTCTGGGAGCGGAGGTCATAAGTGCCATGACGACGCCAAGTAAGTCGTCGGGTTTGGCCGCCAAAGCCGGCGAGGCAGCCGACGAGCTAGACCAGCGGTTTCACCTCGCTGCCGGCATGCGCCGGCAGATCAACAAGGTCTTCCCGACACACTGGTCGTTCATGCTCGGTGAGATCGCGCTGAACACCTTCATCGTGCTGTTGCTGTCCGGAACGTACCTGGCACTGTTCTTCGACCCGTCGATGGCGGAGGTCGAGTACCAGGGTCCCTTCGAAAACCTTCGTGGGATCGAGATGTCCCGGGCGTACGCGTCAACCCTGGAGCTCTCTTTTGAGGTCCGCGGCGGGTTGTTCATCCGGCAGGTACACCACTGGGCAGCGCTGCTGTTCGTCGCGGCCATCGTCGCGCACATGTTCCGCACGTTCTTCACCGGTGCCTTCCGCAAACCGCGGGAGACGAACTGGATGATCGGCGTAGTCATCGCTCTCCTGGCCGGGCTCGAGGGGCTCACCGGCTACTCATTGCCCGACGACCTGCTCTCGGGAACCGGGCTCCGGATCATCTCGGCGATCACCATGTCTCCACCGGTGATCGGTACCTGGCTGCACTGGGCGATCTTCGGCGGCGAGTTCCCCGGGACGGTGATCATACCGCGGTTCTACATCATCCACGTGCTGATCCTGCCTGGCATCCTGTTCGCGCTCATCGCGGTGCACCTCGGGCTGGTCTGGTACCAGAAGCACACCCAGTTCCCCGGCCCCGGTCGCACCGAGCGCAACGTGGTCGGGGTACGGATCCTGCCGATCTTCGCGGTGAAGGCCGGCGGCTTCGCGATGGTGAACATCGGTGTGATCTGCATCATGGCTGGGCTGTTCCAGATCAACCCGGTGTGGAATTTCGGCCCGTACAATCCGGCCCAGGTCTCGGCTGCCTCCCAGCCCGACTGGTACGTCGGCTGGCTTGACGGCATTGCTCGGGTGTGGCCTCCCTGGGAGATCTACCTGGGCGACTACATGATTCCCCAGAATTTCTGGCCGACCATGGTGCTTCCCGCCATCATGTTCACCCTAGCGGCGACGTATCCTGCCATCGAACGCAAGCTGACCAACGACAACGCCAGCCACAACCTCCTGCAGCGCCCACGCGACGTCCCGGTGCGCTCCGCGCTGGGTATGATGGCGATCTCATTCATGTTTGTGCTGCTGCTTTCCGGTGGTAACGACGTCATCGCCTACGTGCTCAACATCTCGTTGAACGCGACTACCTGGGCTGGTCGCATCGGTCTGCTGCTGTTGCCACCGGCGGCCTACTACATCACCTACCGGATCTGCCTTGGTCTGCAGCGCGCCGACCGCGCAATCCTCGAACACGGCATCGAGACTGGCATCATCAAGCGCCTGCCGCACGGTGAGTTCATCGAGGCGCACCAGCCCCTCGGCGGCGTCGATGACCACGGCCACCCCATCCCGCTGGAGTACCAGGGTGCCTCGGTGCCCCAGCGAATGAACCAGCTGGGCTCGGCCGGTTCCCCAATCCCGGGATCGCTGCTGCGACCGGATCCTCCGGAGCAGACAAGGGCGCTGGAGAAGGCGCGCCACGACGGCAACGGAACCCCTGCCAAGGGCTCAGACCGGGAGTTGGCCGGCCGACCGAACCAGCCCACCGACTAGCCTAGACGTTGCCCAGCCGGGCCGACGCGACCCCGCCACGCCGGCTTACGGGTGCTCAATCCGCCTTGGGGCCGATGTGGTATTCGAAGACCAACCCGGCAACCGTGCCGAGGATCAGCGCGGCGCCGACCGCGACCAGCCACCACTGGTCGAGAGCCAGCGCGAAGCCGAGTACGGTCGCAGACAGCGCCATCCCAACTGGCCAATAGCTGCCGGGCGAGAAGAAACCCAGTTCGCCGGCGCCGTCAGAGATCTCGGCATCGACATTGTCTTCCGGGCGCATCCGGACCCGCCGGGAGACGAAGCGGAAGTATGTGCCGATGATGAGGGTCAGCCCACCGGTCAGGATCAGCGCGGCCGTCCCTACCGGCTCGCCGACCGACCACAGGCCGTAGATCACCGCGGACAGGAAGAAGAACGCGGTAGTGATCTCGAAGATCCGCGCCTCGACCCTCATGGTGCTGCCTCGCTCTCGAACCTTCGATAGATCGGTCGATACTGAAGGTTAGCGGCCTCCTCCGCCGGCCTGGCGGATCTCGGCGGCGGTGCGGTCGGTGTCGAACGGGGACGTGGTCACTGCCTCGGGCGCGCACAGCTCGCCACAGTTCAGCTGGGCGAGTGCCTCACCGGCCGTGTACGGCCGCTGTGTCTGAGGGTTTGTCTGGGCTCGCAGCGCGATGTATCGGTCGAACAGATCCCCAGGCAAGGCCCGGAGCTCGAAGTTCATCGTCGCGTGGTAGGTGCCGCACAACTCGGCGCAGCGACCGACGAAGGCGCCCGGACGCTCCACAGTGGTCTGAAAGACGTGGTCGGTGTCGTTCTTCTCGGGCCGCGGGAAGACGTCACGCTTGAAGAGAAATTCCGGTATGTAAAACGAGTGCAGGACGTCGGTGGACACGATCCGGTATTCCACCACCCGATCGATCGGCAGGACCAGGAGCGGGACAGTGGTGGACGAGCCGACGGTGGACAGCGGCGCACCTTCCTGGGTGCGCCTGACCGGGTAGATACCGTCCCTGCCTGGATTGTCCTGCAGGTACTCGAACTCCCAGTTCCATTGGAAGCCGACTACGCGCACCCGGAGATCCGGATTATCGACTTTGGCATTGACGAAGTTCTGCGCTACGACTGTGAAGTAAAATAGCACCGCGACGATGACGAACGGGATGACCGTGTAGACAATCTCAAGCGGCAGGTTGTACTGGGTCTGCCGAGGCATCTCGCCGGACCGTTTGCGGTGGAAGGTGACCGACCACATGATCAGCCCCGCGACGATCGCCCCCACCACCAGCGCCGCGACCGTCGCCCAGATCCACAGTGCGCGCATCGTCTCAGCCTGCGGAGTGACTCCCTCCGGCCAGCCGAATGCGAACACATCGTGGACCGAGCACCCGGTCGATACAAAGGCGACCATCCCGGCCAGACCGGCAACCTTCAATAGCCGAACCGCGCGAGAGCAGACCACGCCTGGTTCCTCCTCGTCGCCCCAATGCGGCCGTCAGCTCACTAGCTGGAGCCTAAACCAGCGCCGCGCCCGCAGCTCCCCCGGGGAGCGGGTGTCCCGCGAGACCGGTCGTCATACTGTGCCGATGGTGCCGGGCCGATGGTGCCGGGCCGATGGTGCCGGGCACCGACGAAAGGGCGAGCGCGTGTGCGGGTTGCTGGGACTGCTGACAGCGCAGCAAGACGCACCATCCCGGGTGGCGGACGTGACCGCCGCCTTGAGCTGCCAGCGACATCGCGGCCCCGACGAGACCGGGACCTGGCACGACGCCGACGTGGTGCTCGGATTCAACCGGCTGTCCATCATCGACATCGAGCACTCACACCAGCCCCTGCGGTGGGGGCCGCCAGAGGCGCCTGAGCGTTACACCATCCTGTTCAACGGAGAGATCTACAATTACGTCGAGCTTCGCGACGAGCTCCAAGGCGAGCCCTACGGCGTGAGCTTTGTCACTGAAGGCGACACCGAGGTGATCCTGGCCGCCTACCACCACTTCGGGACGGCTGCGGTGCAGCGGCTCCGCGGAATGTTCGCTTTCATCATCTGGGACACGCAGTTGCGCGTCGCCTTCGGCGCCCGGGACCCATTCGGTATCAAGCCACTCTTCAGCTGCACGGGGCCGGACGGAGTCGCCTTCGCCAGCGAGAAGAAGAGTCTGCTGGAGCTGGCGCCCTCGCTGGGCATGTCTGGCGTGTCTATGGAGGTGGACCACCGGGCACTGCAGCTCTACCTGAGCCTGCAGTACGTGCCCGAACCGGCGTCCCTGCACACGGGGATAACCCGGATAGAGTCCGGCACCTCGTTCACCCTCTCCCCCGGTGGCAAGCTGATCACCGATCGGTATTTCCATCCCGATTTCCGGCCCCGGCCGGTTCGCTCCGAGGCCGAGGCGGGTGCCCTGCACGACGAGATCACCACGGCACTGCGGGACTCGGTGGCCAAGCACATGCGGGCCGACGTCACCGTGGGGGCCTTCCTGTCCGGCGGGATCGACTCCACCGCCATCGCCGCGCTGGCCAGGGAGCACAATCCGGACCTGATCACCTTCACCACCGGCTTCGAGCGGGAGGGATACTCCGAGGTAGACGTGGCCGCGGAGTCGGCCGCTGCGATCGACGTCCGGCACGTGGTCCGTACCGTCTCAGCCACCGAGCTGGCCGAGGCGCTGCCGCTGATCGTGTGGTATCTCGACGACCCGGTGGCTGACCCGGCGCTGGTGCCGCTGTGGTTCATCGCCAGGGAGGCCAGAGAACACGTGAAGGTGGTGCTCTCCGGCGAGGGCGCAGACGAGCTCTTCGGTGGATACACCATCTACCGGGAACCGCTTTCGCTGGCCGCTTTCGAGAAAGTCCCTGGTGCGTTGCGCCGAACGCTGGGGCGGATCTCCACCCGCATCCCACAGGGAGTACGTGGCAAGGACCTGCTACGCCGTGGATCACTGACGCTGGAACAGCGCTATTACGGCAACGCTCGAATCTTCCCGGACGACCAGCTGCGTGGGGTGCTGCGCGGATACGACCCGACCATCTCGCACACCGACGTCACTGCGGAGGCCTACGCCGCCTCGACCGGCTGGGATCCGGTAACCCGCATGCAGCACGTCGACCTGTTCACTTGGCTGCGTGGCGACATCTTGGTCAAGGCCGACAAGATGACCATGGCCAATTCACTGGAGCTACGGGTGCCCTTCCTCGATACCGAGGTATTCCGGGTGGCCGCCGCCATCCCGCTCGAGGAGAAGATCACCCGCGAGACGACCAAGCACGCCTTACGCAGGGCACTGTGCGACATCGTGCCCGCACACGTGCTGAACCGGCGCAAACTGGGTTTCCCGGTGCCGATCCGGCACTGGCTCAAGGACGACTTGCACGACTGGGCCCGCGGCATCGTCAACGACTCCGGCACCGCGCAGCTTCTGGATCTCGCGGCGGTGCACCGGATGCTCGACGAGCATCGCGCCGGCCTCCGAGATCACAGCAGGCGGATCTGGGCGGTGCTGGTTTTCATGCTCTGGCATGGGATCTTCGTCGAGCAGCGGATCGTCCCCAAGGTGCCCGAACTGCACTACCCGGTACAGGTCTAGCGGGCGGGCACCAGCGCCGGACATACCGTGCACCAGCGCCCGACACGCGCGATGGCTTGGCTCAGTTGAACGAATCTCCGCAGGCGCAGGAGCCGCCCGCGTTGGGGTTGTCGATCGTGAAGCCCTGCTTCTCGATGGTGTCCACGAAATCGATCACAGCGCCCTGCAGGTAAGGGGTGCTCATCCGGTCGACCACGACGGCGAGACCGCTGAAGTCCCGCTTGGCATCGCCGTCGAGCGTGCGCTCATCGAAGAACAGCTGGTAGCGCAGGCCTGCGCAGCCCCCGGGCTGGACAGCGATGCGCAGATGCATGTCCGTGCGGCCTTCCTGGTCGAGGAGCGCCTTCGCCTTGGCGGCAGCGGCATCGGTCAGCTCGACACCGTGGGTCGGCGCCTCGGTGTCGGTCAAGTTCTCGACGGTCATGGCTCTCCCTGGAATCGGCGCTGGAACATGCACAGCTGTCTGCACCACGGTAACGCCCGCGACCGGCGCATGATTCCCGCTCCCTGGCGGGGACGGAACCCTCACCGCCCGCCCCACTGGCGGGCGGCGTGCTCGGCCACCGATGCCAGAGTACCCGCCGGATCAGCCAGTGCGGCCTGCACTGAGCCGGCCCGCTCTGCCGCGGCGTATGCGGCACAGATCCCGACCGCGGCCGCCTCCCGCCGTCCCACGGATACCTGCCCGGCCAGCACGACACAGGGCAACCCGCGCCGCGCGGCGCCTTCGGCCAGCGCGGTGACGAGCTTGCCGCGCAACGACTGCCAGTCGAAGCTGCCCTCACCGGTGACCACCAGCTCGGCGGTGTCCAGGGCATCCTCCAGACCGGTCCGTTGCGCCACCAGCTGCGCCCCGGAAACCCGTCCGGCACCGAGCCCGAGCAGGGCCGCACCGAGGCCACCGGCCGCCCCAGCCGAGGGCAACTCCCGGACCGCCCGGCCGGTCGCCTCCTCCAGCACGTCGGCCCAGCGGGCCAGCGCCGCCTCCAGCTCACGCACCTGCTCGGGGCCAGCGCCCTTCTGCGGTCCGAACACCTCCGCGGCACCGTGGCGACCCAACAGTGGGTTGGTCACGTCCGCGGCAGCGATCAGGCGCAGGCCGTCGACCATGGCCCGGCCATCCAGCCGCGCGCACCGGGCGAGGGCGGCGCCACCAGGTGGCAACGGTCGACCCGCGGGGTCCACGGCCACCGCACCCAGTGCCGCGAGAGCTCCTGCCCCGCCGTCGGAGCTGGCCGAACCGCCCAGACCCACCACTGCGGTGCGCAGACCGGTGTCCCGTACCGCCGCGAGCAGCTCCCCCACCCCGCGGCTGGTCGCGGCGGTCGCGTCACGTAACTCGGACGGCACCAGGTGCAGGCCACAAGCCTGCGCTGCCTCCACGTAGCCGGTCGTCTCGTGCTCCAGCCAGCACGCGGTCACCGGCTCTGCTGCCGGGCCGGTGACCCGGGTGCGGTGCACGGTGCCGCCCAGCCCGCTATGCAGGACATCCACGAAACCGGGGCCTCCATCGGCCAGCGGCCGCAATGCAAGCTCGTCACCGGGCGCGGCCCGCCGCCATCCCGTTGCGACGGCTTCGGCCGCCTCCACCGCACTGAGGGTCCCGCCGAAACACTCCGGGGCGATCAACACGCGCACAACTGCCGACGCTACGCCTGCGGCGTGGTGTCCTAGTCTGGTCATCGTGAGGTTCCTGCGCGGCAAGACCGGCCCAGGAGCCACCGATCCCGAGCAGGAGCCGACGGTGGAGGTGGCGTCCGACGCCGACGACGTGGCAAACCGGGGACGCACCGGCGGCAAGGGCCGGCCCACTCCAAGCCGCCGAGAGGCCGAGGGGCGCAAGCGCGGCCCGGCCCCGCCTCCTCCACGGACCCAGCGGGAAGCACTACGCCGGATGCGCGGGTCCAAGGAGGAACGTCGCAAGGCCTCGGCGGCGCGCCGCGAGCGGATGATGTCCGGGGACGACAAGTACCTGCTGCCCCGGGACCGGGGTCCGGTGAAGGCCTACGTCCGGGACCTGGTCGATTCCCGGCGCAACGTCTCCGGCCTGTTCATGCCGCTGGCGCTGCTGGTGATCGTGGTGATCCTGGTCCCGTCACCTGTCGTGCAGCAATACGTGTCGCTGGTGTCGATGGCGATGCTCGTCACGATGATCGTCGAGGGGCTGCTGCTCGGCCGGATCATCAATCGCCGAGTTCGCGAGCGGTTCCCCGATGCGTCCGGGACCGGGGTCGGCTTGGGGTTCTACGCGATGACCAGGGCGACGCAGCTGCGCCGGCTGCGGGTACCCAAGCCTCGGGTCGGTCGTGGCGACCCGATCCCGTAGCAGGTTTGCTCACTCACGCCGGTCGCAAGCTCATCGGGCCGTACACCTCGTCTTCGCCGTCGAGTAGGGTGACCGCCGCCACGCCGCCCTGCAGCAGGGTCGACCACTCCTGTTCAAGCCACGCCTCGGCGTCCGCTTGATCGTCGAAGGTGATGTCCGGGCCGGATGCCTGGCCGCCGTCGGAGTGTTGGTAACGCCACCGAAGGGTCACCACGTCACGGTAGCGTCGCCAGCGGCAACAAGGAGATCAGGTGCGGACGCTCGTACTCGGAGGCGCGCGCTCGGGCAAGTCCGCGCACGCCGAGAAGTTACTGGGCGAGGCTCAGGTGGACTACCTGGCAACGGCCCGGCGCCAGTTCGATGATCCGGACTGGGAAGAGCGGATCGCCGTGCACGTGGCCCGCAGGCCCGCGAGCTGGCGCACCGTGGAGCCGTCCGACCTGCCCGCTGCGTTGCGCGCCACACAACCTGTCCCGGTGCTGGTCGATGACGTGGCCACCTGGTTGACCGGAGAGCTGGACGACGCGCGAGCCTGGCAGGGCGCGCCCGAAGCCCTGGCGGCCTGCCGCGCGCGGTGCACGGAGCTGGTGTCCGCGGTGGCGACCTACCCGTCCCGATTGGTGCTGGTCAGCGCCGAGGTCGGGCTTGGCGTCGTGCCTGCGACCCGCGCCGGACGGCTGTTTCGCGACGAGCTCGGCGCGCTGAACGCTGAACTGGCCGCGGTGTGTGACGAGGTGCTGCTGGTGGTGGCAGGGCTGCCGGTGCGCTTGCGCCAGGTGCAAGCGTCTGGTGCCCGGGCGGGCAGGATGCACTCAGACGGACAACCTCAAGCACTCCAGGAGCGCCGCGTGGAGTTTCCCAGCATCACCCCACCCGACCAGCAGGCCCATCGGGAGGCGGTGGCCCGCCATGAGCAGCTGACCAAACCGGCGGGCTCCCTGGGACGGCTGGAGGAGCTGGGGGTATGGGTGGCAGCCTGCCAAGGAGTCTGCCCACCACGGCCGTTTGCCCAGCCCCAGGTGGTGGTGTTCGCGGGGGACCACGGTGTCGCCGCCCGGGGGGTCTCCGCCTATCCCAGCGAGGTCACCCGGCAGATGGTGCGCAACTTCTTGGGCGGGGGCGCGGCGGTGAACGTGCTCGCGTCCTTGGCCGGGGCTGCGGTGCGGGTGGTCGATATGGCCGTGGACGACGAGCCGGCCGCGTCGAGCACCGAAGGGTCACCGCTGGTCACCCGGCACAAGGTTCGCCGCAGCAGCGGCGCGATCGACCGGCAGGACGCGCTGACCGACGCGGAAGTGACCCAGGCTTTGGCCGCCGGGGTCGCGATCGCCGACGAGGAGGTTGACCGCGGAGCCGACCTGCTGATTGCGGGAGACATGGGTATCGGCAACACCACTACCGCGGCGGTGCTGGTGGCGGCGCTCACCGGCGCGGAGCCGGTGGCAGTAGTCGGCCGCGGGACCGGGATCGACGATGCCGGCTGGATGCGCAAGGCCGCGGCGATCCGGGACGCGCTGCGCCGGGCCCGGCCAGTCGTCAGCGACCCGGTCGCGCTGCTGCGCACCGCAGGCGGCGCCGACATTGCGGCGATGGCCGCCTTCCTGGCCCAGGCCGCGGCCCGGCGCACCCCGGCCATCCTCGACGGCGTGGCCGTCGGGGCAGCGGCGATGCTCGCCGAGGAACTCGCCCCCGGAGCGCGGCAGTGGTGGGTGGCAGGGCACCGCTCCGTGGAGCCCGCGCACACCCTGGCGCTGGAACACCTGGAGCTGGATCCCATCCTCGATCTGGGGATGCGGCTGGGCGAGGGCTCCGGAGCGGTGGCCGCGCTTCCCCTGCTCCAGCTGGCCGTCCGGGTGCTCGCCGAGATGGCCACCTTCGACGACGCCGGCGTCTCTGGGCCCACAGGTGATCCAGTGCCGACGAGGTGAGCCGCGGGTTGCGGCTGGCGGTGTCCTGGTTGACCGTGCTGCCGGTCGGCGCGCCCGTCGAGGTGGACCGGGCGGTCGCTCGCCAGGCGCTGTACTGGGCTCCCGTGGTCGGCGCCGGGCTGGGCGCGGCGGCGGTCGGGGTGCTTGCAGCGCTGTCCGCGCTGGGCGCTCCGCCGCTGCTGACCGGGCTGGCTGTGGTTGCGACGCTGGTTTGCCTGACCCGAGGGATGCACCTGGACGGGCTCGCCGACACCGCCGACGGGCTGGGCTGCTACGGGGGGGCCCAGCGGGCGCTGGCAGTGATGCGCGACGGATCAACCGGGCCGTTCGGAGTGGTCGCGCTGGTGCTGGTGCTGACCACCCAGGCGGCCGCGCTGGGTGCGCTGGCTGAGACCGGCCGGCTGGCCGCCTTGCTGCTTGCGGTGGCCGCAGGGCGGGTGGCCTTCAGCTGGTGCGCCCGCACGGGGGTCCCGCCGGCACGGCCAGAGGGGTTGGGCGTGCTGGTGGCCGGTAGCCAACCGCCCGTTGTTGCGGTGGCCTGGTCGGCAGTCCTGCTGGCCGGTGGACTGATGGTGGTGCCTGGACGGGCTTGGCAGGGCACGCTGGCGGTGGGCCTGGCCGCCCTGGTGATCCTGGCGTTCTCGGCGCACACCCGGCGCCGCTTCGGCGGTGTCACGGGTGACGTACTCGGTGCCGCCAGCGAGCTGACCACCACCGTAGTGCTCGCGGTGTGCGCGCTCGGCTGATGTGCGCATTCAGCAGGCTCAGCGGGGTAAACCAGTGCCTGATAACCCCGCTGAGCCTGCTGAATGCGGGTGAGGGGTCAGAGGGGGATCATCCAGTTGTGCGAGTCGGGGGCGGCGCCGCGTTGGATCGCGGTGAGGGACGCGCGCAAGCGGGCGGTGACCGCGCCGGGCTCGCCGCTGCCGATGGTGAACTCCCCGCCGGGGTACGCGACCCGCCCGACAGGGGTGATCACCGCGGCGGTGCCGCAGGCGAAGACCTCCGAAATGTCCCCGGTCTCCACGCCCTTCTCCCATTCCTCGGTGGAGATCCGCCGTTCCTCGACTCCCATCCCGTGGTCGCGGGCCAGCGTGAGCAGGGAGTCGCGGGTGATGCCGGGCAGCAGTGTGCCGGTGAGTTCCGGAGTGACCAGCCGGGCCCGCGGTCCCTCCCCGAGGACGAAGTAGAGGTTCATCCCGCCCATCTCCTCCACCCAGCGCCGCTCGACCGCGTCCAGCCACACAACCTGATCACAGTTCTTGTCCGCGGCCTGCTGCTGGGCCACTAGCGAGGCGGCGTAGTTCCCAGCGAACTTGGCAGCTCCGGTCCCGCCGGGGGACGCTCGGACGTATTCGGTGGACAGCCACACGCTGACCGGCTTGAGGCCGCCCGGGAAATAAGGCCCAGCCGGGGAGGCGATGACCAGGTACCGGTAGTTCTTCGCGGGCCGTACCCCGATCCCCACCTCGGTGGCGAACAGCAGCGGCCGCAGGTACAAGGACTCCTCTCCGCCGGCGGCAGGCACCCACTCGATGTCGGCGCGCACCAGTTCGCGCAGCGAGCCGAGGAACAGATCGTCGGGCAACTCCGGCATCGCCATCCGGCGGGCCGAGGCGCGGAGCCGGGCAGCGTTGGCCAGCGGCCGGAAGGAGGCCACCGTGCCGTCCGGTTGCCGGTAGGCCTTGAGGCCTTCGAACACCGCCTGCCCGTAGTGCAGCACCATCGCGGCCGGGTCCATGACGAGCTGCCGGTACGGGCCGACCTCGCGATCATGCCAGCCCACACCGTCGGTCCAGCTGATCTCCACCATGTGGTCGGTGAAATGACGGCCGAAGCCTGGCGCGGCCAGGATCTCCGCCCTTCGCTGCGGCGCCGTCGGAGACGGATGCGGCAGGCGGCTGAACAGTGGCGCGGCACTCATGTCCAGCACGGTATCCCGTCACGCAGCGAAATGGTAGGACGTCCCACTGTCTGACCCCATGCGCCATGCTGACCGCGTGCCCGAGCAGCGAAGCGTCGTGCGGATCACCCGCACCCGGCTGGCCGACAACCGCGCACTGACCTACTACGACGACCGCGAGCCCTACCTCTCAGGCACGGCAACCCGCGCCGCGGCCGATCCCCGCAACCTGCCCCCGTACCAGGCTCAGCCCACGATGCGCCTGGACGTGCTCAGCGGAGAGTGGGTCATCTTCGCCCCACATCGGATGGACCGGACTCACCTGCCCCCGGCGGGAGAATGCCCGCTGTGCCCGAGCCGGGACGGCAAAATGACCGAGATCCCGGCCCAGGACTACGACGTGGTGGTGTTCGACAACCGATTTCCCTCCCTAGGACCTCAGCTCGGCATCACGGCCCGGCCGGTACCGGCCGCGATAGACGGCGATCCGCTGTGGCCGCAGCAGCCGGCGATGGGCCGGTGCGAGGTGATCTGCTTCACCAGCGAGCACGACTCCTCATTGGCCCAGCTCAGCCCGAGCCGGGTGCAGACGGTGATCGAGGCGTGGGCAGACCGCACCAGAGCGCTGTCCGGACTGGACGGCGTCAGGCAAGTGTTCTGCTTCGAAAACCGGGGCGCGGAGACCGGGGTGACCCTGCACCACCCGCACGGCCAGATCTACGCCTACCCATTCGTGCCGCCGCGCACCGAGCGGCTGCTCGCCAGGGCGGCGGAGTACCGCAACAGATCGGGCTCCGACCTGCTGTCCGACGTGCTCGCCGCCGAACTGCGGGCCGGGACGCGGGTAGTGCACCGGGGCTCGGCGTGGACCGCATACGTACCCGCCGCCGCGCGGTGGCCCGTGGAACTGCACCTGGTGCCACACCGGAAGGTGCCCGACCTCGCAGCCTTGGACTCCGCAGAGCGCTCCGAGCTCGCCACGCT
Organism: Pseudonocardiaceae bacterium; assembly: GCA_050700255.1. Classification (GTDB taxonomy): domain Bacteria; phylum Actinomycetota; class Actinomycetes; order Mycobacteriales; family Pseudonocardiaceae. Next base: position 26,648 of record JBOHGX010000423.1, read on the forward strand.
CTACCCGGCACTGTTACTGCGGGTGGACAGCTTCTTCGCCGACCAGGGCGACCCAGGACCGGTCCCGTATGTCGCGGGCTGGCACCAGGCCCCGGTCGGCCCGGGGCGCGACCTCACCCGGCTGCACCTACAGCTGTTCTCAGTGCGCCGCGCCGCTGGGAGGCTCAAATACCTCGCCGGCTCCGAGTCCGGGGTGGGAGCTTGGCTCAACGACACCACCCCTGAACAGATCGCACACCGGCTGCAGGAGCTGGCATGAGTAGCACGTTGCGGGCTGCTTTTCGAGCCGAGTTCGGACGGGAACCCGACGGTCTATGGTCCGCTCCCGGCCGGCTGAACCTGATCGGCGAGCACGTCGACTATGCCGGCGGACTGTGCTTGCCGCTGGCGCTGCCGCAGCGCACCGTGGTGGCGGCGGCGGCTCGAGACGACGGCCGGCTGCGGCTGCGGTCGCTGCTCGGCGATGCGCAAGCCTGGGACGGCTCCCTCGATGAGGTGGGTCCCGGCCACCCACCGGGCTGGGCGGCGTATCCAGCCGGCGTCATGTGGGCGCTGGGTCATCCGGTCGGCGGGCTTGACCTGCTCGTCGGTGAATCGGTGCCGCCCGGGGCCGGGTTGGCCTCCTCCGCCGCGCTGGAGTGCGCCGTCGCGTTGGCGGTGGATGCGCTGGCCGGGCTTGGACTGGCCGGGACCAGCGCCGGGCGGGTGACGCTTGCGGCGGCGTGCCGCCGTGCCGAAAACGAGGTCGCCGGCGCGCCGACCGGCGGGATGGATCAGATCGCCTCGCTGTGTTGCATCGCGGGGCACGCCGTGCTGCTCGATTGCCGGGACCAGACGATGCGGCAGGTGCCGCTGGATCTGGTCACGGCTGGGCTGGCCCTGCTCGTGATCGACACCCGGGTACCGCACCGGATCGCCGACGGTCAGTACGCCGTGCGTCGGCGCAGCGCCGAGCAGGCCGCCCGTGAGCTGGGCCTGCCCAACTTGCGGGCGGCATCCTGGGAGCGGGTGGACAGCCTGACCGACCCGCTGCTGCGCAGGCGCGCCCGGCACGTGGTGACCGAGATCGCCAGGGTGCGCAACGTCGTGGCGTTGCTGGGCTCAGGTCGGATCCGGGACATCGGACCGCTCCTGAACGCTTCGCACACATCGCTGCGCGACGACCTGGAGGTATCCAGCCCGGAACTGGATTGCGCGGTGGACGCCGCCCGCGCCGCCGGAGCGCTGGGTGCCCGGATGACCGGCGGGGGCTTCGGCGGCTCAGCCCTCGCCCTGATCAAGCACACCGCCACCACTGCGGTAACCCACGCCGTGCTGGCCGCCGCCGCCCATCACGCCCACCCGCAACCCACCGTCCACCACATGCTGCCCTCCCCGGCACGTCGTGAGTGCGAAACAGTGTTATAGCACCCAATGCCACTCACGACCGCTAGCGCACGTGAGAGGGCACAAACGGAGGTGTGACCACCTCGCAGGGCAGAGCCCGGCCACGGACGTCCACTTCGACGGTCTCTCCCGGCCGCACCGCGGGATCAAGCAGCGCCAGCGCGATGCCGGTGCGCAATGTCGGAGAGAAGGTGCCCGAGGTGATCTCCCCCAGTGGCGCACCCGCCGGGGACCGCACCGCCATGTGCGGCCGTGGGACCCCGCGCCCGATGGCCCGCAGCCCGCGTAACCGCCGGGATGGGCTGCGCTCGCGCTCGGCGAGCAACGTGTCGCGCCCCCAGAAGGCCGGCTTGCCCCAGCCGACCGCCCACGAGGCGCCCCCCTGCACTGGGGTGATTGCCGGCCCGAGGTCCTGGCCGTGCAGCGGGTAGCCCATCTCGGTGCGCAGGGTGTCCCGGGCCCCGAGCCCGCACACCCGGCCACCGAGCGGGCCGGCAGCCCGTAGCAGCGCCTCCCATAACGCGGGCGCGTGCTCCCACGGCGGCAGCAGTTCGTAGCCATGCTCGCCGGTGTAGCCGGTGCGACCCACCCGCACCGGCACGCCGTGGTGATCGGCGTCGGCGAATGCCATGTAATCCATGCCGCTGGGCAGGCCGACGGCCGCAAGTACCTCGGGCGACCGGGGTCCCTGCACAGCGAGCACGGCGTACTCGTGATGCCGCTCGGTCACCCGCACCCCGGGTGGCGCCGCGGCGGACAGCCGCCGACCGACCTCCCCGGTGTTCGCCGCGTTCGGCACGCAGAACACGTCGTCCGCGCCGACCAGGTAGGCGATCAGGTCGTCCACCACACCGCCGTCCGCTGCGCAGCACAGTGTGTACTGCGCCCGCCCCGGGCCGATCTTGGCGAGGTCGGCGGTGAGGCAAGAGTTGACGAAGTCCGCGGCCGCCGGGCCGGTCACGCTGACCTTGCCAAGATGGGTGACGTCGAACACGCCGACCGCCTCCCGCACCGCGGTGTGCTCAGCGACGACGCCGACATAATGAATCGGCATCTCCCAGCCGCCGAAGGGTCCGAGGGTGGCCCCGGCCTCGACGTGCAATGTGTGCAAGGGTCCGCGACGCAGGGATGCACTCACGGCTGTGGAACCCTACCTCGTAGTAGCCTCCGACACTATCTGGCCAGATCAGCGAGGAGATCACTTGACCACCCCGACGTTGCGCCTCACCGATGCCTCGGTCACTACCGCGACGGTCGATGCCGTCGTGGTGGGCACCGTATCCGGTGACGGGGGTCCTCGGCTTGCCTACGGTGGCGAGGAGGTTGATGCGGCCTTCGACGGCGCGCTCGCCGACTTGCTGGCTGTGCTGGGCGCTCGGGGCAAGGCTGACGAGGTGATCAAGGTACCCACCCGCGGAGCCATCGGGGCCCCGCTGCTGATCGCCACCGGTCTCGGCGTGGTCGACGACCAACCCACCGGCGAGCAGGTGCGTCGAGCCGCTGGCGCGGCGGCCCGCGCACTGTCCGGTACCTCCCACGCGGTCACCACGTTGTCCCGGATCGACCTTGCCGCCGCCGCGGAGGGCGCCGCGCTGGGCAGCTATGCCTTCACCGCCTACCGGTCCCAGAACGGGGACGGGCCGCTGAGCCGGATGGACCTATCGGTGCCCTCGGCCGGCGCCGCTAGCGCACGGCAGGAGCTGGCCCGGGCGACCGCTATCGCCGAGGCGGTCGCAGTCGCACGTGACCTGGTGAACACACCACCCAACGACCTCTATCCAGCCTCGTTCGCTGAGCGTGCGGTGGCACTGGCCGAGCAAGCCGGGCTACGCACCGAGGTGCTCGACGAGAAAGCCCTGCGGCGCAAGGGTTACGGCGGCATCCTGGGCGTCGGCGGTGGCTCGTCCCGCCCACCCCGGCTGGTCCGGCTGCACTGGGTTCCTACCGCAGTCCCGTCCACGCCGAGAGCGAAGGTCGCCCTGGTCGGCAAGGGGATCACCTTCGACACCGGCGGGATCTCGATCAAGCCGGCGGCGAAGATGGATGAGATGACCATGGACATGGCGGGCGCCGCCGCAGTGATCGTCACCGCGGTGCTCGCCGGCCGGCTAGAGCTGCCGGTGGAGGTGATCGCCACCGTACCGATGGCCGAGAACATGCCCTCGGGCACCGCCTACCGGCCCGGGGACGTCCTCACGATGTACGGCGGCAAGACCGTCGAGGTACTCAACACCGACGCCGAGGGCCGGCTGATCCTGGCCGATGCGCTGGTCCGCGCAGCGCAGGACTCCCCCGACTACCTCATCGACACCGCCACGCTCACCGGCGCCCAGATCGTGGCATTGGGTAGCCGTACGCCGGGGATCATGGGTACCCCGGAGTTCCGGGACCGGGTCACCGCGATCTCACAGGAGGTCGGGGAGAACGGGTGGGCCATGCCGCTGCCCGACCACCTGCGCCCTGACCTTGACTCCAAGCTTGCTGACATCGCCAACGTGGCCGGCCACCGCTGGGGTGGCATGCTCGCCGCCGGGATATTCCTGTCCGAGTTCGTCGCCGACGGCACGCCGTGGGCACACCTGGACATCGCCGGGCCGGCCTACAACACCGGCTCCCCGTGGGGTTATACCGGCAAGGGCGGCACCGGCGTGCCGGTGCGCACCCTGGCCGCTGTGCTCACCGACATCGCCGAACGAGGCTGAGACCTGGAACTGCTGAGACCTGGAACTGCTGAGAACCCGGAACTGCTGAGAACCCGGAAACTACTGCTCCTGCTCGCGCTCGCGCAGGATGCGCTGGCGGGCTGTGTAATCTCGCATCCGTTGCGGGTAACCGATCTGGGCAACGTCGTAAATCGGGATCCGCAGCCGCTTAGCCAGTCGCCGGACGCCCTCGTCGCCCTCGACCCTGCGCCGGGTCCACTCGCCGTCGTGTGCGACCAGTACCACGGTGGTCTCGGTGACGGTCGTGCGCGGCTCGACGAACGCCTCCACTCCGCGGTGTGACGCTGCCCACTGCTCAAGGTGATCGACGTCCGCGCTGGACGCCGAGCGCTTGGTTCCTGGCCGCCTCCGACCCAGGAGTCGATCGAACACGCCCACGTCGGCCCCTCCTCCAACGCCGATCCTCCCGGCAATCCTGCCAGTTCAACGACCGTGCCCGTCCTTTTGCTCCGCGCTTCGCCCGGGGCTGCCAGATCGCCTCGCCCACGTCGCCGGAACCCCGGGCGTGGTGACAAGATGGCCTAGGCGCCCGCTCGCCACGTTACCGATGTCTGTTTGAGGAGCTTCTCAGTGACCGATACGTCCGCCGACCTCGTGATTCTTGGTGGCGGCTCCGGTGGTTACGCCTGCGCACTGCGTGCTGCACAGTTGGGGCTGTCCGTCGTCCTGGTGGAGAAGGACAAGCTGGGCGGCACCTGCCTGCATCGTGGCTGCATCCCGACCAAGGCGTTGCTGCATGCTGCCGAGGTGGCCGATGCCGCGCGTGACGGTCATCAATTGGGCGTGAAGACCGTGCTCGAGGGCATCGACATGGGCGGGGTGAACAAGTACAAGGATGGCGTCGTCGCCAAGATGTTCAAGGGCCTACAGGGGTTGGTGTCCTCCCGCGGGATCACCTATGTAGAGGGAAGCGGCAGGTTCGTCGCCCCGAACGCCGTCGATGTCGAGGGGCAGCGCTACACCGGGCGCAACGTCGTGCTGGCGACCGGTTCCTACGCCAGGACCCTGCCCGACCTGGAGATCGGCGGCCGCGTCATCACCAGTGATCAGGCGCTGAACCTCGATTACCTGCCCGAGCGCGTCGTGGTGCTCGGTGGTGGGGTGATCGGAGTCGAGTTTGCCAGCGTGTGGCGGTCCTTCGGCGCCGAGGTGGTCATCGTCGAGGCGCTGCCCCGGCTCGTCCCGGCTGAGGACGACTTCTGCTCCAAGCAACTGGAGCGCGCCTTCCGGCGGCGTGGCATCACGTTCAAGACCGGCGTCAAGTTCACCGGGGCCAGCCAGTCCGACTCCGATGTCACGGTGAGCCTGGAGTCCGGTGACCAATTCGAGGCCGATCTGCTGCTGGTCGCCGTGGGCCGGGGTCCGAACACCGCTGAGGCCGGGTACGCAGAGGCTGGTGTGCGGATGGAACGCGGCTTCGTGCTCACCGACGACCGGCTGCGTACCAACCTGCCGGGGGTGCACGCGCTGGGGGACATCGTGCCAGGGCTGCAGCTCGCGCATCGCGGGTTTGCTCAGGGCATCTTCCTCGCCGAGGACATTGCGGGACGCAACCCGACCCCGATCGACGAGGACGGTATCCCGCGGGTGACCTACTGCGAGCCGCAGGTGGCCTCGGTCGGTCTCACCGAGGCGCAGGCCAGGGACCGCCACCGCGAGGTCGAGACGCTCACCTACGACTTGGCCGGCAACGGTCGCAGCCAGATCCTGCAGGCCAAGGGCGCGATCAAGCTGGTGCGCGCCAAGGACGGCCCGGTGGTCGGGGTGCACATGGTCGGCGAGCGCATTGGCGAACTGGTCGGTGAGGCGCAGCTGATCGTCAACTGGGATGCCTATCCGGACGACGTCGCGGCCCTGGTCCATGCCCACCCGACGCAGAACGAGGCCCTCGGCGAGGCACATCTCGCCCTGGCCGGCAAGCCGCTGCACGCGCACGGCTGATCAACGCACACCGCGCGAGAACGACGCAAGAAGACCTCACAGGACGACGAGGAGTCGAGGCAACAGATGGCCTACTCGGTGGAGATGCCCGCGCTCGGCGAGAGTGTCACCGAGGGAACGGTGACACGCTGGCTCAAACAGGAGGGTGAGACCGTCGAGGTCGACGAGCCCTTGGTCGAGGTGTCCACCGACAAGGTCGACACCGAGATCCCCTCTCCTGCGGCAGGCGTCCTGCAGCGGATCGTGGTGCCTGAGGACGAGACCGTCGAGGTCGGCGCGGAGCTGGCCGTGATCGGTGACTCCAGCAGCCGCACCAGCCAGTCGCAGCCGCCGGCCGTCCAGCAGGAACAGCCCCAACCAGCCCAGCCTCAATCCACCCAGCCACCGCCCGCCGGCGATGCCTCCTCGTCGGACTCCGGGGCGTCCGGGTCCAGCTCCAGAACATCCGTGACGATGCCTGCGCTGGGAGAGAGCGTTACCGCGGGGACCGTGACCCGGTGGCTCAAGCAGATCGGTGACACCGTCGAGGTGGACGAGCCGCTGCTCGAAGTGTCCACAGACAAGGTTGACACCGAGATCCCCTCCCCCGCGGCGGGTGCCTTGCTGGAAATCGTCGTAGCGCAGGACGAGACCGCCGAAGTCGGAGCCAAGCTGGCCACAATCGGGGATAGCGGCGAGGGTCAAGCGCCGGCGGCGACGGACCAGCCCGACCAATCCGCCCCGCCCGAATCCAGCGAGTCGCAGCGCCCGACCCGTCCCATCCCGGCATCCCACACCGACGAGTCCGGCGGTGCACCGTATGTGACGCCCCTGGTGCGCAAGCTCGCGGCTGAACACGGCATTGATCTGTCGGGTGTGCAGGGCACCGGGGTCGGCGGTCGGATCCGTAAGCAAGACGTTCTCGCCGCCGTGGAAGCGCCCCAGCCCGAAGAAACCCAGCCCGAAGAAACCCAGCCCGAACCGGAACCCGCGGCTGCGCCACCGTCCCGCCCCGCACCGCAGCAGGCCACCCCGGCACAGCCTGCGGCGACAGCCGCAGAGCTGCGCGGGAAGACCGAGAAGATGTCGCGGATGCGCAGCGTCATCGCCAAGCGAATGGTCGAATCGCTACAGATCTCCGCGCAGCTCACCACGGTGGTGGAAGCCGACGTCACCCGTCTCGCACGGCTGCGCGATAGGGCCAAGCGCGACTTCGAGGCTCGGGAAGGCGTCAGACTCTCCTTCCTGCCGTTCTTCGCCCAGGCCACCGTCGAGGCGCTCAAGCAGCACCCGAAGGTGAACGCCTCGATCAATACCGAGCAGGGCGTGATCACTTACCACGGTGCGGAACATCTCGGCATCGCCGTCGACACCGAGCGTGGCCTGCTTGTACCGGTGATCCACGAGGCGGGCGACCTCAACATCGCCGGCCTGGCCCGCCGTATCGCCGACCTCGCCGAGCGCACCCGGGCAAACAAGATCACTCCGGACGAGATGAGCGGCGGCACGTTCACGATCAGCAACACCGGCTCGCGGGGAGCACTGTTCGACACACCGATCATCCTGCAGCCGCAGGTCGGCATCCTCGGCACCGGCAGTGTGGTCAAGCGACCGGTGGTGCTGTCCGGGGAGGACGGTGACACCATCGCGGTCCGCTCGATCACTTACCTGGCGCTGTCCTACGACCACCGGTTGGTCGACGGTGCCGATGCAGCCCGCTTCCTCAACACCATCAAACAGCGTCTCACCGACGCCGCCTTCGAAGCCGACCTCGGCCTGTAGGAGGCCCCACTACTGTACCAATGCTGCCATTCGGAGCCGAATTGCGGTGCCGACGCTTACCAGAAGCGCCATTCGGCTCCGAATGACCGGTTCGTTGCTCCGACCCGGGGGTCGCGCGGGCGGCAAAGACCCGAGAAGATCTACCCATGCGCGTCGCGATCGCGGGGTCGTCGGGTCTGATCGGTACCGCGCTGGTATCGGCGCTGCGCGAGGCGGCCCACGAGGTTCTCCGGCTGGTGCGCAGGCGCCCGGGTGCGCCGGACGAGCGGGCCTGGGACCCTTCGGCGGCGACGATGGACGCCGGCACGTTGGACGGCGTCGACGCCGTGGTGAATCTGTGCGGCTCGGCGATGGCCACCCGGCGCTGGTCTGGGGAGTTCAAGCAGGCCATCAGAGACAGCCGGATCGGTCCCACCGAGGTGCTCGCCACGGCAGTGGCCGAGCACCGCGTTCCGGTACTGGTGAACGCCTCAGGGGTGGGTTTCTACGGCGACACCGGAGACCGCGAGGTCGACGAAGCTGCACCGTCGGGCTCGGGATTCATCGCGCAGGTCTGCCGCGAATGGGAGGCGGCCACGGTGGCCGCGGAGCGCGCCGGGGCGCGGGTGGTGCGGGTACGCACCGGCCTGGTGATCTCACCGTCGGGGGGGCTGATAGGCCAGCTCAAGCCGCTGTTCGCGCTAGGGCTGGGCGGTCGTCTCGACAGTGGGCAGCAGTACATGCCGTGGATCTCGCTGGACGACGAGGTGGGCGCTATCAAGTTCGTCCTCGAACACGACGCGGTGTCTGGTCCGGTCAACTTCTCCGGCCCGCAGCCGGTGACCAACGCCGAATTCACCCGGGCGATGGGCGAGGCGATGCACCGCCCGGCCCTGCTGGTGGTCCCTGGCTTCGCGCTGCGGCTTGCCCGCGGCGCCGAACTGGTCGATGAGATGGTGCTGACCGGCCAGCGCGCCATACCGGGGGTCTTGCGCAAGCACGGCTACCCATTCCAGCACGAGACCCTGCCTGCGGCGCTGACCGCGGCGCTGGAGTAACCGGCGTAATCTCGCCCCCGTGACCGCCGACGCCAAGTCCTGCCGGGCCACCACGGCTCCCATCCACGTCCGCGAGCTGGGCACCGTCGATTACGCACGGGCCTGGGAACTGCAACGTGAGATTGCCACCGCTCGCGCTGAGGGCACCGGGCCCGACGTGTTGCTGCTGCTGGAGCACCCTTCGGTGTACACAGCGGGCCGGCGGACCACGCCCGGCGAGCGGCCTGACGACGGCACGCCGGTGATCGACGTCGACCGTGGTGGGAAGATCACCTGGCACGGTCCCGGCCAGCTCGTCGGCTACCCGCTGGTCGCACTCGCCGCGCCGATGGACGTCATCGACTACGTGCGGCGCCTGGAGCAGGCGCTGATCGCGGTGTGTACCGGACTGGGCCTGCACACCGGACGGATCACGGGACGGTCGGGGGTGTGGTTGGCGGCTGATCCGGTCACCGGCCGCCCGGAACGCAAGATCGCGGCGATCGGGGTCCGGGTCAGCCAGGGGGTGACCCTGCACGGGTTCGCCTTGAACTGCCAGTCTGATCTGGCCGCCTTCGATCGGATCGTGCCGTGCGGTATCGCCGACGCCGGCGTGACATCGCTGACTGCCGAGCTCGGTCATCCGGTCCCGGTGGCGCAGGTGCAGCCCGCGGTACGTGGTGCCGTCCTCGATGCTCTGGACGGCGCACTTCCCGTGAGCGCCGATGAGCTACCCGGCCACACCGAGTTGGCGTGGCCAGCGGTGATCCGATAGGCACGACTGATGAGCCGATGGAGCGCAGCAGACATCCCCGACCAGACCGGCCGCACGGTGCTGGTCACCGGAGCCAACTCCGGTCTGGGCTTGCAGACCGCCATCGCGCTCGCGGAACACGGCGCAACGGTGCTGCTGGCCTGCCGCGATTCGCAACGCGGACGGGCAGCGTTGGCCCGGGTGCGGTCGAGTTGCGGCGGGGCGGACGCCACGTTGATCCAACTCGACCTGGCTGACCTGAGCTCGATCGCCAAGGCCGCCGACGAGGCCCGCTCGATCACCGGGGACCAGCTCGACGTGCTGGTGAACAACGCCGGCGTGATGGCCGCTCCACCGCGGCGAACCGTCGATGGCTTCGAGTTGCAGATCGGCACCAATCACTTCGGGCACGCGGCGCTGACCTGGCTGCTCGGGCCTGCACTCGCCCCCGGAGCGCGGGTGGTCACGGTCTCCAGCCTCGCGCACCGCGGCGGCGGGCTCGATCTGGACGACCTGAACTTCACGCAGCGGCGTTACAGCCCGGCTGCCGCCTACAGCGCATCGAAGCTGGCGAACCTGCTGTTCACCTTCGAGCTGGACCGGCAGGCTCGCGACGCCGGGCGGGCCCTCGTTGCGGTCGCTGCCCATCCCGGCCTCACCGACACCGAACTGGTGTTCAACACGGCTCGGATGCATTCAGCTGGGCCATTGGCTCACGTTGCGCGGTGGGGTAACAAGCTGATCGCCCAGGGGGCCGCCGCAGGTGCGTTGCCGCAGCTGTATGCCGCCGCCGCACCCGACGTGCGCGGCGGGGAGTACTTCGGTCCGGCCAGCCTCGGCGAGACCCGTGGAGCCCCGGGACGGGCGGTACCAAGCGCCGCCGCCTGCAACGAGCACACCGCGCGGCTGCTTTGGGAACGCACCGCCGAGCTCACCGGAGTGAAGCCGGACCCCGCGTAGGCTCGGACCGGTGAGCGTTGCCTCCCCCACACCTGACATCAGCGCAGTACCTGACGCCGGCGGCCGCAAGCTACTGCGGCTGGAGGTCCGCAACAGTCAAACGCCCATCGAGCGCAAGCCGCCCTGGATCCGGACCCGGGCCACCATGGGGCCGTCGTTTCGCGAACTCAAGGGACTTGTCCGGCGCGAGGGCCTGCACACGGTCTGCGAGGCAGCTGGTTGCCCCAACATCTACGAGTGCTGGGAGGATCGGGAGGCAACGTTTCTCATCGGCGGCGACCAGTGCACCCGCCGCTGCGACTTCTGCCAGATCGACACCGGCCGCCCCACCGATCTGGACCGTGACGAGCCGCGACGGGTCGCCGAATCGGTGCAGTCGATGGGGCTGCACTACTCAACGGTCACCGGCGTGGCCCGTGATGATCTCCCCGACGGCGGCGCCTGGCTCTACGCTGAGACCGTCCGGCAGATCCACACGCTCAACCCCGGCACGGGAGTTGAGCTGCTCATCCCTGATTTCAATGCCCGCACCGACCTGCTCCACGAGGTTTTCAGCGCCGCCCCCCAGGTGCTGGCGCACAACCTGGAGACGGTGCCAAGGATCTTCAAGCGGATCCGACCGGCGTTTCGCTACGAACGCTCGCTGGACGTGCTGGCAGCGGCCAGCGACGCGGGCCTGGTGACCAAGTCCAACCTCATCCTTGGCTTGGGTGAGGAGCCCGAGGAGGTCACCGCCGCGATGGCCGACCTGCATGCCGCCGGATGCGACATCCTCACCGTCACCCAGTACCTCCGGCCCTCAGCGCGGCATCACCCGGTGCGGCGGTGGGTCAAGCCCGAAGAGTTCGTCGAGCATGCCCGCATCGCCGGGTTGATGGGATTCGCCGGGGTGATGGCCGGGCCGCTGGTCCGATCGTCTTATCGGGCCGGCCGGCTCTACGCCCAAGCGATCACGCACCGCGGCGGTCAGATACCCGAGCACCTCGTGCATCTGGCCACGGCCGGCCCGGCCGCGCAGGAGGCGTCCAACCTGCTGCCCCGTTAATGGCGCTAGTCGGCTGGTCATTCACAACGCGTTGCGCCGTATCCTTGGGGCATGGCCGCCAAGCTTCCCGCAAAACCCTCCTCGGCAACATCGAAAACCAAGGACAAGGGAGCGGCGAAGGCCGCCAAACGAGAGCGCCGCGCCGCGTCGAAGCAGCGCCGGGCTCAGATCATCCAGGCCTTCAAAGTCCAGCGCCGCGAGGACAAGGCACTGTTGCCGTTGATGGTCGGAGTGTTCCTGGGCATCACCGCGGTCGGTGTCGGGCTGGGTTTCCTGCTCGACCAGCTGTGGTTCTCGGTACCGATGAGCATCACCATTGGCGGACTCGCGGCAATAATGATCTTCGGGCGGCGGGTGCAGCGCAATGTGTTCGCCAAGGCCGAGGGCCAGCCCGGCGCCGCGGCCTGGGCGCTGGACAACCTGCGCGGCCGGTGGAAGGTGACGCCGGCCGTCGCGGGCACCGGCCAACTGGACGCCGTGCACAGGGTCATCGGGCGGCCCGGTGTCGTGCTGGTCGGCGAGGGAGCCGCACATCGGCTCAAACCGCTGCTGGCGCAGGAGAAGAAGCGGGTGTCCCGGCTGATCGGGGAGACTCCGATCTACAACGTCACGGTGGGCAATGGCGAGGGCCAGATCCCACTGGCCAAACTGCCACGGCACCTCGCGAAATTACCGCGCAACATCAGTGCAGCGCAGATCGACGTGCTGGAGGGCAAGCTGGCCATCCTCACCACCCGAGCTGCCGCGATGCCCAAGGGCCCGTTGCCGCAGGGCGCCAAGATGCGCAACGTGCAACGCGCCGTTCGCCGCCGCTGAGCCCCTCAGCCCTTTACCCCGACATGGAGACATATCGGGGTACTTGGAGCTGTTTAACCCCGATATGTCTCCATGTGGGGCAGCCAAGTTGAGAAAGCGCTCAGCGGGTCCGCAGCACGATGGTCCCGGCAGCCCGGTCGTGCAGGCCGCGGCCGTCGGCGTCGTATACCACCGGGGGGATGACCAGACACAGCAGCACGGTGCGGATCACGCCGGCACCGAAACCGGCCCGACGCCCGTCCAGCAGTGCTACCCGCAGCCCTGCCACAGCATGCCCGACGGTGCGACCTGCGACCCCGATGAAGAGTGCGGTCACCGCTGCGAACAGCGCCAACGCCGAGAACGCCGGGTTGTCGGTGAGCAGCTGGGCGGCCACGGCACAGGGCAGCCAGTCGATCACGATAGCCAGGATCCGAGGTCCGAAGCTGGCGGCCGAGCCCGGACCATGCGGGGGCAAGCCGAGCCGCTGCCCGGGATAGTCCTGCCCGGCAGCGTCTGCAGCGGGATCCTCAGGGGATCCGGGCGGGCCGGTCAGCCAGGTTTGCGTCCACCTGCTCACCCGACCAGGGTAGGCCGCACCCGGGCTAGCCTCGCCCACCACCACCCTCGTAACCTTGGCGAAACAGCCGGGTGATGGTCGGGTAACACCACCCTTTTAGGTTCGCCGCAGCGAACTGACCGATTGCGCCGGTCCACAGCACTGTGCACGAAGGAGCGAACGACGGTGTTCTCCAACAACGATGAGGTCCTGCGCTTCATCGCCGACGAGGACGTCGAGTTCATCGACGTCCGCTTCTGCGACCTGCCGGGCGTCATGCAGCACTTCACGGTTCCGGCGGGGTACTTCGACGCCGACGTCATCGAGGAGGGCCTGGCCTTCGACGGCTCGTCGGTGCGCGGCTTCCAGTCGATCCACGAGTCGGACATGCTGCTGATGCCCGACCCCGCGACGGCGCGCATCGATCCGTTCCGGGTGCAGAAGACGCTGAACATCAACTTCTTCGTGCACGACCCGCTCACCCGGGAGCCCTACAGCCGTGACCCGCGCAACGTGGCACGCAAGGCCGAGGAGTTCCTGGCCTCGACCGGCATCGCCGACACCGCGTACTTCGGTCCTGAGGCGGAGTTCTACTGCTTCGACTCGGTGCGCTTCGACACCACGCCCAACAGCGCATTCCACGAGATCGACTCGGTCGCCGGTTGGTGGAACACCGGCGCCGAGGAGGACGGCCGCAACCAGGGCTACAAGGTCAACTACAAGAGCGGCTACTTCCCGGTGCCGCCCACCGACCACTTCGCCGACCTGCGCAATGCGATGGTCACGAACCTCCTCAAGGCCGGGTTTACCGTCGAGAAGGCGCACCATGAGGTCGGTACCGCGGGCCAGGCGGAGATCAACTATAAGTACAACACCCTGCTGCACGCGGCTGATGACCACCAGCTCTACAAGTACATCGTGAAGAACACCGCATGGGCGGACGGGCGGACCGTGACGTTCATGCCCAAGCCGCTGTTCGGAGACAACGGCTCAGGGATGCACACCCACCAGTCGCTGTGGACGGACGGTGCGCCGCTGTTCCACGACGAGTCCGGCTACGCCGGACTGTCCGACATCGGCCGGCACTACATCGGCGGCATCCTGCACCACGCGCCGTCGCTGCTGGCGTTCACCTGCCCGACGGTGAACTCCTACCACCGCCTGGTGCCTGGGTTTGAGGCGCCGGTGAACCTGGTGTACTCGCAGCGCAACCGGTCGGCCTGCATCCGGATCCCGATCACCGGCAACAACCCGAAGGCCAAGCGCATCGAGTTCCGTTGCCCGGACGCCTCGGGCAACCCCTACCTCGCCTTCGCCGCGCAGCTCATGGCCGGCATGGACGGCATCAAGAACAAGATCGAGCCGCCGGCCCCGATCGACAAGGACCTCTACGAGCTGCCGCCCGAGGAGGCCAAGGACGTCGCCCAGGTGCCGTCGAGCCTGAGCGCAGTGATCGATCGTCTCGAGGCCGACCACGACTACCTACTCGAAGGCGGAGTCTTCACCCCGGACCTGCTCGATACCTGGATCGCGCTCAAGCGTGAGAACGAAATCGATCCGCTGCGGCTGCGTCCACACCCCTTCGAGTTCGCCCTGTACTACGACGTCTGATCGTCAAGCCACCCTGACGACGGCCATGGCGCGACGGTCGGTTCCCGTGGGAATCGACCGTCGTCGCTGTGGTTGAGAGCAGCGCGCATGTGCACAGTGGTGCCATGCGCGGTGGGTTGAACGTCTACTTCGGAAGTGAGACAGCGCATCACGGTCAGCCCACGGCCGCGGTAACCGGTGTCGGGGGGGGTGCGCCAGCAGCCGAGGTCGGTGACGGTGATCAGCAGTTGACCGCGATCAAGCTGGGCCTGCAAGTGCATCACCGGGTTGGGATGATGCGCGGGGTAGGCGTGTTCGACCGCGTTGGCCAAGGCTTCATAGACGGCCAGGGAGAGATCGTCGACCAGGGCGGTCGGGGCACCGAGCGTCCGCAGCCACTCCTGGAAACGCACCCGTAACTGGCGCGCGTTGTGGGGATTGGCCTCGGTGGCTACCTCGAGCAGGTCGTGATCCTGATAGATGGTGGTCCTCCCGACCTTCTCCTGTCGTCGGAGTCGAGATACGACCTACCCTGGCGTGCAGCACCGTAAACCTGTCCGGTCGATCACCGCTGTGGCCTTTGAGCGGCTAGAATCAAGATCAGCGGTTATGCAGCCAGCCGCTGGCCGTGGCGCATGCCCGAATGGCCAGCGCTGGTCGGTGACGTTCCGCCGCGTTCGCTGCGGTGCGGGCCACGGCGACTCCTGGTCTGGGAGCTCTTGGTTGGGGTGCCCTCGTGATCGCAAACCAGCAGTGCCGTAGTCCCCGTCACTGCCAATCGGGGTGGTGGCGCGCATGAAAAGGCCGAACACGGCCAGGGACACGCAGTTGACGGTGACAGTCCTGCCCTCCTCTGCGGAGGGGGTGGTGATATTGCGCGTGGTCGGTGAGATCGACCTGGCCACGGTGGGGCGGCTGCGCGATCACCTGGACAAGCAGGTGCCTGGCCCCTACCGGGTGGTGATCGTGGACTGCACAGGTGTGTCGTTCCTGGCTGCGTGCGGGATCGGTCTACTGATCGAAATCGCCGACCGGGCCCTTGCCGAGGGAATGGCGCTGTGGTTGGTGGCAGATGGCCGGGTGGTGCTGCGCGCGCTGGAGGTGACCGGGGCGAACAAGCTGATCCCCCACGCCAGCACGGTGGCGCAGGCGGTGGCGCAATGCTCGATCTAGCCTGGCGCCGAGCTCGGCGGCGGAAAGACGCCAGGCTCCGCTGCCTTGCCGCTGACGGCTGTGACGATCTCAGCCGCGAGCTCGCGGAGCTTGACATTGCGGTTCTGCGAGGCGCGCCGGAGTATGTCGAATGCGGCGCCGGCATCGCAGCGCTGTTGGGCCATCATGATCCCCATAGCCCGATCGATGATCGCGCGTGAGGTCAATGCCCGGTGCAGATTCTCCGACAGCTGTGCCTGATCGGCCAGCTTCATCGCGACGGCCACCGCGCCTGCGGCGTTGCCGGCGTACACCTCCAGCTGCCCACGACTCTCTTCGGCGAACCCATCACGCCGAGTCGAGTATAAGTTGTAGCACCCCATAAGACCGTGGGGACTGTTCAGCGGCAACGCCAGACACGAGTACACACCCTGGCCGTGAGCAGCCTTACAGAAGCCTGCCCAGCGCACTTCGGTCGTGATGTCGGGGATGTAATTGACCTTCCCGGTGGCCATAGCGTCCAGACACGGACCCTCACCGAGGTCGTACTGCAGCTGATCAACCCGCATGGTCCAGCCATCACTCGCGGCCAGGGTGACCGGCAGGGAGTCCTGACGGACGGTGACACCACAGGAGCTGCCCTTGGGCAGCGCTTGCGTCGTGAGCTGGGCCAGCCGATCCAGGAATTGATGCAGCGTGTCGCTATACAGCAGCAACGCCTGCAACTCCGCTAGCCACGCATGGCCAACCGGACACGACGGCGACGACATGGCAGTACACCGGCCGATCCGTGGGTATCTCGTCCCAACGGCTACCGCAGATGCCACGTCCGAACGGCGTGCGCGAAAAACCTCGGCAACACAATCATTCTACTCGCCCTCCTGGCGGAAGGCAGGGCGGAGCGCCCCGTAGGTCGATCATGAATCGGAACGTCGGCGATTCGCCTCGCCGTGGCATCCCCCGTTACGCGGTCACGCTGGGAGCCAGCCACAGCTGTCTTAACTCCCAGGACACGACGACAGCTAATACTGCAACGGCAGTTCGAGCGCTGGCGGTCGGAGAATCGCCCGTGATCGTCATTAGAGAAGAAGTAACCGTGTTCCGCGCGGCTGATTCTTCCCAAACGATGATCACAGTGAGAACTGACGATCCGCTGCACTGGGACCGACACATGTGCCGTTGCAGTACTAAAGCCCAAACCTCTCCTACGATTAAGCGTCCATCACCTGGGTAGAGTTATTCTTTTGCCTTGCGACCTGAAGCTCTTGCCATTGCTTATTGAGAGAGCGCTGCAATTCTGCTTGCCGTTTAGCTCGCACCTCTAACCACCGCTCGCTTAACGTGCACCCTATGAGTACGCCGAAAAGCACCAAGATAAATGCCCCCGTAACGATCAAACCAGAGTTCATTTTCCATGCTCCCCTCTTAGTGGACTGCAGTTGAATTCAGTGCGAGATCGGTCAAGAATCAACGGGCATGCTGTTGTAGAAGCTCTGAGTGGCGGCGGTACATGACATGCATGCAACTGTGGGATGAAGATCCTTCCGAACAGTCGCGCCATCTCCAGCTCCTACAGTTCGGGCGGCGCTCCCGAGGAACGCCACGTCTGTCCTTGACGGCCAACGCCCGCTGCAGAAGCCAGGACAGTTGGTTGCTGTCAGTTACCCGGCCTCACTCAGCGGTAAACCCTCAGTTCTCACCGACTGTGCTGGTGCACCGTGAGTACCCAGCTCAGCGACACTCGCGGTACGGGTCACCTGGGCTCTTGCCACTGACAGGCTGACTGCTCGGCGACACCGCTACCCCATGGGCGGGCGTAGAGATTCAGCGCCCCATGCACACCCGGCCCCCATCAGCGGGATCGGAAAGCGGGCAGGCGGGTGCGACGGTGGTGATGACGTAGCAGGCCAGCGCGTTGGTCGACCACCACACCGTGCTAGGTCTGCTATATTCGAGTTACGGTCCGAAAGCGCGGCCAGCCCACAGCGAGATGTGTGGAGCGAGATGGCGCCGGATTGTTTTTTCGCCTCAAGTGATCGAGTGCCAGTCGCGGCTCCATCGAAGGCGTCGGCTACTGGCACCACCGTCGCTACTCCTGCCGCGCCACTTCGCTGGTGGCCCACGCTGCCGGCCAGGAATCGGTTGAGGTTGCGGGGGACGTCGATCCAGGTGCGCGGAATGAGCACAACAGCACAGATTGCGAGTGGTAATACGGACCCTATGGAGCCACGATGAGAACCGATGAGGCCGCGACGATAACCGGTCGAAATGATGAGGTCGGGCAACCAACCTCAGGCAACGGGGCTTCGGCGGCCCAAGTGCTGGCCGCGGTGTGGTGCCGCTCGGTAGGGACAACCTGGACGCTGGAACTTCACAAACCTGATGGGGACACAACACCCGGGAAGATCATGGACTGGATCAGCTCGGGCGTGCCAATCGCGCAACCGGAGCCCGAGGCGCTGGCCAAGGAGCTGCTCGCCGAACGCGGGCTGCAGCTGTTCCCCGATTCGTCCGCTGGTCCCAGTACGCACAGTCGGCAGGGCATCGGCTACGTGTGCGAAGACGCTGAGTTGATCAAGCTGGCGCATCGAGTGCGGGACGATACCGCCGAGGCTGGGGTACATCCTGTGGTGCTGGCCGCGCGGTGGGTCGCGGCGGGATTCTCCGCCGACGACGCCGCGGGATGGATACGCGTGGGAATCCGTTCACCCCACGTGGCGCAACAGACGGTGTCCTCAGAGCCCACGGTGTCGCCGTAGCCGCAGGACAGCCTACGCGACGATCATGGACCAGTAGCACGGAGACGAGGAGGTACCGCTGCGGTCGAGTCTCGTGAGCTCTGCCCAGGCCTTGACGTATGCAACCCGAGTCTGAGTCTCGGGCCATCACGCCAGCGCAAACTCAGAGCCTGTGTGGAAGCGGGCCGGCTCAAGGCCGCCCGAAGGATCGGCTGAGCGATGAGCGAGGCCGTCCACAATCGCATCGCCATGCTGCGCGCCGAGCGGGAACCTCGCGGTGCCAGCTCGCCGAGAAACGCGGGGTGTGCGCTATCAGACCGTCAGCTACCTGGAGCGCGGCAAGTTCAGCCCCAGCCTGTACCTGGCACTGCGCATCGCGGAGTACTTCGAGGTTGCCGGAAGCGACCTTCTCCACCACGCCGTTCCCACGGATCGGGAGCACCAAGCGTTCCGCGTGACGACCCGGAAAGTCAGGCACCGAAGGAGCGCTCCCACACGCCCGCCCAGCGCGTTCTGGAGACAGAACGCAGGCACCGGAGACCGGATTACTGCGTTCTGTCTCCAGAACGCAGGTACGGTGCGGGGCACGGGTGCGGGTGCGGCGCAGGCTGCTCAGGCGCTCGTCTCAACCGTCGCCGGCGGTGGGTCTTGAATCGGTGCTGTTTGCGTGGGCGTTTCCTCGGTGGGCGTTTCCTCGGTGGGCGTTTCCCCGGTGGGCGTTTCCCCGGTGGGCGTTTCCCCGGTGGGCGTCACCCCCTTAGAGGGCGCCGGCGGAGCCGGGGCGGGCCCGCTCTGGGTGCCCGGGCGCGCCGGTGGGCGTCGACCAGCAGTCGCTTCTGGCACGGAAGCGGCGGTCTGGGCCACCTTGGTTGCTTTCCTTCCATTGTTTGCGACGTTCGGAGACCCCGCGTTGTCGGCGGAGCCACCGGAGCCGTCGCTCGCGACCGGGTCACCAGGTGGGCTGACGCTGCCCGACACGCTGTCGCTGGCAGCGGGGAGGTCGTCCCCTGGCGCCGTGACGGCGAGCGAGGTCAAGAGCACACCCGCCAGCAGTCCCACCGCGGTGATGTTGAGCACCAGCCCAGATGTGATCTTCCCCCGCAACCGCCCTTTGTTGCCGGTGGACTCCCGGTCCTCAACGGATTCCCGCTGAGTCGGAATTAGCGGCGGCCGTTGCGGCGCGTGGTCGGGCAGGTTTTCACGACTCGCGTGAGCCTCCGGGTCAGGTCCAACGACCACGGGCTCGATGGCCACGGTAGGCGTGCTGACCGGTTGGGCGACCGGAGCCATCGACAGCGCAGCGCCCAGAGCGATGGTGGTTTGGGGGTCGGCATCCACCCGGACCGGGCAGAGCAGCCGGGCGGAAACCAGTTGGGACACCAGCGGCATCCGGGAGGACCCGCCGACCAGCAGCACAGCCCCGAGCTCATCGCTGCTCACGCCGGCCGAGCTGATAGCGCGGGACAGCAAGTCGACGGTGTCCTCGAGGCCCGGACGGATCATCTCCTCGAACTCGCCACGCACTAGACGGATCTGGGTGCTGGCGCCCGGAAGCAGTACGGGGATGGTGACCTCGGTGTCTGACGAGAGCGCCTCCTTGGCTTCGGTGCATTCCCGACGCAGTCGCGCTAGCCCGCTGAGCACGCTGGGGTCCTCGACGTCCAGCGTGTCCCACTGCACCGTGCCCGGCTGGGCAGCGAGCAGGGCTCGCACGTGGCTGAAGACGGCCTCGTCGAAGTCCGCGCCCCCGAGCTCCTGGAGGCCGTCGGCGGAGCCCAACAGGGCGAATGACTCTGCGCCGGTCTTGCGGACCACGGCCGCATCGAAGGTGCCACCGCCGAGGTCGTACACCGCGATCGTGGTGCCCGCCTCGACTCGCTGCTGCGCAGCGTAATTGATCGCGGCGGCTTCCGGCTCTGCCAGAAAGGTCACATTAAGATCGATTGCATTTAAAGCACGAGACAAAAGGTCTTTCTTAAACGGCCCCCATCCGGCCGGGTGGGTGACCGCGATCCGGTCCGGAGAACCTCCCTCACGCTCCGTGACCCGATCGACGACCCAGCGGACCATCATCGCCGCTAAATCCTGGGCGGCGTAGGGGCGCCCACCCACGAACAGCGGCGTGTCATCACCGATCCGCCGCTTGAATTCTCGGACTACGCGGTCTGGATCAGTCAACGCACGCCGCTCAGCAGCCTCACCAACGAGCACAGAACCGTCTGCACCCAAAAAGAGTACCGACGGCACCGATGGCATCCGGCTACCCAGAGCTACCGCTTCGGTCTTGTCCTCATCCCGCCGCCAGATGGCTGCCGCCGTGAAGCTTGTCCCGACGTCAACCCCGAGTGCGTAACTCACGACCCACGACCTCTCGACCACGGAAAAGTCCACCGAATGGCGGTGCGTTGGTTTCATCGGTCGACGACAGCGGGTTGTTAACCGGTCACGCCATGATCGGCGAAACGTAACGTTACGCAACCCGATAGCGATCGAGGCGTTAGTGATTCGTACGAGGGACAGTCTCGAGAGAGGCAGCATGGTCCGACCGAACTCCGCGCCTGATCTCGTGGTTCCCAGCGCACCGCCATCAGCGCTCTGGATCTTTCGCCAGGTCGCCAGCGCTCCATCGGCTCCGCTCACTGCCGCGATAGTCGGTCCGGGAGGTACCGGGAAGTCAGTGCTGCTCGACGCGCTGGCACGCGAGTACCAGAAGGCTGGTGCCGTGGTGGTGCGCGGCAACCGTGCTGTTGGTCTGCGACTGGATACTGTCGACCCGGACGAACCCCTTCTGGTGGACGATGCGCACCAGCTGGACCAGGCGATGCTCGAAGGGCTGCGCACGTTCGCCGAAGGGGAGACCGCCCGGCTCGTCGTCGCTTACCGACCGTGGCCGCGATCTCGCGAGCTTTCGGCGCTCGGCGCGAGCCTCGCTCGCCGTCGATCACCAGTGGTCGTAGGGCACTTGGATCGCGGTACCGTCGGGGCCCGCATCGCAGCGCGGGTCGGGTGCACTCCCCCTGACTCGCTGATCGACCTCGTTCACGAACAGAGTGGCGGACTGCCGTCGCTCGTCAACCTCGTCACCCAGGCACTCCAGGACACCGGAAGATTCGATTCCCGGCGCCCGGGACAGTTCCGGCGCCCTGAACGAGTCAACGTCTCGGCGGGCTTGGCCGAACGGTTGCGCTACCAGTTGGAGGCACTCGATCCCGCGATCTACGGGCTGCTGCAGGCGATGGCCGTCGGCGCAGCACTGGATGACGACGTACTGAGCCCGTTGCTCGACGCCGATCCGGCTTCCTTGACCGACACGGTGGAAGCGGCGATGGCAACGGGCCTGCTCACCAACGGCGGCGAGCTGATCCCGTTCATCCGCAACATCGTGCTGCGGTTGATGCCGATGCTGCGAAGCCGGGCGATGCAGCGACAGTTAGCTACCATCCAGCTCGACCGGGGTGGGTCCGTGCTCGCCGCTGGACGCCAGCTCCTAGGCACCGGCGCAAGCGGTAGTCGGGTGGCTGCGGTCTTGGAACGGGCCGGCGACGAGGCGCTGCGGCAGTCCCCGGCGCTGGCCGCAGAACTGTACGCGGGAACAATCGACGCTGGGGCCTCGCCGAGCGCACTGGCGGCGCGTCACGCCCAGGCGGTGGCGCTCGCCGGTGACCTCGATCAGGCGTTGAGGCTGGCTGATCAGGTTGTTTCCGACCAGTCCGCTGCCGATCGGGAGCGGGGCGTCTCGGTGGTCGCCGCAATCCTCGCGCATCGGGGGCTACCGGCTCACAGTGCACAGCTGTACTGCAGCCTGCCTGCCGCCGCGGGTGGTGCCGCGCTCGCGGTGCCCGCGCTGATCGGTATCGGGGAGCTCGCCCAAGCTCGTGCGGTGCTCGACTCGGCGGATGCCGGCCGGAGCGCCACCCTGATGGCCGGCGCAGAAATCCTGATGGCGCGCGGGATGCTTGCCACCGTCACCGGGATATCCGCTGAAACATCCACTGAAACATTCACTGGGGCACTGTCACAGCTGGCCAGGGCTACGGTGCTGCTCGAGCCGGCGGGTGAAACCGTGCTGCTGCCTGACACGCCAGCAGCGCTGACCGCCGTGGTCGCGCTGCAGTGCGGTGAGCTGACAGTCGCGGACTCCACGTTGCGGCGCGCCGTCGCTGCCAAGCTCGGCGGCCGTCCAGCGCATCCCCGGCACCTGCTGCTGCACGGCTGGATGGCGATGGTCCGCGGCAAGCTCGATGTGGCGCACCGCACGCTGGAGCGGGTAACCCGCCAGTTCGCTGCGCTGGAACCGCGTGACGAGGTGGTTGCTGCTGCCCTGGCAGTGGGCCTGGCTCGCCGGGAAGGTGAGGCTGCCGCGCTGCGTTCGGCGTGGCGACGGGAGCGCTGTGCTCTCGTCCGGCACCCGATCGATCTCTACATGCTGCAGCCACTGGGTGAGCTCGCCATCGCCGCCGGCCGAATCGGCGAGCTGGAGTCAGTCGCGCCACACCTCAAGGAGGCCGAGAACCTGCTCGACAAGCTGGGCAACCCGGTGCTGTGGGCAGTGCCGCTGCACTGGTACCAGATGCACGCTGCCATCGTCGCCCAGCAACTCCCGGAAGCACAGCGGCACGCCGCCGCACTGACCGACGCTGCACCGGGCAGCCCCTATGCAGCTGTGCTGGCAGCTGCGGCGAGCAGCTGGCTGCAGGTGCTGTCCGGGGACATCGACCCGGAGGCGGTGCAGATCGCGGCACGGCGCCTGCACGGCGTCGGCCTGGGGTGGGACGCCGCTCAGCTACCCGCGCAGGCCGCGACGCGGACCACTGATCGCCGGACGATGTCGGCCTTGCTCACCTGCGCCCGTGCCCTGAATGGCACCCTGCCCAGTGGCCCGGACAGCGCCCCGGGGTCAGGTGAGGAGTTGGACCCTGAGACCTGCTCGCAGGGTCGAAGCATGAGCCCTGAGACCTGCTCGCAGGGTCGAAGCATGAGCCCTGCGCCTGAACACACCGAGATGGCCGCGGCTGCGGGCAGTGGGCCGGTGGAGGCTCAATCGGTCCTCAGCGAGCGGGAACTGGAGGTGGGCCAGCTCATCCTCGCTGGCCTGACCCACAAGCAGGTCGGGGAGCGGCTGTTCATCTCGGCGAAGACCGTCGAGCATCACATGGCCAGGATCCGTCAGCGGCTCGGTGTCGGTACCCGCAACGAGCTGTTCGACCAGCTGCGGTCAGTCATCGAGGGGTCGTGAGTGAGTAACAGTGTTATAGCACTCAATGCCACTCACGACTCACTGGCGAGGCGGGCCATCATGCCCTCGCAACTGCGCACCACCACTCGGCAGGCATCGGCCGTCGCCCGGCCGGACAGCGGGTTCTCCGCCCGCCGGTGCCATCGAGTGAGCGCTTCCAGGGCAGCCTGTCGAAGCTCGTCGGCCTTGGAACCGGCAGGCTGACCCAGCCGCATCTCTGGCGCTGCGCCTGATCCACCGAGCAGCCGTTCCGCTTCGTCCAACTCCGCCTTCGGCAGGTTGACCGCTCCAGACCGCAGCGCGGACAGCAGGCGCAGTTCGGCGAACTCGTGCGCCCCGGCAAGGATGCGTTCGACATCCCCGAGCAACGGTCCGGTATCTGCGCGCGTGTCCCCATGCAACACGCTGTCCAGCGCCAGCAGTGCCGAACGGGCCTTGAGCAGGTCACGACGCTCGGTGAATTGCGTGTTGAGGAGTTCCCGCAACTCGTCCAGTCCACTTCGGCGGACCAGTTCCTCGGCGAGGGCGGCCGGGGTGTCGGTGCCTTGCCGGATGAGCGTCACCGACAGCCGGAGTCCGAACAGGCCAAAACGGTGCAACAGCCCGTGCCTGATCTCGGAGCTCCCCACCGGCCGGATGGCGGTGACCGCGGCGGAGTCGGCTCGCAGGAAGCGGTCGCTGGACAGCAGCAACCCATCGACGTCGTCCCGCGGCGCCCGGGACAGCGCCGCCAGCGCGTCGAATTCGACCTGCCGCATCGTGCGTCCGGTTTGCGCGAGCAATCCCGCCACCGGCACGACGCCCTGACATAGCCCCCGCAGTGTGGGGTCTTTGCGGTAGCGCTGCGCGATGGTCTTCGCTGAGAACATCGCATCGACCCGGCCGCCGCCGATCTCGTCGGCCCGGGAGAGCACCGCGACGGTATTCACCGACG
>JBOHGX010000424.1:0-3417 GCA_050700255.1 Pseudonocardiaceae bacterium
GGGTACCCGGCGCTGGTGGCCGGTGCGGACGACCGACGAGGCCCGGGCGCGGCCGCACGGCGACGCGCCCGTGCTGCAGGCCGGCGCGGGGCTGGTGGTGGTGGCCAACCCGCGATCCGGCGATCCCGGTTACGACCCGGCCGAGGAGGTAGCCGAGGCGCTGCCATCCGCCACCGTGCTGCGGACCGCGGAAGGAATCGATCTCCAGGATCAGCTTGAGGACGCGCTCGCGGCCGCGGATAGTCGAAGCAACGGCGCGGCGCGGGCTCTCGGTGTCGCCGGCGGCGACGGGACGGTGGCAGCCGCAGCGGCCGTCGCGGGCCAGCGCGGCTTGCCGCTGGTCGTGGTGCCGACCGGCACCCTCAATCACTTCGCCCGCGACGTCGGGGTGTACGACCTGCAGGAGGTCGTCGACGCCACCCAGGCCGGCGAGGCGGTTGCGGTCGACCTCGGTGTGGTGGAAGTCCACGGGGGCGGGCAGGCGCCACACACCCGGTACTTTCTCAACACCGCGAGCCTCGGCGGCTACTCCGACCTGGTGCGGCTGCGGGAGAAATGGGAACGCAGGTGGGGGAAGTGGCCGGCGTTCGCGGCTGCGCTCATCACGTCGTTGCGTCACGCCCAGCCGCTGCGGGTCAAGCTGGACGGAAAGGAGCTGCGGCTGTGGATCCTGTTCGTCGGCAACGGGCCGTATCACCCGCGCGGCATGGTGCCGGCCTGGCGGCCGCAGCTGGACTCCGGGCTGCTCGACATCCGCTACCTGCGCGCGGACCGGCGATTCTCCCGAGCCCGCGCGATCATCGCACTCATGCTGGGTGCCATGGAACATACCCGGACCTATGTGCAGCGCGAGGCTCCGTCGCTTGAGGTGGAGCTGATCGGCGATCATGCCTCGCTAGCCACCGACGGTGAGATCTGCGACGAGGCCGGCCGGTTCACCTTCCGGGTCGCTGAACGCCCGATCGCGGTGTACCGGCGCAACGAGGAGAATTGGTCTGACCGTGCACGCCCCCATCTCCCTGGTAGACCGTGTTGATCGGGTCAGGGCCGGACTCGGAACAGCTCTCCCGGCTGGCAATTCAGCGCGTCGCAGAGCGCGGTCAAGGTGGAGAAGCGGATCGCCCGGGCCCGGTTGTTCTTCAGCACCGACAGGTTCACCACGGTCACCTCGACGCGGCGGGCCAGCTCGGCGACGGTCATCCCGCGCTCCTCCAGCAGCGCGTCGAGCCGGCACTCCACCCGGTGGGCAGGCTCCACGAGGTCACGTTCAGTCACTTACACGAGCCCCTCGGTGTCTTCGGCGAGCTTGCGGCCGCGCCGGAAGGCCTCGGCCGCGGCCAGCACGACCAGCGCGAGGAGCAGGCCGGTGAACCCGATGTCGGGTCGGACGTCGACGCCGGGCGGCAGCACGAGGTCACGGGGGAGCTTGAGATGCGCGAGCACTTCTCGAACGCCCCACCAGCTCAGCCAGGGTGGTACCGCACCGCCGAGCAGGACCAGTGCGGCCACCCGGACCAGCCGGCCGGCGTTGCGCCGGGTGAACGGCTCCCCGCGCTCGATCATCAGCAGCACCCGGCGCACGTACAACGCTCCCGCGACCCAGGCCAGCTGACCCACCAGCGCGCCCGCCACGGCGAACAGCCTCAACCCCACCGGCAGCTCGGGCGTCGCGAGCTCGGCGGCGCCGCCGTAGCTGCCCGAGCTCAGCGTCGCGCCGGGCGGCACCGGCATCCGGGCCAACGCGGTGCCGAGCACGTCCTGGGGCACCCGCACGCCCACCTCGACTCCCGGTCCCAGCAGCGCGGCATAGAGCTGGAGACCGGCCCCCCACAGGCCGAACACGGCCACCAGCAGCAGCACTCCGCTCACCCCGTTCGGCAGCAGGGTGCGCTCCCCGCGCCCGTGCACCTCGGCGTTCGTCATCCCGATCACCCTATCGATAGTCGATGTTATCGACAAACGATAGGGCCAGCAGGCGGCGACGGCAAGCCTGCGGCATCTCATGCAGGATGAGCGCCATGCCAAGGCCCCCTCGACGTGCCGCGCCGTCCGTGGCTGTGCTCGTCGTGCTTGCCTTGCTCGCCGCTGGTTGTGGCAGCAGCGAGCCCGGCGCCACTGCCACCGGCATCCCGCTGGTCAAGGCGGGCCAGCTGACCACCTGCACCGGGCTGCCCTACGAGCCCTTCGAGTTCGAGCAGGAGGGCAAGGTCGTCGGTTTCGACGTCGATCTGATCGACCTGGTGGCACAGGAGCTGGGCGTCACCCAGCAGATCGTCGACACCCCCTTCGACGGCATCCAGTCCGGCGCAGACCTCAATGCCGGCAAGTGTGATCTGGTCGCGGCCGGAATGACCATCACCGAGGTACGTGAGCAGAACTTCGACTTCTCGGTGCCCTATTTCGACGCCACCCAAGCACTGGTCGCAAGGAAAGGATCAGGCCTGACGGGTTTCGAGGTGAGCGATGGCCCTGACCAAGCGGCAACGGGCCAAGGCTGTCCGTGGCGTGCAGTATGCCGTCCTGGCGCTGATCGTCCTGACTATCGCGCTGGCAGCCGACTGGGACCGGATCCAGTCAGCGTTCTTCGACCTCGAAGTCGCCAGAGATATGTTTCCCGACGTCATTACGGTGGCGCTGAAGAACACCGTGATCTACACCGCGCTCGGCTTCGTATTCGGCTTCGCATTGGGGCTGGTACTGGCGCTGATGCGGCTGTCGAGCGTCGGGGTGTACCGGGTGCTGGCCGGGATCTACATCGAGTTCTTCCGCGGTCTCCCGGCGTTGCTGGTGATCCTCGCCGTCGGTAGCGGCATTCCGCTGGCCTTTCCCGGCACGAGCCTCAACCGTTACGTGGCGATTATGATCGCGCTGGGCATCGTCTCGGCTGCCTACCTGGCGGAGACAATTCGGGCCGGCATCCAGGCGGTGCCGCGCGGCCAGGTGGAAGCCGCCAGGTCGCTGGGCATGTCGCCGGCCGCGACGATGATCTGGATCATCATCCCGCAAGCATTCAAGATCATCCTGCCGCCACTGACCAACGAGCTGGTACTGCTCACCAAGGACACCTCGCTGGCGTTGTTCCTGGGATCGACAGTGGCCCAGCAGGAGCTGACCCAGTTCGGTCGCCAGCAGCTCAACGAGTCCCGCAGCCTGACCCCGGTGCTGGTTGCCGGCCTGTGCTACCTGATCATCACGATCCCGCTGTCGCAGGTATCAGGGCGACTGGAAGGCCGTTCCGGCAGCGCTGCACCGGCGGCGGCCGGGCGCGGAGGCGGGTGAGGTGATCGTCGAGGTCTCCGGGCTGCGCAAGTCCTTCAGTTCGCTGGAGGTACTGCGGGGGATCGACCTGGGTGTCGAGCGTGGCCAGGTGGTATGCGTGATCGGCCCGTCCGGGTCCGGCAAGTCGACGCTGCTGCG
>JBOHGX010000425.1:0-8006 GCA_050700255.1 Pseudonocardiaceae bacterium
GCTGGGCGCCACCGGAACAGGAAAGTCGGCCACCACCGCCTGGCGGATCGAACGGGTGCAGCGCCCGACGTTGGTGATGGCGCCGAACAAGACCCTCGCCGCACAACTCGCCCACGAGCTGCGGGACTACTTCCCGGACAGCGCGGTGGAGTACTTCGTCTCCTACTACGACTACTACCAGCCCGAGGCGTACGTCCCGCAGACCGACACCTACATCGAGAAGGACTCCTCGATCAACGACGACGTGGAGCGGTTGCGGCACTCCGCCACGATGTCGCTGCTGACCCGCCGTGACGTCGTCGTCGTCGCCTCGGTGTCCTGCATCTTCGGGCTCGGCACCCCGCAGGAGTACCTGAACCAGTCGATCCACGTGCCCGTCGGTGGTGAGGTCGGGCGCGACGCCCTGTTGCGGGCTCTGGTCGGTATCAACTACACCCGCAACGACCTCGCGTTCGCCCGCGGGACGTTCCGGGTCCGTGGTGACACCGTCGAAGTCATCCCCGCCTACGAGGAACTCGCGGTCCGCATCGACCTCTTCGGTGACGAGGTCGAGTCGCTCTATTACCTGCACCCGCTTACCGGGGAGGTGGTCCGGGAGGTAACCGAGCTGCGGATCTTCCCGGCCACGCATTACGTCGCCGGACCGGAGCGGATGGACCGCGCCATCATGGGCATCGACGCCGAGTTGGGAGATCAGCTGGCCGCGCTGGAGAGGCAGGGCAAGCTGCTGGAGGCCCAGCGGCTGCGGATGCGGACCCAATACGACGTAGAGATGATGCGTCAGGTCGGTTTCTGCAACGGTATCGAGAACTACTCACGGCACATCGACGGGCGCCCGGCCGGCTCGGCACCGGCCACCCTGCTGGACTACTTCCCCGAGGACTTCCTGCTGGTCATCGACGAATCGCATGTGACGGTGCCGCAGATCGGCGGGATGTACGAAGGTGACGCCTCCCGCAAGCGCACCCTGGTGGAGCACGGCTTCCGGCTGCCCTCGGCGCTGGACAACCGGCCGCTGACCTGGGAGGAGTTCCAGGACAGGATCGGCCAGACGGTGTACCTGTCGGCGACTCCGGGACCGTATGAGATGGGCGAGGCCGGTGGCGAGTTCGTCGAGCAGGTCATCCGACCTACCGGCCTGGTGGATCCCGAGGTCGTGGTGAAGCCCACCCAGGGCCAGATCGATGACCTGGTGCACGAGGTGCGCATTCGCGCGGGACGCAACGAGCGGGTCTTGGTCACCACGTTGACCAAGAAGATGGCCGAAGACCTCACTGACTACCTGCTCGAGCTCGGCATCCGGGTCCGCTACCTGCACTCCGAGGTGGACACGCTGCGCCGGGTGGAACTGTTGCGGCAGTTGCGGCTCGGTGAGTTCGATGTGCTGGTCGGGATCAACCTGCTCCGGGAGGGTCTTGACCTGCCTGAGGTGTCGTTGGTGGCGATCCTGGACGCAGACAAGGAGGGGTTCCTGCGCAGCGGGACCTCGCTGATCCAGACCATCGGCCGCGCCGCCCGCAACGTGTCCGGCGAGGTGCACATGTACGCCGACCGGGTCACCGACTCGATGCGCCGGGCCATCGACGAGACCAACCGGCGACGGGCCAAGCAGGTCGCCTACAACACCGAACGCGGCTTGGACCCGCAACCGCTGCGCAAGAAGATCAACGACATCCTTGAGCGGGTCTACGCCGAGGCCGGTGACACATCGGAAACGGTTGCGGTGCAGGTCGGCGGATCCGGACGCAACGTCTCTCGGGGCAAGCGCGCTGCCGGCGAGCCCGGGCGGGCCCGTAATAGCGCGGGCGTGCTGGAGGGCAGGGACACCTCGTCGATGCCTCGTGCCGAACTCGCGGACCTGGTGCAGCAGCTCACCGATCAGATGCTGAGCGCGGCGCGGGAACTGCAGTTCGAGCTGGCCGCCCGGCTCCGGGATGAGATCGCCGACCTCAAAAAGGAACTCCGCGGTATGGACGCCGCCGGCCTCCGCTAGTTGGGCGCCCTTCAAGTACCGCCAACCCCGTGCCGGGACGTCTCAAACCACCACCAACCCACCGCGTCTATTCCCGCATTCAGCGGTCAAGGTGGTGCGAGGATGGCGGTGATGGACGGGGACGCGTCTGCGCTACGCCGGCTGCTCGATGTGGTCGGCCAACTCGGCGCCGAGCGGCGCAGCGAGCAGGTGCTGCGATGCATTCTGGACGGTGCGCGCGACCTGGCGGGAGCCCGTTACGCCGCAGTCGGTGTGCCCGACGATGACGGCGGGTTTGCGCTGTTCCTCACCGCCGGAGTGGACGCTGCGACCTGGGACCGGATCGGCGCGCTTCCGCGGACCCATGGCCTGCTCGGCGCGCTGCTGAAAGAACCGGAAGTGATCCGGCGTGCGGACATCCGTGCGGCTCCCCGATTCCGTTACTACCCGCAGGCTCATCCGGACATGCGGTCCTTCCTCGGGGTGCCCATCATGGCTGGCGGCGAGGTGGTTGCTGCGCTGTACCTGGCGGAGAAGATCGGCGGGGATACGTTTACCGAGGCCGATCAGCGCCTGGTCGAGACGCTCGCCGGACATGCCGCGCTGGTGGTGGTCAACGCGCAGCGCCAGGAAAGGCTCCGGCGAGTTGTCCATCGTGGACGAGCGCACTCGCATTGCCCGGGACCTGCACGACTCGGTGACCCAGACCCTGTTCAGCCTCACCCTCGCCGCGGAGTCGGCGGCCACCGTGGCAGGTGCCGGATCCTCGGCGTACGCCCATCTGGACCGGGTGCGGGACCTATCGCGGACCGCACTGGATGAACTGAGAGCCCTCGTGGACACGCTGCGCCCGCCGGACGTGGACGCCGACGGGCTCGGTGCGGCGCTACGCAAGCGGGTGGACCTGCTCCGCGCAGTGCACGACGTACCGATCCTCCTGGAAGTCCAAGGTCGGGCCGGCCGCTACGCAGGGGAGGTCGGGCGCGAGGTTCTCAAGGTGGCCAACGAGGCGATCGGCAACGCCCTGCAGCACTCTTCGCCGCACCGAATCCGGGTGCGGCTGGACGTGTCCGGTGCGGCGGCGCGGTTGAAAGTGTCCGATGACGGTCGCGGGTTCGACCTCGCGGTCACGGTCCGCACCTCCCGGCGCTTCAGGCTGGCCAGCATGCGAGGGCGCGCCGAAGCGCTCGGCGGCACCCTGCAGGTGGATACCGCAACCGGCGCACAGGCGCTGGCGCTGGTGGCGCCATGCACCCGGACATCGTGCTGCTGGACCTCGTGCTGCCCGGGTTGAGCGGGCTGGAAACCGCGCGGCGGCTGCGTGACACCCATCCCGACGTCAAGGTCGTCGTGCTCACCTCCTTCTCAGGGCAGGATTCGGTGTTACCCGCCGTGCGGGCCGGGGTGGCCGGCTACCTACTCAAAGACGTCGGCCCCGCCGAGCTCGCCGGCGCGCTGCGTTCGGTGCACCGCGGAGGCGCGCCGCTGCACCCACGGGTCGCAGCGGCAGTGATGCATTCGGTCACCCAGCGCGATCCACTCACGACGCGAGAGCGTGAGGTGCTGCGGCTGACCGGCCGAGGACTGTCCAACCGGCTCATCGCCCGCGAGCTGGTGCTCTCAGAGAAGACGGTGAAGGCGCACGTCAGCGCCATCCTGAGCAAGCTCGGAGTCGCCGACCGCACGCAGGCAGCGCTGCTGGCGGTGCGCGATGGGCTGGTCGACCCCTGACCCGAAGCCGTGCCCACACCTGCTCAGGCAGGCGTTCAGCGCCGTGTGCCTACGACGAGAAGGTACTCTCGCGTGTGAGAGACTCCGCCGTCCGACCGGTAGCGGCTGTCGAAGAAGTCGACCCACGTCTGATGGAACTGCTCGCGCCGATCTTCGTCAAGCGCTTCGGCCGCCGTTTTCGTCGGTCCGTAGCTCGACGAGAACAGCTGCCAGTAGTCCTCTGCTGTCGCAACGTCGAGGGTGGAGACGCGTTCTTCGATGTCGAGTTCAAACGCGTCGCCGAGGAGCTTGCGAACCACCTCCTCGCGACCCCAGGCGAACGGATTCCCAGCGCCTGGCGACGGCGTGGGCAGGAACGGCCCCATCATCTTGAACATCTGACCCAAACCACCCTCCGGCGTCCAGTTCGCGAGAGCGATCCGGCCGCCCGGCGCAACGACGCGCGCCAATTCATGCGCTGTCGCTGCGTGGTCGGGCGCGAACATGATCCCGCAGGTCGAGGACACCCTGTCGTAGGCGGCGTCGTAAAGGTCGAGCTGCTCGCAATCGCCGACCCGGTAGTCGATCTCAAGTCGCTGTTTTTGAGCCCGTTGCTTCGCCGTTTCGATCAGGGCCGGAGCGAGGTCGACGCCGGTTACGCTCGCACCCGCCCCGGCCGCCAGCTCGGCGACCGCGCCCGTCCCGCATGCCAAGTCGAGCCAGCGAACCCCTGGCTGGGGGTCGAGACTCTCGATCACGAGCGTGTGAATGTCGGAAACTGTTTCGGTGACGTTCTGGTAAGGGCCGTTGCCCCACATGACGGATTGTCGCTGTTTCAATTCCTCGAAAGCCATAACGGACTCCTCTGTCCCTCTGTCAGCCCCTGGTGATCAGTCGATGACGGGTTCGATGTTCTGGTTCAAGCGGAACAGATTGGCAGGATCGTATTTCCTCTTCAGCGCGCCCAGGCGCTGGTAGTTCTCCCCGTAGGCCGCTTGGACGCGACCCTGGCCCTCGTCACCGAGGTTGTTGACGTAGACCGAATCCTCAAGATACGGCTGCATCGCCTCGAAGAATGCCCGGGTGAACTCGATGTTGCGCGTCGAGTCGGCCGCATCGGACCACTGCGAGAGGATGAGGAAGTCGTACTGCTCCGCACGGTGGGGGAAGGCGGTGGCGGATCGGTCGACGCGGCTCGCCACTCCGTGGAGGTGCTGAAGGCCGACGCCGGTAGTGGGGGAGGGCATCCGCGGGACGAACCGGATCATGGTCTCGATCGCCTCGTCGGTCACGTCTCGGAGCCAGCCGGACTTCCAGTAGTGCAGTCGACCGGAGGGGAAGCCCGCGTCGGGGGCGCTCTGGAGCGCCTGGTACGGCATCGGCTGGATGCTGTCCTCCAGCGGTGCCCTGAACGCACGGAGAGGACGCAGCACCTGTTCTCCCGCGTCGACCGGTCCGCAGTAACAGGCCACGATCGAGACCACAGGCTCCCCAGCCGGGGTCCATGCGAGTGAGACGGCCGTGGAGAGCTCATCCGGAGCGGCTTTGACGAAGTCGTCGTAGAACCGCAGGACTGCCGGCGCCGTGGTCAAGGGATAGGAGAGCCCCCCGGCGAGCACGGGGCCGACAGGATGGAGTCGGTACTCGAATGAGGTGACGACCCCGAAGTTCCCACCGCCGCCCCGGATGCCCCAGAAGAGGTCCTCGTTGACCTCGTTGTCGGCCTTCACCAGCCGGCCCTCGGCGGTGACGATGTCGGCGGAGAGCAGGTTGTCGCACGCGAGGCCGTGCCGTCCGTTGAGCCAGCCAAGCCCGCCTCCCAGGGTCAAACCCGCTATCCCCGTCATCGACACGACGCCGAGCGGCGTCGCCAGCCCGCAGGCCTGCGTCCCGTGGTCGAACTCCCCCAGTGTCAGTCCGGGTTCGGCACGGGCAACGCGGCGGTCGGGATCGACCCGAAGGCCCTTCATGCCCGACAGGTCGAGCATGAGGCCGCCGTCGCACACCGAGTTCCCGGCCACGCTGTGCCCGCCTCCCCGGACGGACAGCACGAGATCGTGTTCGCGGGCGAACGCGATGCCACGGACCACGTCGGACGCGCCCGCGCACCGGACCACGACCAGCGGTCGACGGTCGATCATGCCGTTGAAGACGGTGCGCACCTTGTCGTAACCGCTGTCCTGCGGGCAGATCAACTCTCCACGGAGATCAGCTCCCAGCTCCCTGAGAGCGGTGTTCGCTGCCACGCCCTGCTCACCTACCATGCTCAGCCACTCGTGCTGCCTGCTCACCGCTACCTCCTCATCGTCTCGTCCCGGCGCGTGGTGGCTTTACGTCGAGGTGGCCTCGAAACGCAGGGTGGTCCCCACGGTGCTGGCCACGTAGGCATCCGGCAGCGCGGCGGCCATCGCCGCCTGCGCCCGCCAGCTGGTGCAGTGCCCCGGCACCGGGAATTCCGGCGCCAGCTCGTGCACGGCCGCCACCGTTGGCGGGATGATCGGTTCGAACACCGGACCGGCCAGGTGCATGCCGCCGACGAACGCGCAGATGGCCGTAACCCCGGTCTGCCGGCGAGCGGCAACCATCACGTTGACCGCTCCGGAGTGGCTACATCCGGAGACGACGACGAGGCCGCGGCCGCGCACGTTGACCAAGACCGCCTGATCGTCCCAGGTCCACGGATCGGGCTCCCAGTTGCCGTCGACCAGCGCTTGCTGACCGGGAAGGCCCTGTTCGAACGGGGTGCTGCGCTCGGTCTGGCCGGTGATCAGGAGGTGGCCGTCGAGCAGCAGGCTCGGCCCGCGCTCCTCCACGACCTCGACACCTTCCGCGGCGAGGTCGGCCTGCGACGGCGGTGGCAGCCGAACCTCGGCACCGGTGGCCACTTCGAGCACGGACAGGTTGCGCGCGGCGCCGTCCTTGCTGATCCCGGCGTCGTAGAGCACGCTCGGCCCACCGTCGATGGTGATCAAGGCGGAGTAGCCGTGCTCAGCGCGCAGCGCGGGCCAGTCGAAGGCATCCGGGAGCAGCGGTGGCCGCCGCACCACCACGGTGCTGGGCAGCAGCATGTCAACTGTGTTGTCCAGCAGTACCGTGACCTCGACAGATGTCACCGGATGCAGCGAGTCACCGACGATCTGCTGCTGAGAGTTGACCGTCGCGAGATCGACGACATGTGACGCGGTCACGATCCGCCCCCTTCGCTGTGAGGATCGGGGCATCTTCCGACGATGTACTGGACGGTGTTGCGGAAACTTCGTGAAGCGGCGGGGTCCGGCCACATCGCCGCACGCACAGCGGCTTTGGCTTCTTCTTGTCGTTCCGGTGGCAGCTGCGCGGCGGTCACGCCGGCCAGTGCGTTCCATGCGCTGTCGAAGTCGTCGAAGTCGAATCCGAGCACCTCGGGCTCGACCCGAGCCTGGATGCCGCAACCAGCAAGCTGGTCGAGGAACGGCTCGGCGTCTGCGAGCGCACCGGGGCCGACACCGGACACCGGCGGGATCGGCGCGAACCGGCCTGCGATCTGTTGGAACAGCACAATGTCGCAACTCTCAGGCCCGGCCCAGACGGCAGCCACGAGACGCCCTCCAGGACGTAGCACCCGAGCGAG
The DNA here is from genome assembly GCA_050700255.1 of Pseudonocardiaceae bacterium. Lineage (GTDB taxonomy): Bacteria > Actinomycetota > Actinomycetes > Mycobacteriales > Pseudonocardiaceae. Next base: position 7,293 of record JBOHGX010000425.1, read on the forward strand.
CTCACGCGCAGCGGCGGCACGGTCGATGACGTACATCAGCGACAGCGACGCCAGGATGACATCGAATGCGTTCTCGCCGGCGGGGATAGCCTCGGCAGCTGCTTCGCGGACCTGGAATCGGGCACTGCCGCTCTCGGACCGTCGCCGGGCGCGATCCAGCATCTCCGGGCTGATATCGACGGCGAGGACGAGCCCTTCGTCCGCTACCAGCGCGGCTGCCTTGGCTGCTACGGCCCCGGTCCCGGTGCCCAGATCCAGGACGCGTTCTCCTACTTGCAAGCCGGCCCGGCCCAGCAGACCGTCAACCACCGGCTCGAACCGGGGGTCGATCTCGTCGCAGTAGATCTGCGAGATCTGGTCCCAGACTCCGATCTGCCAGGCCAGACCCTGACTGTCGGTTGTCATGGGTGCCGCTTCGCGTCTTTGTTCATGGCGCATGATGCGATCATGATCGGCCTCCTTCACTGCTGAGTAGGTAGGAGACTCTGGCCCGCATGTGCTTACCGAAACAGCGTCCTGAAGAGGAAGAGAAGGGGTGGACCTGCGGAAATACACGTCACCGTGGAAAATGATGCTCGGTTCGCCGCCGTCAGTCCTCGAGGTTGGGGTCGAGGCCGAGGGTGACCCGGCCGATGTAGGTGTAGGCCTCCAGCGGTGAGTAGGGCTGCATGAACGGTCCGGCCCGCACGTCGCGGTAGTAGCGCGAGATCGGGT
>JBOHGX010000426.1:0-4982 GCA_050700255.1 Pseudonocardiaceae bacterium
CCCGGTTTCGAATCGCCTGGTTCGAAAGCGAGGGCACCGCAGGCCCGGGAGATCCCCCATCCGGCGCCGGACGCGTGGAGCGCAGGCACCCGCAATGGGGCGGGGCCGTTCGAGAGGAACGGTCCCGCCCCGCAATTCATTCGTTCTGCTCGATGACTCAATTGCACCGCCCGTCGACGCCGGGCAGTTCGGTCCGCATCCTCAGTGCACGCCACCACGCCGGATCTTCCACTTCGATCAGCGGCCGCGCCGTTGCGTCGAGTGGACACCCGATCGGGTGATTGTGCATACGGCATCCTTTTGGTAGGGATCACGCCGCCGCACTGGCCACCCACGGCGATGTTCCACGGTCAGCGCCCGAGCATCCTCGGAGACCGTGCTGACCTTGATGACGAGGCGGAACAGGTGGTCGCGCACGGCCTGAAAAGTGCAACGTGACACGGTGACGGCATGGACGCGAATGTGCTGACTAGTCGCCGACTCCTCGCCGCAACCGGCTGACCGACGTCTACGGCGCCATCAGAAGCCGAGGCGTCTGGAGGGATGGTCCAAGGATACTGAGGGCGTCGCTAAGCGCTAATGAAGCGCCAGCAGCCGGTCGTAGACGAGCTCGTGTACCCATCGGCTGGTCGCGGCCGGACGTCTGGTCGTTATCGGGCCCGGGTATCCCACGTGCACCACATCGACCGCCTCGAGGTCGACGTCGTGGGGCCCTGCGGCGGCCAGCACGGTCGGTCCGTAGTACTCGGCGTGCGCCAGGCACTCAACGTTTCGTGCGATGTGTGCTGGCAGCAGCAAAGCTGTCGCGCACAGGCCGGCGAACGGCGCGGCTCCGGTAAGGCCGGTGCGCCAGTGCCGCGCGGGCGCGATAACACCGCGCAACGTCACCGCGGGAGGCGGCGCGAGCTGCTGCATCTCGGACCAGTTCCAGGTGGATACCGACACCCGATCGGTCACCGGGCCCCAGCCCGAACTGACCCGCCGCTGATGCACCTCGTCGATGAGGTTAGCGACGACCACCACACGGCGGCCGAGTAACACGCCCGGAGGCAGCACCACGCCGTCCCAGCCCAGCGCGTCGACGGCGGCGCGAGCCAGATGGTCCGGCGCGGAGAGCACCTCGACGGCGTCGGTGGCACAGACCTGAGGCCTCAGCGGGGTCTTGTAGGTCTGCACCAGCGATTCGTGTGCCACGGGGCACGTTCTCCCATCATCTGGAGGATGTTCGTCGCGCAGCCGGGCCGCGCAGCGCGTGAGTAAGGACTACCAGGAGGTCGCCGTTCGGTGGTGGAAGCAGGGCCGTTCCGGCGTCCGACGGCGGTACTCCCGCGCTGACTGGTTGGCCGAGTTCGTTCTTGATGCCGCCGACCGCACGGCCGCGGCGAATGACCGCTCCACCGGCGGGCGAGTGGAACGCCAGGCGGGTGTCCGAACCACCTATGCTGACTGGACATCCGTACCTATTCAGGCGGTACTGTTACGGTCAGTAACACCGGGTATCGGAGCGCACGTGAGTGACAAGACCCACCACGTCATCGTCCCTGGGTACTGGCTTCGCCCGGACTGGGATGGCAATCACCTGGCGATTCGCCGGCCCCGCAGGTTCCAGCCAGCCGATTACATAGCCTAGGAACACGTTGCCCAGCCGGTAGCAGCCTGATGATGATGGCCTGGTGCGGCTCTTCGTGGCTCTGACGCCTCCTGGTGAGGTTGTCGAGGAGCTGAGCGTCAGCACAGTAGCGCTGCGGGAGCTGGCGCCCGACCTGCGCTGGACTCGCCCAGAGCAGTGGCACGTGACGCTGGCCTTCCTCGGCGAGGTGGGTGAGCACATCATCGACGAATTGGCTCGCAGGCTCAACCGGGCGGCTGCTCGACACCCACCGTTGTCCTTGTCGTTCGGCGGTGGCGGCCGGTTTGGGCACCAGGTGCTGTGGACTCGGGTGCAGGGGGATCGCGACGGGTTGTGCAGGTTGGCCGATTCGGTGCGGGCCGCCGCACGCCGCAGCCTGCCGATGGAGCAACGCCCGTACCGTCCGCACCTCACGTTGGCCCGGGCAGCCGTAGCGACCGACCTGCGGCCGCTGGTCGAGCGGCTCGCACCCTGGCAAGGGCTGCCCTGGATGGCCACCCGGTTGTACCTGGTGCGCAGCCGTCTTGGCGCAGGATCGGGTGGTGCCGCGTTGCATGAGCCGATCGCCGGCTGGCCACTCCAGGGGCAGCAGTAGGAGTGATCGAATTACCGCGGTGTCTGACCGGAGTTCCACACTTGGCGAGCACACGCGGCGTAGGCCGCGACCAGGTCGGGGCTCAGTGTGTGATCGCTAGTGCGTAGCAGCCACTTGCCGTCCAGGTGGGCCGTGTGTGTCTCGCCGTCGCCGTCCCCTGTCACCGCCCGGGACGGCCGCGACTTCCTTGACAGGTTGCCCGCGACGCTGTGGTGGCGGGCCAGCGCGGCCGCAGCCCCGGCGTTGGCGGCGCACAGCTTCTCGGCGTGGATGTAGTGCCCGCCGCCGCGGGTCAGGTAAGTCCGGTTGGCTGCGGAGGCGAACCCATGGTCGGAGACCCAGACCATCCGGTGCAGGTTCCACCCGGCCAGGTCGTCCTTCACGCGGCGGATGATCGTGGTGTCGGTCTCGTCACCGGGGAAGGTACGGGATCGGGATCCCATCGCGGGTGACTGCCATCGCGATCACCACCTGCGGCAGATCACGGCGGTGGTCCTGGAATGCCCGAACCGCCGCAACACGGACTCGGCCGGCTGGCGGTCTCGTCGTCGCCGGCGTCGCAGGCCACGGCCTCGACCAGCTCGTCAGCGCGGCCTCGATCTCCCAGTCGGTGCTCGTGGTATCCACGATCACGATGTCCAGATCGAGTTTGAGCAGGTGCGCCACCGAGCCGAACACCTCGCTGGCGATCTTGCCAGGGCGTCGAGCAGGAGGTCCATCACCCCAGTAGGCCTGATCATCGCTGAAGCCGGCCAGGTGCTCGATGAACACCCGCTGGGTGACCCACTTGATGCCTGCCAGCTGCTGCACGGCTCCAGCGCCCGCTGCGCGACCAGAGCGAAGATCGCCCGCCGGCGAGGTCCCGTCGATCTTGCGTCGCGCGGCGACCCGGCGGATCGTCGCGCAGACCCAGCCGCTCCCACACCCGGGTCGGCCACCCACACCGCGTCCAACCGCCGCGAGTCCAGCACATCGAGATCGAGGAGACCAGCTGGGCCAACTCCGGCCCGGTCAACCGTCTCGGCCCGCCCGAAACTGTGGACCACCTTCGCGGTCGGCGCTCCGGTCTCAGGATGGCGCTCGTTGTGCGTCAACTCCAGATACGACACCATCGAACCGTCCCGGTTCCACCCCGCGTCTCCGCAGGTGCATACCGACGCTCAACCGCCGAACCCGCTGGCAGACCCCCGCGACACGCCATAAATTGTGTGCCTACAGGAAATCCGCTGCACGAACTCAACAAGGCCGTAGTGAGGCACAACGCCCACCCGAAGGCTCTCGCGCATGCCTACGAACTGCGGAACTCCCGTCTGACTGCTACCCACCCGAATTCGGGTGAACTCTGCAAACATATAGAGACGCTCGGCGTCGGTGAGGAGAAATGCAGAGACGTCTGGAGCCGCAGGTGGGGCTGCTAGTCCGCACAAGGGCACAACGTGACGGTCAGTGCGAGTACTGAGCACAAGTGCACGGGAGTAAGTGGCCCTGGTACGCCCGTTAGCTGGAGACAGCGGCCGGGATGCTGCGTCGCTGTGTTATTGGTTCCTTGTCGCTCAGTAACCCCATCGGCGTTGGTACTAGCGACCAAGGGTCCCTACGTCCCGTCCGAGACCGTGCTCGGAAGGGATGGCCCCTGACGGGGCAGCTCTGGAAACGGGCGCACGACACTCGCCTGGCGTTTCGAGCCAGGTAGGCACACAGCCCTCAACTACCCGCGCATTGTTTGCGTTTACGCAGGTAGACGGCACGGGCCGATCAGGTCCAGCGACCGCCTATCCGATGGTTCGCCCTATGGTCTCCGCTGGAGACGAGGTCTCTGCGTCCCTTTTGGCCGGATCTGCGACAGCCAGCGATATTGGGTTGTACCGGCGAACCGGCTGTCTCCCTCAGCTACGGAGGGGGTCGCCTCCGAGCGTGGCACACGGGCGCGACATCGACAACTTTCTGTCGATCGGGGTCCCGCAAGCGCCTAGGTATCATCACCGGCGAGCCTACGTAGTCACCCAGGACTTCCTTCTCACAGAGCACGACTGCTGCGCCGTACGGCTGCAACGGGGCCGCCGCAAAGCCGGTGCTCGCCGCACCGCCGGCTCCAGCCCACTACCTACCCTCGTCTCCAGCAGGGTCGCTCACCAGCGACAATGCGGATCGGATCGCAGGTGGGCAAACCTCGTCCGACCTCGCGCAGTGCGCAGTCGGCAGCGGGATCCCACGTAACGGCTCGCCCCGAGCTAAGTATTAGAAGTCGGTTTCAACAAGTTAGGTAGTACATGCAAAGATTAGGTGGCGAATGCATGTTGTCATACGTACGTCTCCAAGTCATGGTAGGTAATAGCCGAATCGGCGATGACGTCGATGAGGCATATGGTCCGGCCCCCCTGGGCCCTGTGTGAGGAGGATTTGAATGACACTGAGCTTCGCTGAAATCGACAGCCAACATGTGGAGCTGCTGCCGGCCCGCACCGTCATGTCACTGTTCACCCTCGGTAGCGGCAAGGACAGCAACGGCGGAGGCGACGGCGGTCCCGTCTCCTGTGTGGTCAGCATCGGCCAACTCTCTGTCGCTCTCGGTGTGCTCCTTGCCGGCGGTGCCGCCGATGGCACTGGCAGCTCGTGCAACAGCATCGGCTAAGCCAACGGCAGCTGAATGTAAACCGGTGTTCGGGTGCGGTGCCGTTGCCTAGGAACGGCACCGACATGGCCGACGCAACCGCCCAGGGTGGTGCTGGGGCAGCCGACTGCAGTGGGGTCGTGCAG
>JBOHGX010000427.1:0-1692 GCA_050700255.1 Pseudonocardiaceae bacterium
CCCGGGTGCCGGTGGCGGCTGGTCGACGTGCCCGGCGCGGCGCACGACTTCGCCGCAATGGTCCCCGCCGCGCAGGACCTGCTGGCGGGCGCGCTCCGGCCGGCGCCACACTGATCCGTTAGCCCGCCGCACCCGCGCCGTGCTGCTCGACCCGGATCCGTCCGCCGGCGAGTCGCCACACCGCCGACGCCGCGCGAAGCCGCTCCGGCCGGTGGGTCACCAGGACGACGGTGCCGGGGAACTCACCGAGCAGCCGGTCCATCGCGGCACCCGCGGTCGGGTCGAGGTGGGCGTCGACCTCGTCGAGGAGCAGCACGCGGGGCCCGGCGAGCACGGCCCGGGCCAGTGTGACGCGCTGCCGCTGGCCCACCGACAGCCCCGCTCCACCCTCGCCGACGCGCGTGCGCAACCCGTCGGGCAGGTCGCGGACCAGCTCGTCGAGCCCGCTCATCCGGACCGCGGCCACCAGTTGGCGGCCGTCGGCGTCGGGAGCGGCGTACCGCACGTTGTCGCCGATGGTGCCGCGCAACAGCGGCAGGTCGGGGCCGGCCAGCCCGACTGCTCGGCGCAGCGCCCGCTCGTCGAGGTCCTGCAGGTCCACACCGTCGAGAAGCACCCGTCCGGCGTCCGGCAGCGCCAGCCCGGCGAGGATCGTGAGCAGCGTGGTCTTGCCCGAACCGTTGGGCCCGGTGAGCGCGACGACGCTGCCGGCGCGCACACTCGCGGTGATGCCACCCAGCACGCCGTCCACGGTCACCGCGTCCAGGCACAGCTCTCCCGGCCCTGGCGACAGCTCCACGGTCGCGGCCGGGCGCGGCCGGACCGGCCGCTGCATCATCTGGTCGAGCTTCTCCAGCGCCACGACGGCCGCTGCGCGGTACTCCGCGACGCGGGACAGGTCGCGCAACGGTGTGGTGAGCACGCCGATCACGGCGAGCGCGGACGCCGCAGCCGCGGGATCGACCCGTGCGACGAGCGCCGCCGCCAGCGCGGCCGCCGCGGCGAGCAGCGTGGTGGCCTCCCCGATGGCCCGCACCGCACCGATCACCTCAGCTCGCCGCACCATCGCCCGGCCCAGCCGCCGGCCGCGCTGGCGGAGCACCTGCCGTTCGGCGTCCTCGCGCCCGAACGCCTGCATCACCAGCCGGTGACCCACGTGCTCGGTGACATGCGCGGCGACCTGCGCTCGGCGCCGCCGCGCCCTCCGATTCGTGTCGTGCAGCCGCGGTGAGACGCACCGGACGGCCGCGAATCCGGCCAGCACGACCCCGCCAACCGCGACGGCGATCAGCGGGCTGGCCAGCGCCAGGGCGACCAGGCACCCGACGACGAGCGGCACTCCCACGGCCAGCTTCGCCAGCCCGAGCGCCGCCCACCGCCGCAAGGCGGTCATGTCGCCGACGAACCGCATGGCCGTGGCTCCGGTCGAGCGGCGGTGCTCCCGCACCGGTGTGCGGGCAACCCGCTCGAACACTGTGACGCGCAGCTCGTTCACCCAGCTCTGGCCGAACCGCTCCGCCAGCACCCGCTCCGCGGCGACCAGCCCGGCTGTCCCCGCCGCGAGCGCCACCAGCGCCGCGACAGCAGGGCCGAGGGGCCCGCCCGCGCTTTGTGGTGCGGCCAACCGGCCGACGACGCTGCCGACCACCAGCGACCACGCGACGGCGGCGACGGCCGCGGCCACGCCTAGCC
>JBOHGX010000428.1:0-5788 GCA_050700255.1 Pseudonocardiaceae bacterium
GCGTAACAGTGTTATAACACTGTTACGCACTCACGAGCTTGCTCTTGTCCGCTGTCGCGGACAAGAGCAGCTCCTCGGCATGTGCACGCCCGGTGTCGGTGTCATCCAGTCCGGCCAACATCCTCGCCAGCTCGCTGACCCGGGCCACTCCCTCGAGCTCCCGGACCCCGCTACGGGTCAGGCCGGTGGCGTAGGTCGCCTTGTCCACCACGAGATGCCGGTCCGCGTACGCGGCGACCTGGGGCAGGTGGGTGACGACCACGACTTGATGGCTGCGGGCAAGCCGGGCCAGCCGACGTCCGATCTCCACCGCCGCGCGTCCGCCGACCCCGGCGTCGACCTCGTCGAACACCATCGTCGGTACCGGATCGGCGTCGACGAGCACCACCTCCAGCGCCAGCATCACCCGGGACAGCTCTCCCCCGGACGCGCCCTTGTGCACCGGCAGTGCCTCGGCACCGGGATGCGGTGCCAGGCGCAGCTCCACCTCGTCGGTGCCATCCGGCCCAGCCCGCAACCACTTCCCGCCCACGGTGAGCCCGGCGGCGTCACCCTCGCCTGCCAGGACTGGCTGGACCGCGACGGACAGTTGCGCCTGGCTCATGGCCAGCCCCGCAAGCTCGGTGGTGACGGCGTCGGAGAGCTCACGGGCGGCCGCCGTCCTCGCCGTGGTGACGGCGGTGGCATGCCGGGCCAGCTCGTCAGCCAGTTCGTCGCGCCGGGCCGCCAGCATCGCCATGGCTGCTTCGGAGGTGTCCAGACCAGCGAGGCGCTGGCGGGCGTGGCGTGCCCATGCGAGCACACCGTCAACGTCGGCGGCGTACTTGCGGGTAAGCCCCTTGAGCTCGGCCTGGCGGGTCAGCACCTGCTCCAGACGGGTCGGGTCGGCGTCCAGCGCCTCCAGGTAACCGCCGAGTTCGGCACCGACATCACCGAGTAGCGCCGCGACTTCCGCCAGGCGGGCAGCCAGTGCCTCCAGCGCAGGATCCTGCACCCCCTGCAGCCGGCGGCGGGCCTGCGCAACCAGACCGATCGCGCCTGGCTGATCGGGGTCCGGGTCGAACGCACCGCTGATCGCAGACTGGGCGATGGCGGCGGTCTCACGCAGCTGATCAGCGTCGGCAAGCCGCCGAGCCTCGGCGACCAAGGCGCCGTCCTCCCCGGGCTGAGGGTCGATAGCGGTGATCTCGGCGAGCCCGTGACCGAGCAGATCTGCTTCCCGGGCCAACTCCCGAGAACGATCCCGCCGGGTGGTGAGCTCTGCACAGCAATGCAGCCACTCCTGCCGGACGTGGCGGTAGGCGTCCAGCGGCCCGAACACCACATCGCCGGCGAAGCGATCCAGCACGGCCCGCTGCTCACTGGGCCGCAGCAGCCTGAGCTGATCGTTTTGACCGTGTACCGCAAGCATTCCGTCGGCCAGGTCGGCCAGCACCCCCGCCGGGACTGAGCGACCACCGAGGTGCGCCCGGGAGCGACCGTCTGCGGTGAGGGTGCGGCTGGCGATGAGGCTGCCGTCCTCATCGGTCCGGGCACCCACCTCTTTCGCCAGATCCGCTGCCGGGCTGCCCTGGGGTGGCCGGAAGCGGCCCTCCACGACGGCACGGTCGGCGCCGCGGCGCACCCGGGAGGCGTCGGCCCGCCCGCCGGCGAGCAGGTGCAGGCCGGTGACCACCATCGTCTTGCCTGCTCCGGTCTCACCAGTCACCACGGTCAGGCCGGGGTGCAGATCCAGGGTGGCCTCGTCGATCACACCGAGGCCCTCGATGCGCATCTCGGTGAGCACGGGCGGCACCCTAGCGCGCCACCCGCGCCCTAGCGGTCAGCGCGGGCGGTCAACCTAAGCAGTCAACCCGATCTGGGGCCACGCCAACCCTGCACCGGCAACTCGAACTTGCGCACCAAGCGGTCGGTGAACGGAAAATCGTGCAGGCGCACCAGCCGGATCGGCGTGGCGCCACGGATCACCTCGACCCGAGCGCCCGCCGGCAGCTCGAAGGTGCGCCGTCCGTCGCAGCACAGCACCGCGGCATGGCCATACGGATCGGTCTCCACGGCCACCACCGAGTCCGGCGACACCACCAGCGGGCGGGCGAACAGCGCATGGGCATTGCTGGGAACCACGACGAGCGCGTCGACGTCCGGCCACACCAGCGGCCCACCGGCGGAGAAGGCATAGGCGGTGGAACCGGTGGGAGTGGCGCAGAGCACTCCATCGCAGCCGAACCCGGACACCGGCCTGCGGTCCACCTCGAGCACCACGTCGAGGATCCGTTCCCGGCGGCTCTTCTCGACACTGGCCTCGTTGAGCGCCCAGGTCCGCGCCAGCGTGGAACCGTTGAGGGTCGCGATGACCTCGACGGTCATCCGCTCGTCGACGAGGTAGTCGCCGGCCACGATCGCGCGCATTGCCTGGTCAAGGGAGTCGAGCTCGGCCTCGGCGAGGAAACCGACCCTGCCCAGGTTCACCCCGAGCAACGGAACGCCGCACGGTCGGGCCAGTTCGGCAGCCCGCAGTAACGTGCCGTCGCCGCCGAGCACCACGACGAGATCCGCGCCGGCGGCGGCGTCCGGACCGGTGGGCATCTCGTGGCCGCGCAGCGCGGGATCGAGATGCGCGGGATCGAGATGCGCGGCCTCCTCGGCGAGCACCCGCAGCCCGACCCCCGCGGTAGCGAGCCGGTTTGCGACCTTTTCCACGATACGCAGGTTCTCGGGATGCCCGGTGTGCAATACCAGAAGGACCTCGCCTCCGAATTTCATCGCGGACCCTCCTGCACAGCGGTACGCACCAATTCTTCGGCGCGGCGCCGCGAATCGGCCGGACCGCGGCGAAACCATAAGAAGTATTCGACGTTGCCCGAAGGCCCTGGCAGTGGGCTCGCCGTGGCGTCGACCGGACAAAGCCCGAGATCGAGCGCGACCGCCACCACGTCCAGCATGGCCTGCGCGCGTAGCCCCGGGTCACGGACCACGCCGCCTGCACCCAGGTTCTCCCGGCCCACCTCGAACTGGGGTTTGACCATCGGAAGCAGATCGCCGTCGGGTTCGGTGCATGCGACCAGCACGGGCAGCGCCAAGCGAAGTGAAATGAAGGACAGGTCAGCCACGGTCAGATCGACGGCGCCGCCGATCTTCTCGGGCTGCAGTGTCCGCACGTTCGTTCGGTCATGTACGCGGACCCGTGGGTCAGTACGCAATGACCACGCCAGCTGCCCGTAGCCGACGTCGACGGCAACCACTTCACGGGCGTCGCGATGCAGCAACACGTCGGTGAAGCCGCCGGTGGACGCGCCCGCATCCAGACAACGCCGGCCAGCCACGGTTGGACCTCCCCCGGTGAGCGCATCCAGTGCACCGAGAAGCTTTAGGGCGCCCCGCGACACCCACTCGGGTTCATTTTCCTTCCCTCGGACCAGCAACGGCGTGTCCGGATCGACTCCGGTGGCCGGCTTGGTAGCAGTCACTCCGTGAATCCGGACCCGCCGCTGTGCCACGAGTTCGGCGGCATGGTCGCGAGATCGGGCCAGACCGCGCCGTACCAGCTCTGCGTCGAGCCGGGCCCTGCGGACCACCTAAACCTCGTCGATGCTGGACAGGGCTGCGGTGAGCGAGTCGTGTACGGCGTTGAACCGGGCAACGTGGTCTGCGGTCGCAAGCTCATCGAGGTCATGCAGGCCGGCGAGCGCGGCGGCGATGCCGGTATCGCAAGAGGGTGGCTGGGATGTCATGTAGCTGTCTCCTCGGCCTATCTCCGGGGCCGCTCGGGTCCCCGCCACGCTACAGACCGGCTTCGCGCAAGCCCACGGCAACCAGTGCTGCTGCGGCGGCAGCGTCGCAGGCGCGAACTCCCACTGGTCCGGCGCGTTCAGCCCACCAAGCGGCGCACAGCGCCCGCAGCGCATCGAGTGGGTCACCGCCGTCCCCGTCGCGGTGCAGCAACAGGGTGCAGTCGGCTGAATCGACGCGCCAACCGGACTGCGCCCGGATCCGAGTCTTGTCGAGGGACCCTCGCAGCGCCCGGAGATCGGCTCCGACGTGGATTGGCCGTTGTTCTGGTGGGGCCGCGAGCAACGCGACGGCGTCGGCGACTCCAGACAGGACCAGCAACGAATCCAGCCCGACGGCACGAGCGCCGGCGATGTCGCTGTCCAAGCGATCACCGACTACCAGCGGACGCTGCGCACCGGTACGGTCCACGGCCGTGTCGAGCAGCGGGCGTGCCGGCTTGCCGGCTACCGTGGGCTCTCGGTCGGTCGCGGCCTGCAACGCGGCCACCATGGCACCGTTGCCGGGCAGCAAGCCCCGCTCGGTGGGCAGCGTGCGGTCGATATTGCATGCGATCCACATCGCGCCGCAGCGGATCGCCAGGCATGCCTCCGCCAGCAGTGACCACCCAGTGTCTGTGGAATGACCCTGCACGACCGCGACAGGCCGCTCGGATGCCACCGCCACCGGCCGTAGCCCGACCGACCGCACCGCGGTGACCAGCGCCTCAGAGCCGACGACCAGGACGGCGGCGCCCGGCGGCAGCTCGGCCGCCAGCATGGTGACCGCAGCCTGCCCGCTGGTGATGACGTCATCCGGCACTGCCCGGATGCCCAGCGCGGTGAGGTGCTCAGCGACCTCGTCGGGTGCCCGAGATGCGTTGTTGGTCATGAACAGCACCGCTAGACCGGCCTGGCGCAGCTCGTTGACCACGGCCGGCGCCTCCGGCACAACCTCGGCTCCCCGGACAACAGTGCCATCGAGATCGAGAAGTACGGCGTCGTGGCCCTCCAGCGGAACGCTCATCGCGGGTCCGAGCGCTCGCTGAGCTCGATGGCCCGCTCCCCGGCATCGGTGGCGTCTTCGGCATCGACCTCAGCGGCGGCCAGGAACCAGCGGATCGCGTCCTGCTCGCGGCCAGCAGCCAGCAGATTATCCGCATATGCATAGCGCAGCCTGGCGCGCCACGGCTCCGGGCCCGCCACCTCCAGCTCCGGACCCTGGAGTGCAACAACCGCAGCGTCGAACTGGCCAAGGTCGCGCCGCGCTCCGGCGGCGACCATCCGGAGCTCGACCGCCTCATCAGTGCTGAGCTGCGCTGCCTCTGGACTGCGGGCAATTTCCAGTGCGCGTTCCGGACGTCCCAGCGCGCGCTCGCAGTCGGCCAGCACCGCCAGCAGCCCCGGACCGCCACCCAGCCGGCGCGCAGCGCGAAGCTCGGCTAACGCCTCTGACCATTCACCCGCGTGGTAGGCAGCGAGACCTGCCGCCTCCCGGACTGCGGCGACCCGACCGGCCCGGCTACGGGCGAACCGGGCGTGCGCCAGGGCCAGCTGCGGGTCCTCGTCCAGCGCGCGACCGGCCGCCACCAGGTGGCTTCCGACAAGGTCGGCCAACCCTTTCGGCAGGGTCAACAGTTCCTGGCGGACCTCCCGATCCAACTCGCTCGCTTCTGCGTCTGCGGGAAGCTCCGGACGGGGTGAGTCGACTTCTTCGTCGCGGCGCCGAGACGGCGCACGGCCGCCCTCGTCGGGTCGGCCCCCCCGATTTCCCCTCCGGCCCCTGTCCCCACCCGGGTTGCGCCCGCGACTCGCTCCAGGGTCCCGGCCCGCACCTGGAGTCAGATTCATTCCAACTGGCACGGGGACAAATCCTCTCGTCACTCGCAAAACTAAGGGGCCCCCGGGGTTGGGGGCCCCTTGTGTGGGGGTTTGTGTTCGGCGGTGTCCTACTCTCCCACACCCTGGCGGGTGCAGTACCATCGGCGCTGGAGGGCTTAGCTTCCGGGTTCGGAATGGGG
>JBOHGX010000429.1:0-3737 GCA_050700255.1 Pseudonocardiaceae bacterium
ACCTGGACGTGACCAGGGCCGCTGCACCGCAGGGCTGGTATTTCGCCCCCGACCCGTCCAGCCAGCAGATCTGCTCAGTGGGCGGCAACCTCGCGGAGAACTCCGGTGGCGCCCACTGCCTCAAGTACGGCTTCACCATCCACCATGTGCTGGGTGCCGAGGTGGTCACGCCGGACGGCGAGCTGGTCTGGCTCGGTGGCACCACCCGCGACGTGCCCGGATACGACCTGCTGGGCGCGTTCGTCGGCAGCGAGGGCACCCTGGGAATCGCCACCAAGATCGTCGTTCGGTTGCTGCGGGACCCGGAATCGGTGCGCTGCTTGCTCGCCGCCTTTACCGGAGTGGACGAGGCAGGCGCCGCGGTGTCGGCGATCATCGCCGACGGCGTCACGCCGGCGGCCATCGAGATGATGGATGCGCTGGCGATCGAGGCTGCCGAGGCCGCCGTGGCCTGCGGCTACCCCGAGGGCGCCGGTGCGGTGCTCATCGTGGAGCTGGATGGCCCCGTCGCTGAGGTCGAGCACACCTTCGCCGCGGTGCATCGGCACTGCACCGATGCGGGCGCGTTCGAGATCCGGGTGGCCCGCGACGCCGCCGAGCGCGCGCTGTTCTGGAAGGGTCGCAAGTCCGCATTCGCCGCGGTGGGCCGGATCAGCCCCGACTACATCGTGCAGGACGGGGTGATTCCCCGAACGGCGCTGCCTGAGGTGCTGCGCAAGATCGCCGATCTGTCGGCCGGCACCGGGGTGCGGGTGGCCAATGTGTTCCACGCAGGAGACGGCAACCTGCACCCGCTGGTTTTGTTCGACGAGGCGAAACCGGGGGAGGCGCAGGCCGCGGAGGAGGTTTCCGGAGCGATCCTCGACCTGTGTGTCGAATACGGTGGGTCGATCACCGGCGAGCACGGCGTAGGGACGGATAAGGCGCAGTACATGCCGCGGATGTTCACTGCTGAAGACCTCGACACCATGCAGCGGCTGCGCTGCGCCTTCGATCCCGCCGGGGTGTGCAACCCTGGCAAGGTGTTCCCCACTCCCCGGTTGTGTGGGGAAGTGCCCGGCAAGCGCAAGGGCGTGCACCCGCTTCAGGCTGCGGGCCTGGCCGAGCAGTTCTGATGGTCGCCCCCACCCTCGACGGTTTGCGCGCGGCCTGCACTGAAGTGGCCGAAGCGACCACAGACGACACCGTGGACGGGGTACCGGCGCATTGGGTGGCCTGGCCACACAGCACCGAGGAGGTCTCGGCGATGCTGCGCGCGGCGGCTGGGCTGGGTCTGCGGGTGGTCGCCCGGGGTACCGGCAGCCGGCTCTCCTGGGGTGTCCCACCCGCCGGCCTGGACCTGATCGTGGACACCAGCCGGATGGCCGCGGTGCTTGCGCATGCTGCCGGTGACCTGGTCGTCACCACCCAGGCCGGCCTGCGGATGGCCGATCTGCAGGATCAGTTGGGCTCACACCGGCAGCGACTCGCCCTGGACGGCAGGGACACTCTTGGGGGCACTATCGGGGGCACCATCGCCACCGCAGCGTCGGGTCCACTGCGCTACCGGTTCGGCTCGGTGCGCGATCTGCTCATCGGCATCACAGTGGTGCTCGCCGACGGCACCGTCGCGCGGTCCGGCGGGATTGTGGTGAAGAACGTCGCTGGTTACGACCTGGGCAAGCTCTACACCGGCTCAATGGGGACGCTGGGTGTCATCACTGAAGCGGTGTTCCGGTTGCACCCGCTGCCCGAGGCCAGCCGCTGGATTCTCGCGCCGGCCGCTGACGCCGCTGGGGCCGCGGCCGCGGTTGCCGCGGTCCGAGCGTCGCAGCACGACCCGGTGGCCCTCGAAGTGGACCGCGGCGCGCCAGGCGGTCCGGTGACCGTCGGGGTCGCCGTGGAGGGCGTCGCCAAGGGCATTGATGCCCGCGCCGAGGCCGTCGCAAGCCTGCTCGGCGGCGCGGCCGGCATGCCGGCCAGGGTGACCGAGCAACCACCGGACTGGTGGGGCCGGCCCCCGCACCCACCGCAGGGACCTGGCGCGACGATCACCTGCGAGCCGAGCGGACTGGCCGACCTGCTCGCCACCGCCCCCGGCGCGCTGCGCGGCAGCGCCGGCGCCGGGGTGCTCGCCGCTGGCCTGGATGACGGTGACCGGCTAAGCCTTGAACTGGCGCAGCTGCGCACGATCGCCACCCGGCACGGTGGAAGCGCGGTGCTGCGCTGCGCACCCCCGCACCGCAAGGCAACGCTGGACGTGTGGGGACCAGTGCCCGCGCTGGGGTTGATGCGCCGGCTCAAGGACCAATTCGATCCGGAGCACCGGCTGTCACCGGGGCGGTTCGTGGGAGGAATCTAAGTGAGCGCAGGCGCTTTTGACGATCACCACCCACCGCAGCCCGAATTGATCAAAGACTGCGTGCATTGCGGGTTCTGCCTCCCCTCCTGTCCCACCTACGTGCTGTGGGGGGAGGAGATGGACTCTCCACGCGGGCGCATCCACCTGATGCAAGCCGGCCTGGATGGCGAACCGCTGTCCGAGTCGATGGTGGGGCACTTCGACGCCTGCCTCGGGTGCATGGCTTGCGTGACGGCCTGCCCATCGGGCGTGCAATACGACACTTTGATCACCGACACTCGAGCCCAGGTGGAGCGTCGGTATGAGCGGTCCCGCCCGGACCGGCTGCTCCGCGAAGCGATCTTCCGGTTGTTCCCGTACCCACGGCGGCTGCGGGCGCTGCGCGGGCCGCTGGCTCTCTACCAGCGCAGCGGGCTGGACCGGCTGCTACGCCGCAGCGGGTTACTGGACCGGCTGCCCCCGACATTGCGGGTGATGGAGTCATTGACTCCGAAGCTGACCCGGCGGGAGAAGCTGCCACACCGGGTGGCGGCTAGCGGCCGGCGCCGCGCGGTGGTCGGGATGCTCACCGGCTGCGTGCAGGATGCGCTATTTCCCGAAGTCAACGCCGCCACCGCGCGAGTGCTGGCCGCCGAGGGCTGCGACGTCGTGATTCCTCACGAGCAGGGCTGCTGCGGGGCGCTGTCGCTGCACACAGGTCGGGAGGACGAGGCAGTCCGCTTCGCGCGGGCGCTGATCGAGCGCTTCGAGGTCGCCGGGGTGGACTATGTCGTGGTCAACGCAGCGGGCTGTGGCTCGGCGATGAAGGAATACGCACACCTGCTGCGCGACGATCCCGACTATGCGGCCCGCGCGCAGGCTTTCGTCGGGCGCACCCGGGACGTCTCCGAGTTGCTTATCGAGCTCGGCCCGGTCGCCCCGCGCCACCGGCTGGACGTCACGATCGCCTACCACGACGCCTGCCACCTCGGCCACGCCCAAGGTGTCCGGTCCCAGCCGCGGGAGCTGCTGCAGGCCATCCCTGGGCTGACCATGACCGAGATCGCTGAAGCCGACCTGTGCTGCGGATCGGCCGGGATCTACAACCTGCTCAACCCCGAGCCGGCCACCGAACTAGGGGACCGCAAGGCCCGCAACGTGCTCGCCACCGGGGCGTCAGTGTTGGTCACCGCTAACCCTGGATGCCTGATACAGATCGCAGCCTGCGCGAAACGCCTTGGCGAGCACGTTGCGCTGGCGCACACCGTCAGCGTGCTGGACGCCTCGATCCGCGGAGTGCCGCTGCGCGCCTCGTGAGTGCGTAACAGTGTTATCACACTGGTCCGAAAATAAGCGGTGACCACGCGGGATTTTTGGTGACCAGATGGGTCGTGAGGGCAGGCGTTATCGGCCGGGC
>JBOHGX010000430.1:0-6419 GCA_050700255.1 Pseudonocardiaceae bacterium
GATACCGGAAGCGATCAACCCCCACGGCGCGACACGCCGGGTGGTCCCATCACTGGCAACCGGGTGGTCCCATGCTCCTGGCAGAAATCCGCTCAGGGCGGTCCCATGATCGTGGCGGGCGACAAACCGTGTGCCGGGGTATGTCCCAGGCTGCCGACCTGCGGCATCACGTGCGATCCGTCTGGCTCAGCGTGGGGCACGCAGCAGTCGGTTGCTACATGGCTGCTACACGCCGACACCAGTCCGCCCACCAGGCTGGCGTTGTCCCGAACCGCAGGCACAGCGGCTGGTCTCGTCGTCTCTGGAGACCACCTAGGAGACCCTTGGACAGACTAGCGATGGGACCTGGTGCCGTGCTGGCCGAGCCGGTGTGATCACTCGTGCCGGCTCGCAACTGAGTAGGTGGCCAGGGCCGGTGTTGCAGCACCCGCCCTGGCCTTGATCCCCAACCCTGGGATAGAGGGCGGAGACCGATGGCAGAGGCTACGCAGTTCGATCCGGACCGGGTTCGGGTGGCTCTGGATCACGGTGAGGTGGTGGAACTGGACGGCGGCACGCTCGTGCTGGGTGATGAGGAGTCGCCGTCGGTGGTGCTGCGGTTAACACCTTGGCGGGCTCGGTCAGTGGCGCGCGTGTTGGAGGAGTGGTCAGCTGTCTCCCGAGTGTTTCATCGGGCGCCTCGGCCGATCCTGACTGAGGTGGAATTGTCCCGCACGCTGGACCTGGCCGCGTCCGTGCTCGGCGATCCCGAGCCGACCGTTCCCCTTGTGCGGGGTGATCGTGTGGTGCCGAGTCGTCAGCGGCTGGATGCGGTAGCGGTGCTCGCCGAGCGGGAATCTCGGCTGTCCGCGCTGCAACGGCTGGCGCTGGTTGACGCAGCGGCGTCATGGCTATCTGAGCCCAACGGCGGAGAGCAGCTGGCGCATGCGCTGCTGGGCGCGGCATGCACGACCGATATCACCGCGGAGCACGCGTATCTCGCGCTGATCACCCCGCCGGATAACTCGGATGATCATTCCGAGGGCCAGCCTTCGTAGTGGCCAATACTTACGGGCGATCACCATCGGTCCAGGCTCACGCGCAGCGTGATCCCGCAGGGACACGAAGTGGCCTTGACCGGTGGTGATCGCCCGTGACGAGGATCGGCTGCGGAGAAGGCCGGCCCGGACGCACGACAACAGCATGATCAGACTGCGCTAGGCCAAGTGGCCTGAGAATTTCCGTTCACGGTCACCGGGCCCTTTGGTGTGCGCCGCCGCCGGGGCCGGCCGCCCGCAGCGAAGCGAGGACCGGACCGGCCCCGGCGATCAGCGGCGACGGCCGAAGGCCGCACTTGACCCGAGAAAGGAAAATCCTCACCAACCGGAACATCGACGGACTGTCTGACTCCGGTTGATGGGTAACACTGCCGCCTCGGGTCTCTGCATTCGCGCGACCGTTGTCGCATGAAGGGCGCTGGGGCTGATGCTCGTGGAGTTGAACCTCGTGGAGCAGCGTTATCACGCCGTCATGGAGGTTGTCTCCGTTTCGTTTGTTGAGGTTGCAGAGCGCTATGGGGTGTCGCGCAAGACGTTGCATGCCTGGCTGGGTCGCTACCGCCAGGACGGCCTGCCGGGGCTGGTCGATCGGTCACACCGCCCGCATCAGCACCCCGGGCAGATTGAGGCTCGGGTGTGCGAGCTGCGCCGAGGTCATCCCCGGTGGGGCCCGCGTCGGCTGGTGCATGAACTCAGTCGGCCGCGGATAAGTCCCGTGCGGGCGCGGTCGACGGTGCATGGGCAAGGTAGTTAAGCACGCGCGAGCAGGTGCTCGCTGACTATCGTAACTGGCGTAGGGCGGTGCGCATCTGTCGACGCACGGTGCTCCGATTCTGTGGATCTTCCAGCATCCGTTGGCGAGTTACGCCGCCATCGGTGTCCTCTCGGAGCCACTTCATCGCCTCGACTGCGGCCTCCTGAATTGTCAGCGCGGACTCGACCCGCTCCTCGCACCACTCTTCGATGAGGTCTGCCTCCTCGTACGCCGGGCTGGACACCTCCTGGTAGGTCGCCGTCGGCACCACTACGCGACTGTTGTGGTGGACCCAGCGCTGCAGAAGCAGGTTGACCCCGGTCTGTGACAGACAGGCGATTCGCTTATCCAAGGTGAGATCGTCAGGGCCCACGAGGTAGGGCTCGTCGAAGAAGCCTGCCTGGTGCCTCCTCCCCGTGTCCAGTGCTGGGATCAGCTCGGGCAACGGCATCTTGCCCACGTGCCCGGTCCAGCCCTCAATGGGGATGACCTTGTGGTTGCGAAGCTCAGCCACCATGAGCCGGGAGTGCAGATCGACTCCGTTGGACCGCAGTGCGCACGGGTGTTGCAGAACGATCACCGTCTTGGTCCTGGATTCCCCAGGCCCTTGCACCAGGACCTTCTCGAAGACATCACCTGTGAAAACGGGACGGTGGCGCACGACCTCGTCCCCCCGAGCTCTGTAGAGGCTGGCCCAATCCGGGACCCCATCCGCGCCGGGGTACTCAAGATCGTGCGCCACGCTCAACGCGCCTTCGGACGGATCGATCGCTGCCCATCAACGGCGCGGAAGACCTCGAAGTCTGACCGGTACCGGTCCCGCCACTGCGGATCCCAATCAGTGAGAATCTGCTCAGAGTCGGTGTGGCCGCTGGCGAAGTCCAAGAGCAGATCCGGTCGGCCGCCGGCCCAGAGGTCAACCGGCGTCACTGGCACCCCGAGCTGCAGGGGCATCTCGAACCAGGAGGCGACCTCCCGAATGCCGTAGTGCTCGCACACGAGGTCGCATGCAGCAAGCAAGCTGGCTACCTTCTGGCGGTTTTCACCTGTCGTGCCGTCTCCCCGTCGCCACTTCTGCATGGCAGCCACGCTGACATCCACCAGCTTGGCAATATCTCTCCAGGCGAACCCGAGGTCGGCCAGCTCGTCGAGCATCTCTTGCGTGCTCGCCCGGCCTCGGGTGTTCGTCCGGGCGTTCCACTCGGCGTATTGACTCTGTTGGTGCAGTTCGCCGCTCGTCTCATGCAAGTGGCGGACCCGCCCGCGAATGTAGCCGAACCCCTCGGTCCGCACCGCTGCCACAGTCTCTGTCTTCGTGAGCGACGGTGGCGGATTGATGTCGGTCCCGGCGGTGCCAGGGTCCAGTAGGTCCCGACTTCGATCACTGGACATGGCGGAAGACCTCCTCTCGCAAGCGATCAGTGATAAGCCGCTCGAACAGTGTGCGCACCGGGGCGTGCAGCTCATCGCAGGTGGCTAGCAGGGCCTTGACGTCGAACTCGGGGACCCCCTCGCTTGGCGTCCAGAAGCTGTCGATGTCCATGAGGAAAAAGGGGCCAGGGATGGGAGTGGAGCGCTTCAAGTCTCCACCCGGATCTACGGCGAACCCTTCCCGAGCCCCGTAGCGCAAGACGATCGTCCGCTCCGGACCCGGAGTGAAGGCGCTGATGCCCTGCCAGTGAGCGGCGGCCAGGCCGAGTTCGGCACCAACCGTGGCTGGCCCGACCAGCGTGGGATCGACCCACGACGTCCAATCCTGCACATGGTTGCCGGGAACTCGGATCTCATCGATGTAGCGGAGGCCGACCCGTTCGACCCCATCGACGCCGCCGATCTCCTGCCTCACCTCAAGTACCTCAGAGACGAGAGCTCGCATCTGTTCCCACCGCACGTATCGACTCGTCTCGACGACGACCGCCTCGGCCCGCACCGACACGGCCACCGTCTTGTCCCGGCTGAAGTATCTCGGGAACTCCTCGGCCCGCAGCTCAGGCGCGACCGGCGGACCCCCGGCAGGCTGCACAACGGTCAGCTGCTGCAGCTGTTCGGTGCGCATAATCGGGACATGGCCGCTCAGACGGCGTTTGATGGTGTTTCGCTGGGCGGCAGTGAGCGGCTCAGTTGCAGGGTGGCGTATCTCCAGCGCAACAAGGACCACCGGGGCGTTCGGGTAGACTTCCCGCTCCTCGTCCATACTCATCACGCTACTCGTTCAGCAACTAGAACAACAACTTGAAGCACGACTTGTAACCCAAGAGGTTCCGGACAGGGCGCGTCAGATCCTGAGCTGCATGCGCCGACACCGGGGTGCCCGCGCATGCACTAACGCCTAGGCTCCATCCAAGATATGGACGATGTGGACGGGCACCCGAGGCTAGCTGCTGAGCAGCACGCCCGTGTGCTGATCGACCGCCAGTTGACAGCGGCGAGATGGCTGGTCCAGGACCGCAGAGAGCTCAATCTGTTTGCCGGTGACGGTGTCGCTGTCCGGGAGACGGTTATGGCGCCGGGGCACGGCCGCGCCGATTACCTGGTCTATATCGACAAGCAGGCCGTCGGGGTGATCGAGGCGAAGCCCGTGGGAACCCCACTGTCCGGTGTCGAGTGGCAGTCGGCCAAGTACGCGCAGGGGCTTCCCGCCGAGGTGCGGCGCCGAGTGTTAACGGTCGACGGCCAGCTGCCGTTCGTTTTTGAGGCGTCGGGATCCGAGACCCACTTCACTAACGGGTATGACCCGGCGCCACGAGCCCGCCGGATCTTTGCGTTCCCCCGGCCCGAGACCCTCGCCCGCACCCTGCGTGAGGCTGAGAGCGATCCCGACGCGGCCACCTGGAGGGGCAAGGTCCGCGTCATGCCGGAGCTGCTCGTCGAAGGCTTACGGCCCGCGCAGATCGAGGCGATCACGGAGATCGAGCGGTCGCTGGCCGGCCAGCGCTTCGGCCGTTCTCTGGTCCAGATGGCCACCGGCGCAGGCAAGACGTTCACCGCCGTCACCGAGTCTTATCGGCTTCTCAAGCACGGCGGGTTCAGGCGAATCCTGTTCCTGGTCGACCGCAACAACCTCGGCGACCAGACGGTGCGCGAGTTCCAGAACTATGCCACGCCGGACGACGGCAGGCGCTTCACCCAGCTCTATAACGTCGACAAACTCACCTGCGCCGGGATGGTGGACTCCTCCGATGTGGTCATCTCGACCATCCAGCGCGTGTACGCCGCCTTGCGCGGGGAGCAGGTGCCTGATGTCGACGACCCAGGCCTTGACGGGTTCATCCCCGACGCGCCGGTCGAGGTCACATACCGCCCAGAGCTGCCGCCCGAGGCGTTCGATCTCATCATCGTCGATGAGGCGCACCGCTCTATCTACGGAGTCTGGCGTAGTGTGCTCGAGTACTTCGACGCACACATTGTCGGCCTCACCGCGACACCAGTGAAGCAGACGTTCGCGTTCTTCCAGCAGAACCTGGTCTCGGAGTACACCTATCCCCAGTCAGTCGCCGACAATGTCAACGTCGACTTCGACGTGTACCGGATCAGCACGCAGATCACGGCGCAGGGCTCCAAGATCGACGCCGGCATCGTGGTGTCCAAAGTGGACCGCCGCACCCGCGTCCAGCGTTACGAGACGCTGGAGGACGACCTGACCTACACCACCAGCCAGCTCGACCGGGCTGTCACGGCACGCTCCCAGATCCGGCTGGTGCTGGAGACCTTCCGGGACCGGCTGTTCACCGAGATCTTCCCCGGCCGCTCGACCCCGCCGAAGACGTTGATCTTCGCCAAGGACGACAACCACGCGGAGGAGATCGTCACCACTGTTCGCGAGGTGTTCGGCCGGGGCAACGACTTCGCCGCCAAGATCACCTACAGTGCGCGCGATCCGAAAGGGCTGCTGCAAGCGTTCCGGACTTCGCCGAGCCTGCGGATCGCGGTGACCGTCGACATGATCGCCACGGGCACCGACGTCAAGCCGCTGGAGTGCGTGTTCTTCATGCGCGACGTCCGGTCCGGGTCGTACTTCGAGCAGATGAAGGGCCGCGGCGCCCGCACCCTCTCCGATACCGACTTCCAGGCCGTCACCCCGGACGCCGGCACGAAGAATCGGTTCGTCATCGTCGACGCGGTCGGTGTCACCGAGCATGCCTTCGTGGACGCCGCGCCCCTGGAGCGCGTCCGGTCCGTCTCGCTGAAGACACTGCTCGGCAAGGCCGCTGCCCTCACCCTCACCGAGCACGAGACGGCGACGCTGGCCTCCCGGCTGGCCAAACTCGAACTCGACCTGACCCCGGCGGAGCGTTCGGAACTCGACGGGGTGGCGGGCCGGCCGGTACGCGACATCGTCCGGGCGCTGGTCGCCGCGGTCGATCCCGACGAGCAGGCGAAGGCGATGGCCGCCGCGCCCCTGGTCGACGGGGTGGTCGATACCGCGGCGGCGGTGCAGGCCCTGCTGGACGGCGCGGTGGCACCGATCGCCGCGAACCCGCAGCTGCGCGACCGGATCCTGGAGCTGCGGACCGAGCACGACCAGGTGATCGACGAGGTCAGCGCGGACCAGCTCCTCGACGCCCACGGCGTGGTGGACACCGACCGGGCCCGCTCAGTGGTGGAATCCTGGCGGCAGTACCTGGAGA
>JBOHGX010000431.1:0-13403 GCA_050700255.1 Pseudonocardiaceae bacterium
GTTGCACGGCATCGGTGATGTCCAACTCCCGGCACACCGCACCGACCCACTCCTGGAGTGTGTGCACCGGGCCACCTTCTCATCCGTGCCGGTACCCGATGCGCGAGGCTGGTGGCGTGCAGCAGACCTCGGCGCCCCGCTATCCCCCCTCGGGCCACCGGCAGGCCCACCACTATCCACAACGCAGCCGGATGACCATCGGGCAGCGGCGGGCCTGGGACCGGAACTGGGACCGGTGGGGCGCCGCCGTCGCGGACCTGCCCGACGGACCGCTGGACACCCCCGGATGGTTCGGGCGCGCCGCGCCGGTGGTGCTCGAGGTCGGCTCCGGGATGGGGGAGTCGACGGCGGCGATGGCCATCGCCGCTCCTGACGTCGATCATCTCGCCGTCGAGGTGTACCAGCCCGGCCTGGCGCAGCTGCTCCTGCGCATCGAGCAGGCTCAGATCACCAACCTGCGCCTGCTACGCGGTGACGCGCTGACACTGCTCACCGAGCACATTGCGCCCGGCGCCCTGCACGCCGTCCGGGCCTACTTCCCGGACCCGTGGCCCAAGCGACGGCACCACAAGCGCCGGTTGATCCAGCCGGAGTTCGTCGCCCTGGCGACCTCCCGGCTGGAGTCGACGGGCACGCTGCACCTGGCCACCGACTGGGAGTCCTACGCCGAGGAGATGCTTGCGGTATGCGCGGCCGAGCCAGGGCTGCGCAACACCGCCCCCGACCACGGCTTCGCGCCCCGACCGGCGTGGCGGCCGGTGACCAAGTTCGAGCAGCGCGCCCGGGACGACGGCCGCGCCGTGCGCGATCTGCTTTTCGCCCGCGTCTAGCATCGGTGACCATGAACCCGGCCCAATTCCCGATGGTCCCGACCACGCTGCTCGTCTGGGACGCGCCCAACATCGACATGAGCCTGGGCTCGATCCTCGGCGGACGTCCCAGCTCAGCATCACGGCCTCGGTTCGACGCGCTAGGTCGCTGGCTGATTGCTCGTGCCGGATCCGAGACGGAGGCCGAGGCAACGGTCTTCACCAACGTCGCCCCGAGCAGCACGGATTTCGTGCGGCCCTGGGTGGAGGCGCTGCGCAACACCGGCTTCGCGGTGTTCGCCAAACCCAAGATCGATGAATCCGACATCGACGAGGACATGCTCGCGCATATCCAGTCCCGCCACGAGCAGGGTGTGCTGCGCCGGCTGCTGGTGGCCTCCGGCGACAGTCGCGCCTTCCGGGAGCCGCTGGAAGACCTGGTGGCCGACGGCGTCCAGGTCACCGTGCTCGGATTCCGGGAGCATGCGTCGTTCGCGGTCAACTCCGGAGTGCTGGACTTCGAGGACCTGGAGGACATCCCGGAGCTGTTCCTGCAGCCGCTACCCCGGATCACGCTGGAAACGTTGCCCCCTGAGGGCGCCTGGCTGCCTCCGTTGCGACCGCTGTCGGCCCTGCTGCGGTATACCCCCGTGGAAACCACGCCGTGATCCGGCCCCATGATGCAGCTCAGCCGATGATGAGATTGGCCGCGCCGGTGATCCTGCCGTGCGACGAGCAGTGCACTGTGCTCCGCGACGCCGTGGTGGACGTCGACAGTACCGGCCGGATCGGGCACATCGGATCCTCGGCCGAGGCGAAGGCGGCGCCCGGACCGGTGCTGGCGCTCACCGGCATTCTGATGCCCGGACTGGTCAATGCCCATGCGCACACCGCGATGACCGCCCTGCGCGGGCTGGGCGGAGACCTGCCGCTGATGCGGTGGCTCACCGAGGTGATCTGGCCGGCCGAGGCCCGCGTCGACGCCGACGACGTGCGAGCCGGAATGCTGGTCGGCGCGCTGGAGATGCTCAGCGCCGGCATCACAACCAGTGTGGAGATGTACTTCCACAACCACGCAGTAGTGGACGCGGTGCTGGCCGCCGGGAGCCGCGCAGTGATAACCCCGGGCATCATCGCAGCCCCCGGCTGGGACCGGCTGGGCACCTGGGAGCAGATGCTCGACGCCATCAGCAGCTGGATCGACTCCGACGGGATCCGCTTCGGTCCCGGCGAGCGCATCGAGTTGGGATACGGCCCGCACGCCGCCTACACGCTGCCACCCGAGGCGCTGGTGGCCGCCGGTGCCGCCGCCCGGGAGCGCGGTGCACTGCTGCACATTCACGTGGCCGAGACCACCGGCGAGGACAGCGCGATCCGCGACCAGTACGGCTCGGTGCCACTGCTACTGGAACATCTCGGGGTGCTGGGCAGTGATGATTCCGGCCGGCACGCCCGGGTGCTGGCGGCACATGCCGTGCAGCTGTCCGACACCGACATCGCGGTGCTCTCCCGGCACCGCGCCGGGGTCGCGCACTGCCCCGGCTCCAACAGCAAACTCGCGTCAGGCATCGCGCGGGTGCTCGACCTGCGCGCCGCCGGGATCGCAGTCGGGCTGGGCACCGATGGTCCCGCGTCCAACGACAACCTCGATCTCTGGGACGACGCGAAGCTCGCCGCCCGGCTGGCCCGGTTGACCAGCGGGAACGCCGCTGCACTCACTGCCGCGCAGGCGCTGCTGCTGGCCACGCGGGACGGCGCCGCCGCAATCGGGCGCGACGACCTGGGCACGCTGCGTCCGGGCGGGTGGGCCGATCTGGTGCACCTGGGAGCCGATGACCCGGCGTTCGCCGCCGGCCTGGACGTCCCTGATGGCCAGTTACTGGCCAACGTGGTGTGGGGTGCCGGGGCCCGAGCGGTGCGGGATGTGTGGGGAGCCGGAGAGCAGGTGGTGGCCGGCGGCGCGCCGACCCGGGTCGAGTCGGCGGAAGCGCACGCCGTGCTGCGGTCCCGGGCCGCTCGGCTCACCAGCTCGGCTGGTGACTGAGCGAAGTGGCGCTCAGGGTAGCCTCGCCTAGTCGGACGGACAAAGTCCTGAGCGGTACCGGCAGTATGGTTACTGCATGTTGCTCTTTGCGCCCACCGATCTCTGGGCCGGGTGGACTCGGCGTGTCGCGGCCCTGCGTTCGGTCGTCCGGCCTACGCTGGGCGCATAGTCGGGGAGACTGGAGACGCGGTTGGGTCGTCACGCGGCCACCCAGGACCCGTTGCACGTGCTTTACGTCGGCAGTTCCGCCGATCTGGGAGCACTGCGTCGGTTGATGGAGGCGCACGGGGCGGTGACTCGCAGCCGGCTCACGCCGGCGGTCGCCGTCGTTATCGCCGATTCCTCGGTCCCTGCAGACCACCCCACTGTGCGCGCCGCGGCCACGCTCGGCATTCCGGTGCTGGAACCCGGTGAGGCGATCGTCCAGTTCGCCGGCTGGCGAACCCGCTCCGAGTCGATCCGGCAGCCAGTGCCCGACACTGATACCGCCCGGCGATCCTGGCCCTTCCGACGGCGCACCCGTTGAACGCTGACCTCGGCGCGGGCGCTTGCGAGCATCACGGCTGCACCGCTGCGTTCGGGGAGTGCTGGGGCACCGGGGCCAATCTGGTGACGGCGCTACGCTCGGTCGCGACGGTGGCTGCCTGGGCCGTCGCGGTGACCACCGGCAGCGACGGCTGGCTGCTCGCTGCCCTGCTCTGCTATTGGATCGGGGATATTGCCGATGGGGTCGTAGCCAGGCTGACTCACCGCGAGACCCGCACCGGGGCGATATTCGACGTGCTCGCCGACCGATTGGGCGTCTGCCTGGTGGTGGTCAGCTACGTGATCGCCCATCCGGCTGCGGTAGCACCTGCCGCGGTGTTCTTGATCCAGTTCGTGGTATTCGACGCCTACCTCACGCTGGCCTTCACCCGCTGGTCGCTGCTGTCCCCGAACTACTTCGGTTTGGTCGACGCCACGGTGTACCGGCTGAACTGGTCTATGCCGGCAAAGGCCACGAACACCGGCGCGGTGGTGCTGGTATGGCTGATCACCGAGTCACCGATAGCGGCGACGGTGCTCGCCGCAGCGGTCCTCGGGGTGAAGTTGTTCAGTACAGCACGGGTAGCACGGTTGCCAGTGCCACGGGCGCTGTCCGGCTGCGCGGTGCTCGACGCGGCTAGCCGCGCAGCCGCATCGACATGACGAGATAGCGGTAAGAGCCGTCCCCGTTGTCCGGTTCATCGGCATCAAGCCCGGTCAGCGAGGAGATGACGGTGGGACGCGACGACGTGGTGAACGACAGCGTCGCTCGCGCAGTGGTGACCCCGCTGAGCCCGTCGAGCAGGTACCCAGCGTTGAATCCGATAGTCAGCGGTTCACCGGTGATACCGACTTCGAGCTCCTCTTCAGCACTGGATTCGTCGTCGGCCTCCGCGGACAGCTGCACGCTACCCTCGGCGAAGGCCAGGCGGACCGGCGCGAAGCGCTGGGCGACCAGCGACACCCGCTTGAGCGCCGCCACGAACGGGCTGACCTCCACCTCCACAGTGGTAGTGACCTCAGTGGGCCACAGCGAAGCGAACTTGACGAATTCCCCATCCAGCAGCCGGGTCAGCGTCTGGCGACCACCCGCGGAGAAACCGAGGAAACCCGCATCGGCAGCGTTGCCCATCGACAGCAGCACCTCGCTGGCCGAGCCGAGGGACTTGGCGGCATCAGCGAGCGTCTTGGCCGGAATGATCACCGAAGACCCTGCAGGGTCGAGCGTTGACTCCGAAGACCTGCTTGCAGGGTCGAGCATTGACTCTGCGTCGGGGGCCGTGCTGCTCGGCGTCCACGGGATGCGCCGTTCGGCGAGGCGGTACCGGTCGGTCGCGGCGAAGGTGAGCGCGTCGGGACCGATCTCCATGCGGACTCCGGTGAGCATGGGCAACGTCTCGTCACGACTGGCCGCCGCGGTGACCTGGGAGACCGCGGTGGCAAAGACGTCACCGCGCACCTTTCCCGAGGTGGCGGGCAGTTCCGGCACCGCCGGGTAGTCCTCGACGTGCAGCAGCGGCAGGTTGAATCGGGCTGAGCCGCAACGCACCGCCAGCCGGTGTCCCTCTACGGCCACCCGCACGTCCTTGGGCGGCAGCGCGCGGGCGATCTCAGCGAGCAACCGGCCGGACACCAGCACCCGTCCAGCAGCCTTGTCGGTGACGGGCACCTCGATGCGGTTGAGCACCTCGAAGTCGAATCCGGAGACGATCATCGCACCATCGGTTACCTCGAGCACCACGCCCGCGGTGACCGGAACGACGGGCCGGGCCGGCAAGCCCCGCGCCGTCCACGCGACCGCCTCGGCGAACGCATCCCGCTCAAGCTCGAACTCCACGTTGAAACCACCGTCTCTGCCAGTACTCCCGGTTGCGCAGTACTCCCGGTTGCGCCGGGTGCGCCAGCGTACCGGGACGTTCTTGCGGTTCGACGGTGGTGGTCGGCGTGCGATCGGTGGGTGCAAGCACGAGGTCATCGGCGCGTACTGGCCGCCGACCGGGCACCACCCAGCCCCCCTGATACCCGATCGGCGGTCCCTATATACGGCCCGTACGGGCCGGAGACGGACTCCACCATGGACGATACGACTCCTGACACCGGGGGAGAACCCCTTGTCAGGCAACCCTGACCCCTCGTCCGTTACCGGTTCGGGCGCCTACCAGGTGGGACGGTCAACAGCGCCCACACCACCTTGCCGCCACAAGATTGAGGCGCAGTGCCCCATGTCCGGCTCAACTTGTCGACGAGTACGAGGCCGCGGCCACCGGCGGCGCGTTGACCAGGCACGCGCAGCTGTGGTGGCCGCGAGTCTGCGTCGGCCACCGCGACGGTGAACATGTTGCCGCGCAGCTCCAGGCGCAACCAGCCGTCCGAACGTGCGTGATAGACCATGTTGTCAGTCAGCTCCGAGGCCACCACCACCGCGGCATCGACGACTGTTCCAGGCACCTTCCACTCGTGAGAGGTCTGCTTGACCAGTCGCCTGACCAACTGCGCAGTGGCCGGGTCGCAGGGCAGCTCCACCTGGCGCCGACGAGGGCGGGGTGCCGCCTCCAGGGCCTGGAGCGCCTCCCCGACGGTGGGGTAGGTCGGGACCAGCCGCGGTACGGCGCTGGTGTCGAGCAAAGTACGAAGCGGTTGCCGCGCGCCTGCCAGCACCATCGGCACCCCGGGCCAGTCGTTGATGCGGTTGCGCACGGTGGGAAAAACCGTCAGCAACGACGCGATCGCCACTCGCATATTGGCCAGGTCGACCACAATGTCCGGCGGTTCCTCGGCCGCGTACTTGAGCAGGCCGTCCCGCAGCCGCGCGTGAGACTCCGGAGTCAGATCTCCCACCGGTCGAACCACCAGGGTATGACCCTGAAAATGAGTTTCTAGTAAGAGTGGGGCGGGCATGTTATACTCTCGATCCCCATAATATCCACATCGAGTGGTGGAATCCTGTTCCAGCAGCTCAGCGCTATCGTTCGTGCCATCTGATTGAGTCGCCATCTGAGCCACCCCACCATCGGACGCCGACGTACCCGCGGTCAGGCAGATCCACACCCGAACGCGCGCGACTATTGGATACCCGTTCGGCAAGCAGCTAATCAGCTTATGGGCCATCGCGTAAAGCGCTTCAAGCTACTGCGTTGGCGTTAAAGTCGCCGAGCGGTACGGTGCCAACTGAGTCGAAACGGACAGTGCACCATGAGCGGCTCCAGCCCGCCCCCATGGTCGGTCGCTCTTCAAGGACCGCCAACCCCCGTTGGGACCGCCCATAACGGCTACCAACGTTCGCGCTGCGCGATGCCAGCTAGCTGAGCAGGCTAGCGGCGGGTTGGCATCGGTCTAAGATGATCAACACGGAGGTTGGCGGTCCTTGAAGAGCCGCTTACTGGTCGGCGAGGCCGTGCTCGATCGCGTAGCGGGCCAGCTCAACCCGGTTGTGCAACTGCAGTTTGCCCAAAGTGGACTGCACGTGGTTCTCCACAGTGCGGTGACTGATTCCCAGTTGAGCGGCGATCTGGCGGGCGGTGCGCCCCTTGGCCACCTGCCGCAGCACGTCGGTCTCACGGTCAGTGAGCCGCGGCAAGTCCGTTCGAGAGTCCAGCGCCATCCGGCGGTACTCGCCGAGCACCAAGCCGGCGAGGCCGGCGCTGAAAACCACGTCTCCCTCCGCGGTCCGGCGCACGGCCTCGACCAGTTCCTCCACCGACGCGGACTTCTGCAGATACCCCGAGGCACCTGCCTGCACAGCGGCCAGCACATCGGCATGCTCACCGGAGGCGGACAGCACCAGCACCCGGATGTCGGGCCAGGTGCCGATGATGCGCCGGGTGGTCTCAGCTCCCGACGGCCCGCCGGTGGCGAAGTGCAGATCCATCAAGACGACGTCCGGGCTGGCGGCCGGGACAATACGTAGCGCGGCCGCACCGTCCGCCGCGGTACCAACTACCTCAAAGCCCCGCTCGCCGAGATCTCGAGCCACCCCGGCCCGCCAGATCGGATGGTCGTCCACCACCATGACCCGGACCCTCACTGCAGCACGCCCAGCCGGACGCGGTGTAGCCGCACCTCCCATTCGGTGCCCTGACCGGGGCCGGTCTCCAAGGTCAGGGTGCCGCCCAGATAGGCCACCCGGCCGCGGATTGAGCGCGACACTCCCATCCGGCCATCCGCCTCGGCGTCAGCGAGCTGACCGACCTCGACACCGGGACCGTCGTCGCGGACGGTAAGCACCACTTCCTCGCCGAGATCCTCGACCAGCACCCACGACCTCGCCTCCGGACCGCCGTGCCGGGCGGTGTTGGCCAGCGCCTCACGGACGACGGCGACCAGCTCATCGACGTCGCAGGCCGGCAGCGGCACGGCGGTCGCGGGCACCGAGACCTCAACCCGCGAGCTGGCCAGTTGTTGCAGCGCGGCAGCCAGGTCCTGCTCACCGGTGTCGCCCGGTGGCGCGGCGTGAAACAGGCAACGCAGCGCGATCTCCTGCTCCCCGGCCAACCGGGCCAGTTCACCGGCTTCCCCGTCGAGGTGGCCACCCTGGGCCCGCACCCGGGCCAGCACCTGCACGACGCTGTCGTGGACGGACCGGGCCAACCGCTCCCGTTCGGCGGTGGCCGCCTCGGCGCGGGACGCGCTGCGCAGCTGCTCAGTCGCCCGGCGAGCTGCCGTCGCGACCAGCCCGAGCACAAAACCGGTGCCGACCAGCAGGATTGTGTCACGGGCGAGGTCGGTGCTGAAGAATCCGCGCACCCAGATATCGGCGATCGACACGGCAGCACCGAACAGCGCCCCCGCGACCCAGCCGGCGTGCACCGCGGCGGCGACCACCGGTCCGCAGGCCCACACCGTGGTCAGCAGCGGGGTTCGCTGGGTGACCTCGGTGAGCTGTTCGGGGGACAGCACCAGTACGGAGGAGCCCATCAACACCAGGGTCACCAGCAGGTCGAGCCCGATGATGGGGATCCGGCGGGTGACGTCATAGCTGTAGGCCAGGCAAGTCAAGATGGTCCAGATCGCGATGCCGGCCAGTACCACCCAGCCCAGGTTCGGGCGGGCGTAGCCGTCGTGATGCACGATGATCGCCGCGATCGCGAACGCGGCCGTGACGATCCGTAATACCACCACTCCCCGCCACAGCGGGGTCATGATGTCGGTGGCGGCCGGCATGGCTGCGGATCATGCCAGGGTGCATCGAACTATCCACACTGACCCTTGCGTCCCTCATGACCGGGACCGCCCACTGCACTACGGCAGTGCCGGTGCGCGGGATACTGCCGGAGATGCTGAGTAGCTACCGGGAGCACCCCACCCCCGGCCGGATTGGCGGGGGTGGTGGCCTGCGTGTGGCGCAACGAGACAACCGCGGCCCGAGAGCTACGGGTGTTACCCGACGGCTGCATGGATTTGATCTGGATGGACGGCGCGGTGCACGTCGCCGGTCCGGATAGCCGAGCGTTTCTGACGACCATGGGTTCCCGGCAGGTAGTGACCGGGCTACGGTTCCGCCCCGGCGCCGCCCCGGTGTACTGGGGGTGCCCGCGTGGGCACTGCGGGATCAGCGGCTCCGGCTTGAGGACCTCTGGCCGGGCACCACGGTCTCGCGGCGGATCGCTGAGTCGCCCAACCGGGCCGTCGCGCTCGCGGCTGCGGTCGCCTCCCGGGCCACCGAGCCGGACCTCGCGCTGGGTGCGGTGCTCCGCCGGCTGCAGACCGGGTCCAGTGTGGCGGCAACGGCGGACGCGCTGGGCTGGACCGAGCGCACGCTGCACCGGCGGTGCCGAGACGCGTTCGGCTATGGCCCCTCGGTGCTGCGCCGCATCCTCCGGTTCCGCCTGGCGCTGCGGGTCGCCGGGCAGGGAGCGTCCTTTGCGGTCACGGCAGCCCGTGCCGGCTATGCCGATCAGGCATACCTAGCCCGGGAGGTGCGCGCCCTCGCCGGGGTACCGCTGGTGTCCTCGGTGTCCCAAGTCAGCCGAAGCCCGCCCGGCAACGCGAGCTCCACGTGCGGCGCCCCGTCGGCGTCGGCCGTCGGATGTCTTGAACGGATCGGACAGCTCATCCTGAAGCGGGTGAACTCGGCCACCATCGCGGGCAGCGACCAGTGCGCGTTCAGCCCACTGGGGTTGGGCAACGCCCACACCAGGGTGGCGCCCAGAGCGGCGCCCTGCAGTCCGACCATGGCGCGCGGTGCGGCGAAGGCCACCCGGTAGGCAGTGATGCCGACGACACCCAGGGCAGCCGGACGCAGGTCACGCACGAGGTCCCAGAGTCTCTCGCCGCCTGCCACCAGTTCCGCTGTGCTCAATTCGTCGGCCCGGGCGGTGGCCCGAGACGCGATGTTGGTGATGCCCAGCCCGAGGGACGGCAACAGGTACTGCTCATCGGGCCGCAACCGCCGGGGAGTGAACCCGGCGCCGTGCAGCGCCGGCCAGAATCGGTTGCCCGGCCGAGCGAAGTGATGGCCGGTGGCGGCGGAGACCATGCCCGGGTTGATCCCGCAGAACAGCACCCGTAGCGGGGGGTCGCCGGGGCCGGGCAGCACGTCGGGGATCGTGCGGTCCCGAGCCTGAGCAAGGTCCGCGGGCGTCACCCGCGGTCCGGCTTATCAGCGTGCCGCGCGATGAGCGGGTCCACCGGCGCATCGGCCGCCACGGCGGAGCGCTGGACCCCCTCGACGTCCTTGCTGACCAGCGCCCGAGCCCCCGAGTTCAGCATGGCCAGCAGCGGCACCGCCAGCAGCGCACCAGCAATACCGGCCAGCACAGCGCCCACCGCAACGGCCAGCACCACCGCCACCCCGTTGAGCTGGACAGCGCGACCCATCAGCAGCGGCTGCAACACATTGCCCTCCAACTGCTGCACCCCGATCACCACCCCCAGCACGATCAGCGCCGGTACCACACCGTTGGCTACCAACACCACCAGCACCGCGACCACTCCGGACACCACCGCACCGATCACCGGGATGAACGCCGCCAGAAACGTCAGTGCGGCCAACGGCACCACCAACGGGGCACCCACTACCACCAACCCGATCCCGATCCCCACCGCATCCACCACCGCCACCAGCACGGTGGCCCGGATGAATCCCACCAGCGACGCAAACCCACGCTGCCCGGCGACATCGAACCGGCCCCGGGCCCAGCGCGGCACGCCCCGCAACGCAAAACCCCACATCGACCTACCGCTGTACAGGAAGTAGATCAACGTGAACAACGCCAGCGCGGCACCGGCGAGGTACTGCCCCACGGTGTATGCGGTGGACAACGCACCCGACGTGATCGCATCCCGGTTGGCGACCAACGACCGGCTCGCTGAATCCAGCAGGTTCTGCAGGTCAATCGGGGGTAGGCCGAAGGGCGGATCCTGCAACCACCTCCGGATCTGCTGGAGACCGCCGGTGACCTGAACCTGCAGTGCGGGCAACCCCGTCACGAAGGCCTGGATCACGAACGCCAGCAGCCCACAGATCGCGGACAACCCAGCGATCACCACCACCCCGGTGGCAAGGCCCCTGGGCACCCGGTGTCCGGTCAACCAGTCCACCACTGGCCCCAGCAGCGCGGTCAACAACAACGCCACCGCTACCGGGATCACCACCACCCGCAGGGCGACCACCACGTAACCCACCACCACGGTCAACCCCAGCACCACCAGCACGCGCCAGGACACCGCCGCCGCCACCCGCAACGGGTAAGGCACCGCAGCCGCTGCGTCACGGCTCGCCGCGCTGACATTCACGCCGTCACGCTATCCCGATCCTCGACGTGACACATGGATGCTTGTCGTTGTCGCGAGGCGTGCCTCAGCAACGACAAGCATCCATATCGCGGGGGACTACGTGAAGAACTCGCCAGTGGTGGCCTTGGCGATCAGGGACGGCGGTGGGGTGAAGCGGGGGCCGTAACGGTCGGCCAGTTGCTCGGCTCGGGCGACGAAGCCGGGTAGGCCACCGGGGTAGCCGGTCATGAACTGCACCACGCCGCCGGTCCACGGCGGGAACCCGATACCCATGATGGAGCCGATGTTGGCGTCGGGAACCGAGGTGATGACGCCCTCGTCGAAGCATTTCGCGGTCTCCAGCGCCTCGGCGAACAGCATCCGTTCCTTCATGTCCCCAAAAGGAATCGCATCCGGACGAGACGGGCCGAAATGCTCGGCCAGGCCGGGCCACAGCCGGGTGCGCCGGCCGTCGGCGTAGTCGTAGAACCCGGCACCGCCAGAACGCCCCGGACGTTCGAAGTCCAGCACCATCCGGTCAACGATCACGTCGGCGGGATGCGGGGTCCAGACGCCGCCGGCCGCCTCGACGCCACGTCTGGTCTCCGCACGGATCTTGCGCATCAGCGTCAAGGTCAGCTCGTCGACCAGCTGCAACACCGGCGCCGGGTAACCGGCCTGGGCGCTGGCCTGCTCGATGGACGCCGGGGCCGCTCCCTCCGCGAGCATGGCCACACCCTCGTTGATGTAGGTGCCGATCACCCGGCTGGTGAAAAAGCCACGGCTGTCGCTGACCACGATCGGGGTCTTGCGGATCTGCTGCACGACGTCGATCGCGGCGGCCAGCGCCGCGTCGGACGTCTGCTGCCCGCGGACGATCTCCACCAGCGGCATCTTGTCCACCGGCGAGAAGAAGTGCAGACCGAGGAAGTCGGCCGGGCGATCGACTGCCGACGCGAGGTCGGTGATCGGCAGGGTCGAGGTGTTCGAGCACAGCAGGGCATCGGGATCGACCACGTCGACGATTTCGGTGAAGACCTTCTTCTTCACCGCCGGGTCCTCGAACACCGCCTCGATCACCAGATCGCAGCCCTTGAGATCCTCCACGCGGGCGGTCGGGATGATCCGGGCCAGCATCTCCTCGCGCTGGTCTGGGGTGGATCTACCCAGGGACACGGCCTTGTCCAGCAGCCTGGCGGAATAGCTCTTGCCCCGGCTCGCCGCTGCCAGGTCGGTGTCCTTGAGCACGACGTCCATGCCCGCGCGAGCGCAGGAGTAGGCGATGCCGGCACCCATCATTCCCGCGCCGAGCACACCGACCTTGCTGAAGGTCCGCTTGGGGTATCCGTCGGGCCGGCTGCCGCCGGAGTTGATGTGCTGCAGGTCGAAGAAGAACGCCTTGATCATGTTCTTGGCGACCTGGCCGGTGGCGAGGTCCATGAAGTAGCGGCCCTCGATCTGCAGCGCCGTGTCCACGTCGACCTGCGCGCTCTCGACGGCGGCACACAAGATGTGGTGCGGCGCCGGCATCGGTGCACCCTTGAGCTGCTTGCGCAGCGTGGCCGGGAATCCGGGCAGCAGCTGGGCCAACGCCGGGGTGGCTGGCGTTCCACCGGGAATCTTGTAGCCCTTGGCCTCCCAGGGCTGCTGCGCCTGCGGGTTCGCCATGATCCACTGCCGGGCCTTGGCGAGCAACTCCTGCGGGCTGGCGGCGACCTCGTCGACGATGCCGATCTCCTTGGCCCGCGCCGGGCGCACCTGCTGGCCCTGCAACAGCAGCTGGGTCAGCGCGTTGGCCAGGCCCAGCATCCGCACCGTGCGGACCACCCCACCGAGGCCGGGCAGTATCCCGAGGGTCACCTCGGGAAAACCGATCTTGCTACCGGGGGCATCCAGCGCGATCCGGTGATGGCAGGCCAGCGCGAGCTCCAGGCCACCGCCCAGCGCTGTGCCGTTGATGGCGGCGACGACCGGGCGGCCCAGCTTCTCCAGACGTCGCAGCTGGTTTTTGAGCAGCGCGATGTGCGCGGCGAACTCGCGGGCGCCGGGTTCATCGACGCGAGCCGCCGTGGCGGCGCGCAGCGCGTTGAGGTCAGCGCCGGCGAAGAAGGTCTTCTTCGCCGAGGTGAGGATGACCCCGGTGATGGAGTCGCGCTCGGCTTCCAGGCGGTCCAGGGTGTCGCCTATCGACGTGACGTAGCGCTCGTTCATGGTGTTCGCCGAGTGCTCCGGGTCGTCCATGGTCAGCGTGACGATGCCGTCGGCATCGGCGTCCCAACGAATCATTCCGTGCCTCCTGTCAGAGCCGCTCG